>JALFDW010000030.1 GCA_022778545.1 bacterium | reverse complement strand
ACGAGGTGGAGAACCCCGTGCTGGCAGAACCCATGATTGCAGAATCTACCCTTGGACGCAGAAAAACGGCGTGACCTTCACGGTCACACCGTTCTCTGCCCGAACCACAAGACTTATAGTTCCTTACGACTGTTAAGCCTTTATATAAAGCAGTTTCTTATAATTCCAATCCCTCCCAACCTGTTTAGATTGGGAGGGGTACTTATACATTGTATTCTCACAAATTCCGATTCGCCGTTCTTAATCAGCAAAATAGTTCTCAAAAAAGCGAAAGCTTCCGGCCTCAGCTGTTCTTCATGATGACGCTTTCGATGACGTCGCTCGCATGCTCGCAGGCGTCAAAACAGCCTTCAAGGCTTTCGTAAAGGTGCGTCCAGCTCAGCACGGTAATGGGGTCCGTTTCCGTGGTGTAAAGGCGGCGCATGGCCTTGAGGTACAGCGCGTCCGCTTCGCTCTCAAGGGAGTTCACTTCCACGATGGCGGGACGGATCGTTTCGGACTTGCGGAAATTCGCAAGCTCGCCCACCGCGCCGCAGAGCGCTTCCACGCAGCGGATGAGCAGCGCCGTCAGCGCGTGAACATCCTCCCGCATGGCGGTGATGTTGTGGATGTAGATGCGCTGCATGACATCGTCGATGCAGTCCACCACGTTGTCGAGCTCCTGCGAGAGTGCGACGAGGTCCTCAAGCTCGATGGGCGTCATGAATTCGCGGCTGAGGTGCTCCATCATGTCGTGCTTGAGCATGTCCGCATCGTGCTCGATGGCGTGCATGGCCTCGATGCGCGCGCCGAGCGTTGTGGTATCGAACCCGCTGAGCGATTCCTGCAAATATGCGGCGGCCTTTGCGCCGAAGCCGGCGCAGCGCGCCATGGTTTCAAAATAATACTGATCTCTGGATTGTTTCACGTTCGTTTACTCCTTTGTCTGAACTCGTTGATGTCTGCTTAAAAGATCCACATGAAAAGCTTGGCCATGATAAAACCGAGCAGGCCGCAGCCGGGGAAGGTCAGCACCCAGGCGAGCGCCATCTCCCCGACGATCCTCCAGTTCACCGCGGAAAGCCTGCGCGATGCGCCCACGCCCATGATTGCGGTGGTCTTCGTGTGCGTGGTGCTCACGGGAATGCCCGTAAGCGAGGAGAGGAGCAGGCAGAGCGACGCGCCCGCGTCCGCCGCAAAGCCCTGATAGGGCTGGAGCTTGACCATGTCCATGCCCACGGATTTGATGATGCGGTAGCCGCCGATGCTCGTGCCGAGCGCCATCACCACCGAGCAGAGGATCATCAGCCAGATGGGGACGCTGAACTCCGTCGTGTTCTGCCCGTTCACAAGGAAGATGCCGAGCAGGAACACACCCATGAACTTCTGCCCATCCTGTGCGCCGTGCATGAAGGCCATGCCCGCGCCGCCTGCAATCTGCGCCTTCTTGAAGAAGCTTGTGGTTTTTCTGCGGTTCATGTTCCGGCAGCAGAGCTCCGTGAGCCGCGTTGCAAGAAAGCCTGTCCCGAAGCCGAGCACGGTGGAAAGGCCGAGGCCGTAGAGCACCTTTACCCATTCGGAAAAGTTGATGCCCTCAAGGCTTGAATGCAGCGCGATGGCTGCGCCGGAAAGCCCGGCGATGAGCGCGTGGCTCTCGCTTGTGGGGATGCCGAAGGCCCATGCCGCCGTGGCCCACACCACGATGGCAAAGAGCGCCGCGCAGAGGGCGACGGTCGCCTCGTGGGTGTTGCCGCCGAAGTCCACCATGTTGTAGATCGTCATGGCGACCTTGGAGTTGATGAGCGTCATCATGAGCACGCCGAGGAAGTTAAATATGGCTGCCATGATGATGGCGCTCGGTGCGCGCATGGAGCGCGTGGAAACGCAGGTGGCGATGGCGTTCGGCGCATCCGTCCAGCCGTTGACCAGGATGACGCCAAGCGTCAGCGCCACGGTGATGGCCAGCATCGGGTTGCTGAACACCTGGGAAAGAAAATCTGTCAGGGAAATCGTCATAGTTTACTCCGTTCTAACATTCTCATTACTCATTTTTCCTCAATTTAATTATATCATCACGGACTGTCGAGCAAAAATAAAAATTCTGTTAGGCAAAGTTAAATGTATGTAAAATCACGTGCTATCTTCCTTCATGGACTTTTGGCCGCGCATGTGCTTTAATGAAACAAAATCAGGTTTCGGGAGGCAGTATGCGCCCTGTTTCGGAAATGACCCCTGCGGAGGCCGCGCGCATCCGCTTTGTTCTATTTGATATTGACGATACCATAACCACCGCGGGCAAGCTCACGGCGGAGGCCTATTCCGCCATGTGGGCGCTCAGCGATGCCGGGCTCCGGCTCATCCCCGTCACGGGGCGGCCCGCAGGCTGGTGTGACCTCATCATCCGGGAGTGGCCGGCCTGCGCGGTCATCGGGGAAAACGGAGCCTTTGCGCTGCATAGCCTGCAGGGTGGGCGGCCGGAAACACTTACCCACCCGAATGCGCCGGCGGATGCGCAGACGCGCCTTGCTGCCGTGCGGGAAGCCGTTCTTGCCGCCGTGCCGGGCTGCCGCGTTGCGCGGGATCAATTCTGCCGGAAATACGACCTTGCCATCGACTTCTGCGAGGATGAGCCGCGCCTGCCTCTTTCCGCCGCGGAGGAGATCCGCCGTGTCTGCACAGCGCACGGCGCGCACGCGAAGGTCAGTTCCATCCATGTGAACGCATGGTTCGGCGATTATGACAAACGCTCCATGGCGGAGCTGCTTTTCCGCACCGCGCTCCGGGAGGACCCGTTTGCCCACAGCATCTTTTTCGGCGATTCCCCAAACGATGAGCCGATGTTTGAAGCGTTTCCGCTCGCCTGTGCGGTGGCGAACATCGCGCCTTTTGCCGGGCGCATGGCGCATCTGCCGCCTTATGTGGCTTCGCTGCCCGGCGGCGCGGGCTTTGCGGAAGCGGTGGCGCATATCCTCGCCCAAAGGGGGCGCGCATGAGCGGATTTGATTCCTTCCCGTTCGGCGAACTGCCTGCGCTTCTGCTGCCCTGGTATGCTTCCGCCGCGCGGCCGCTCCCCTGGCGGGAAACGCGGGAGCCTTACCGCGTGTGGGTCTCCGAGATCATGCTGCAGCAGACGCGCGTCGCGGCCGTGCTTGGCTATTATGCCCGCTTTCTTTCCGCACTGCCGGATGTTTTCGCTTTGGCCGCCGTGCCGGAAGAACGTCTGCTCAAGCTCTGGGAGGGCCTTGGCTATTACAGCCGTGCGCGCAGCCTGAAACGCGCGGCGGAGATCATAGTGAACGAATACGGCGGAGTGTTTCCCCGTAAATATGACGCGCTTCGCGCGCTGCCCGGCATCGGGGAATATACCGCAGGCGCGATCGCGTCCATTTGCTTTGACGCGCCTACGCCCGCCATTGATGGAAACGTGCTGCGCATTGCGGCGCGCCTTGCAAACTGTGCGGACAATGTGGATGCGCCCGCGGCAAGGCGCACGCTTCGGGCTGCCCTTGCGCAAGCCTATCCGGCCGGGCAGTGCGGAACGTTCACGCAGGCGCTCATGGAGCTTGGCGCCACCGTCTGCCTGCCGACCGGCACACCGCTGTGCGGCAGCTGCCCGGCGGCTTCGCTCTGCCTCGGCCGCGCTCACGGTACGGCAAAGGCTCTGCCCGTGCGCACAAAAAAACAGCCGCGCCGCGCGGAAGCATATACTGCGCTGCTTCTCATTTCGGAGGATGGGCGGACGGCGCTCCGCAAGCGCCCGGAAAGCGGCCTGCTCGCCGGCCTTTCCGAGCTGCCCAACACCCCGGGTGAACTTTCGCCGCAGGCGGCGCTTTCCCTTGCGGAAGCGCTCGGCGCAAAGCCCCTTCGGCTCACCGCCTCCGCGGAATATACCCATGTGTTCACGCATGTGGAGTGGCGCATGACGTGCTACCGCATCGAATGCGCCGCGCCGAAGAAAATTGCACTGGGGAACACCACATCGGAAGGCGGCCTGCCGCTCATCTGGGCGGACGCTGCTGCGCTTGAAGGGGAATACGCCCTTCCGGCCGCATTCACAAAGGCGCTCCGCAAGCTGGGTGGTAAAAGATAAAACCGAAGATCCCCGTCTCCGTCAATGCCTGACGGCTAGCGAGACGCCGCCCTATACACGCACATAACCCGCTGAGAGGATGAATGTAGGGGACGGCCTCCGGACGTCCCGCGTGATTGAACAACGGTTTCGGTTTGACCTACACCGTGAAGGTGCGCTGCACCTTCAATTTCACACCTCCTTCCCACATAAATAAACCGCATGAACAGCCTTGACTTAAAGTGAACTTTAATTTGTATAATTGGCGCATGGTGCGATGCTCAGCAAAACAATAAGCAAAATAAAGGGAAATATGAGGTGTAAAGCATGAAAAAAGTGTTGGTTCTCTCCACCAGCCTGCGCAAAAACAGCAATTCGGAAATCCTTGCGAAGGAATTTGCGGCGGGCGCGAAGGAAGCCGGGAATGATGTGGAATTCCTGTCCCTCTCCGGCCGGAAGATCGGATTCTGCGTCGGGTGCCTTGCCTGCCAAAAGACGGAAAAATGCGTGATCCGGGATGACGCGCCGGAGATCACGGAAAAGATCAAGGCTGCGGATGTGCTCGCTTTTGCGACGCCGGTCTATTACTATGAAATGTGCGGCCAAATGAAAACGCTGCTTGACCGCTGCAACCCGCTTTTTCCCTCCGATTATGCGTTCCGCGATGTCTACCTGCTTGCAACGGCTGCGGATGCCGACGAAAGCGCCATGGACGGTGCCGTGAAAGGCATGCAGGGCTGGATCGACTGCTTTGAGAAGGCCCGCCTTGCAGGCGTTGTGCGCGGCACCGGGATCACTGATGCAGGGGAGGCGGCAAGCCATACCGACCTGCTCGCACAGGTGCGTGCGCTCGGAAAGGGCGTGTAAAGAGGGATGACCCGCTTTTTATTATGAAGCGAAACTGGGAACGCGCTGCGCTCCCAGTTTTTTCTTGAATATTCAGGCCTTTTAAGCGATGATAAACCGATATATGTTCAACTGATTTACAGCACAAAACTGAAGAATTTCAGCACTTCCCACCAGTCGTCGCTCTCAAAGAGTACCGTCCGGCTGTCCACCTGCTGCGCGCCGGGGTAGAAACCACCGCGGGTCGCGCGGGTGTGCTCTTTGAAGTTGATCTCCGCCACGAAATGCTGCGGCATCGGGAACATGCAGTCCTCCGGCTTGTGGGTGCGGATGGCTTCTTCCACCGTCTTTTTGATGGTCTTTACAGCCACTTCGGGGTGCATGCCGAGCGTGCCGTTGCCGAAGCCTTCGCTCGTGGGCACGGCGGCGATGTTCGGGTTCACGCTCTGCATCCATTCACAGAGGCCGCGGTCGCCGCATACGCAGTAGACCGGTACGCCCACATAGGTGGCGGTGAGGGAGTTGATCATCAGCTCGCTCGCAAGCTCACCGTTGATCTTCACGTAGTTATTGCCGGTGTTCATGGTGTGGGAAAGCGGGTTGCAGTTCATCTGCGCCGCGCTGTGGTAGCCCGTGAACACGACGCCGTCGAAGCTCTTGTCGAGGCCGAACATCATGGAGAACGGGTGGCAGCCCCAGCCGCGGAATATGCGCGCGTACTCAGGGAGCTTCGCGGGGTTCAGGTTACGGCCGCTGTCATGCGCGTCCTTCACAAGGATCTCCTCCGCGCCCGCCGCGTGCGCGCCCTCGCAGGCCGCTGTGACTTCTCGGGTCATCTGGCCGGCAAAATAGTCGTAGTCGTGAGGCATGCTGCGCTCGGTCTCGTTCCAGTGTGCGATGCCGGAAGTGCCTTCGATGTCTGCGCTGATAAAGATCTTCTTCATGGGTTCCTCCTGTAATGAATATTGAATTAAATCCGTTTGGATTTTTAAGGTTCCTGCGTGAATTCATTGAGAAACGCATAAACCGTTTCCGCATACTTTGGGCGCGCCCGCACGATGCTGCGCGCATGCTCCGCACCTTCCACGATGAAGAGCGCTTTTTTGCCCTGCTTTGCGGCGTAAAGAGCCTTGCTTGCCGCACAGGGGATGAGCTTATCCTCCGTGCCGTGCACGAACAGGATGGGCACATCGGGCAGGCCGCCATGTGATTCGATCTCGCGGAGCGGGGATACGTCCTTCAGGAAAAACCCCGCGCAAAGGCGCATGATGAGGCTTGTTGCAGGGACGAACGGCCATGCGGGCAGGTGGCATTCGTAACGGAGATCGTACTTTGTCTCCTCCGTAAGATCCGCATACGGGCAGTCCGCAACGACGAAATCCGGCGGTTCCTCCATGCAGGCGGCAAGCAGCACCGTCGCACCGCCCATGGATTCACCATGGATGCCGACGAACGCACCCTCGCCCTTATCAGCCCGTGCAAGGGCGATCAGCTGTGCGAGGTCGCGCCGCTCCAGGTAGCCCATGGTCGTTTTGCTTCCTTCGCTCTCGCCGCAGTGCCTGTGGTCGAACAGCAGCGCGTCATAGCCGCGCGCCGTGTAGAGCTTTGCGTATTTGAGCACATGTTCATAGCGGCTGCCGAACCCGTGCACGATCACGGCTGCGCGCTTCGTTTCTTTCCCGCAACGCAGCCAGGCACAGCGGAGCGTGAGCCCGTCAAAGCCTTTTACGGTGAATTCCTGGAGCGGGAGCGCGTCCAGCTCGCCCGCCATCAGGTTGCCGCGTTCGATCTCTTTTGCCTCGGCAGCCTCGCGCGTGTCGCGGGGCTGATGCGTCAGGTAGCGCACCACGAGCGCCGCAACGGTGAACACGAAAAGAAGGAGCAGCGCGGCTGCGCCGAGCAGGATCCATCCCCAAACGGGCATGTGCGTTTCCTCCTTTTCAAAACATAAACAGTTTTTGTGTGTAGGGGGCGGCGTCCCCGACACCCCGCCTTATACAGACGACATTTCCTTTATGCCGCGGGACGTCCGGAGGCCGTCCCCTACATTCATTCTCTTGGCGGGTTATATGCGTGTAGGGGGCGATGCCCTGCTAGCCTACAGGCTGATCCAGCGAGCCGTCTCCCGGCGAGTCGGACATCGCCCCGCCTTATGCCATTTATGCCTGCATTGGAGCGTTTTTGCCTCCCCTTCGGGAGAGATGGCAGCGCGCAGCGCTGACGAAGAGGGGGAGCAGCGGGTTCCCCCCTTATATCTCCTCGTTAAGGTACACCCGGCGGGTGCGCGCCGTCACAAGGCAGGTCAACTCGTAATTGATCGTGCCGACCTTCTCGGCTGCTTCTTCCCAGGTGATGGAGTCGCCGCCGATGAGCGTGACCTCATCGCCGCGGGCAATCTCATCCGCGCCGGTGATGTTCGCCATGCACATGTCCATGCAAATGCGCCCCACCTGCGGGTAACGCTTGCCGCGGATGGTGACAGTCGTGTTGCTGGAAAGCCTGCGCGGATAACCGTCTGCATAGCCTGCGAGCATTACGGCCGTGCGGAAGGGCGTTTCGCTCTTATAGGTGCGGCCGTAGCTCACGGTCGTGCCGGCGGGCAGGTCGCGCACCTGGGAGACGCGGGTCTTGAGCGTCATCACCGGGCGCAGCTCACCCTGCTGCGGGGCGCTGTCCGGATACATGCCGTAAAGGATCACGCCCTCGCGCACCATGTCGATCTGCGTTTCCGGGTGGGACAGGATGCAGGCGCTGTTGCTCGTGTGGCAGGTCTCCGGGCGGAGGCCCTTTTCGCAGAGATAATTATAAACCCGCATGTAATTCTCAAGCTGCCATGCGGTGTAAGCGTCCTCGGAGGGCGTGTCCGCAACGGAAAAATGGGTGTACATGCCCGTAACATGCAGGTGCGGCAGGTGGCAGATGCGCTCTGCGGCCTTTGCGGCCTCCATGCCGTTTTCCGCGCCTTGCGCAAGGAGCCCCGCGCGGGACATGCCCGTATCAAGCTTGATGTGCACATCCACCGTCACGCCCGCGGCCTTTGCAGCTTCGCTGAGCTCTTCTGCGGCGGATTCATCCACCACCGTCTGCGTGATGGTATGGGACGCGAGCTGCGCAGCGAATTCCGCGCTCGTGTGCCCCAAGATGAGGATCGGCTTCGTGATGCCGCCGGCACGCAGGTCAAGCGCTTCCTGCAAACAGGCGACGGCGAACGCGTCCGCGCCGTGGCGTTCCAAAAAGCGGCCGCAGCGCACGGCACCATGGCCGTATGCATCCGCCTTGATGACGCACATGACCTTTTTGCCGGTGCGCCTTGCGATGTTGAAATTGTGCAGCATTGCCTCAAAATCGATTTCCGCCCAGGTGCGGGCGGTCGGAGAAAGCGTATCCATTCTGCCTCCAAAAAGCTTGGGCATTCGCCCATATTTTCAACAATATATTATATCACCTTCCAACCGCGGATACAATTCATCGTGGTTGGGACGTGCTAAATTTGTTTTTCCGCGCGGCAATGCCCGCACATGCTTTTTCGCTTTACGCGGATAATAAGAACAAAAACGCAGGGAGGAAGAAACAGCATGGTAAAAAGAAAGACAACCGCAGAACGCCCGGAGCGCATGACGAACGCGTTCCGCTGCGCGCATATGCCGCCGATCCCATCGGATGTGCAGGGGTGGTACACCGGCATGGATGAGGATGGCGGGCAGCCCGTGCAGGACGCGGACGATCTCTGAAGAGGGCATTCCCGCATCAGGAAAATATCGAAGATGCAGGCACAGGCAGTCCTTAGGAAATTCTTGAAAAAGTCCGGATGGACGACTTTTCTCACACATGAGCAAAACGCTCCGCATTGCCGCGGAGCGTTTTGCCATAGCACAAAAATGAGGAGGGGAAAATAGCGTTTTCAGCCACCCAGGTACGCCTTTTTTACGGCGTCGCTGGCGGCAAGTTCCGCGCCCGTGCCGGAGAGCGTGATGCGCCCCTGTTCGAGCACATAGGCACGGTCGGCGATCGCAAGCGCTTTGCCTGCGTTCTGTTCCACAAGCAGGATCGTCGTGCCTGCTGCGTGGAATTCGCGGATGATGTCGAAGATCTGTTCGACGAGAATCGGCGCAAGGCCCATGGAGGGTTCATCCAGCATGAGCAGCTTCGGGTGGCTCATCATTGCGCGGCCCATGGCAAGCATCTGCTGCTCGCCGCCGGAAAGCGTGCCCGCGATCTGCTTTTCGCGCTCTTTCAGGCGCGGGAAGCGGCGGAACACATCGTCGATGTCAGCTTCGGAAACGTCCTTTTGTGTGTATGCGCCCATGTCGAGGTTTTCGCGCACCGTCATCTGCAGGAAGATGCGCCGGCCTTCCGGTACCTGCGCAAGTCCGTGGTTCACGAGCTTGTAGGCCTCCGCGTGGGTGATGTCGTCGCCCAGGAAGGAGATGCTGCCGGATTTCGGGTGCATCAGGCCGGAGATCGTTTTAAGCACGGTGGATTTGCCCGCACCGTTCGCGCCGATGAGCGAGACGATCTCGCCCTCATGCACTTCAAAGGAAACGCCTTTGATGGCGTGGATCTGGCCGTAGTAAACATGGATATCGTCAACCTTGAGCATCATGGCGTTACGCTCCCTTCTTGCCGAGGTAGGCTTCGATGACGGCCGGGTTGGACTTGATCTCATCCGGCGTGCCCTTGGCGATGATCTTGCCGTAGTTGAGCACCGCGATGCCCTCGCAGATACCCATGACGAGGCTCATGTCGTGCTCGATGAGCATGATGGCAATCTGGAACGTATCCCGGATCTTGCGGATGTTCTCCATCAGCTCCGCGGTCTCGGAAGGGTTCATGCCGGCGGCGGGTTCGTCCAGCAGCATGATGCCGGGCTCCGTCGCGAGCGCGCGGACGATCTCAAGCCGCCGCTGTGCGCCGTAGGGCAGGCTGCCCGCCTGCGCGTTTGCAAGGTCCTCCATGTGGAACACAGAGAGCAGCTCCAGCGCGCGCTCCTTCGCCTTGCGCTCGGCCTTGTGGTAGCCGAAGCCGTGCGTCACGGAGGCGAACAGATTGCTTTTCGTGCTGTTGTGCAGGCCGACCTTCACGTTGTCGAGCACCGTCATGTTGGAAAACAGGCGGATGTTCTGGAACGTGCGCGCAATGCCGAGCTTGTTTACCTGATAGGTGCTCATGCCGAGCGTGTCGATGCCGTCGAGCAGAATGGAGCCGCGCGTGGGGCGGTAAACGTTCGTAAGCAGGTTGAAGACCGTGGTTTTGCCGGCGCCGTTCGGCCCGATCAGGCCGCCGATCTCCGTGCGGCCCATGGTGAAGTTGAAATCATCCACGGCGGTAAGGCCGCCGAAATCGATGCCGAGGTGGCGTACATCCAAAATCGGGAGCTTGTCCGCATCGCGCTCCGGTACGATCGCGCGGCTCGGCAGGGGTACCATCTTATTCATGCGCTTTGCCCTCCTTCTTGGCTTTGCTGCGGATCGCGTCCACAAGCGCGCCGTAATTCAGCTTGCCCTTGAACGCCGCAAAGCGCGGGGAAGCGTTAAGCAGCATCATCACGATGAGCACGAGCGCGTAGATCAGCATGCGGAAGTCCGCAAGCTCGCGCAGCGCTTCGGGAAGCACGGTGATGATGATCGCGGAGATTATGCTGCCGCGGATGCTGCCCATGCCGCCGAGCACCACGATGACGAGCAGCTCGATGGACTTATTGTAATCGAACGTGCTGGCGGAAAGGATGGAGAGATTGTGGCCGTAAAGCACGCCCGCAACCCCCGCGAAGAACGCGGCGACCACAAAGGCCAGCATGCGGAAATAGGTGACGTTGATGCCGGAGGCTTCCGCTGCGATGCGGTTATCGCGGATGGCCATGATGGCGCGGCCGTGGCGGGAATTCACCAGGTTCATGATGACAAGGAGCGTGATGATGACCACGATGAAGGCGATCACGAACGTGGAATCCTGCGGCGTGCCCTTCAGGCCAGCTGCGCCGCCGGTGAACTCCAGGTTGATGATGACGCTGCGGATAATCTCGCCGAAGGCGAGCGTCACGATGGCAAGGTAGTCGCCGTGCAGCCGCAGCACCGGGATGCCGATGAGCACGCCGAACACAGCTGCGACGAGGCCACCCACGAGCATCGCGAGAGGGAAGCGTACGGCTGTGGGCAGGATGTTCTGCATGGCGATGGAGAACAGGCAGCCCGCATATGCGCCCACGGACATGAAGCCCGCGTGGCCGAGCGTCAGCTCGCCGAGGAAGCCGACCGTCAGGTTCAGCGAAACGGCGAGGATGATGTTGATGCAGATCGGCACGAGCATGGAGCGGATGTGCCGCGTGAGCGCGCCGGCCTCCATCAGGATGAGCACAAGGACGAAAAGCGCGCAGAGGATGGCGAGGGTAACGAGGTTGCCGGCAAGCGGTTTCTTCTTTTTAATAAGATCCATTTCCGTCACCTCAAACTTTCTCGTTCACTTGCTTGCCGAGCAAGCCGGTGGGCTTCACCATCAGGACGATGATGAGCACCGCGAACACGATCGCGTCGGAAAGCTCTGTGGAAATGTAGCGTTTGGCCAGGTTTTCGATCACGCCGAGGAGGATGCCGCCAAGCATCGCGCCCGGCATGGAGCCGATGCCGCCGAACACCGCCGCAACGAAAGCCTTGATGCCCGGCATGGAGCCGGTGTAAGGCCCGATGAAACCGTATGTCGTGCCGTAGAACACGCCCGCCACGGCCGCGAGCGCGGAGCCGATGGCAAAGGTGATGGTGATCGTCCGGTTTACGCTGATGCCCATCAGCTCCGCCGCGTCCCGGTCCTCGGAAACGGCACGCATGGCCTTACCGGTCTTGGATTTTGAGATGAACAGACTCATGCCGATCATGATGACGACCATGACGGCGAGGGTGACGAGCATGTTGCCCTGAATGGTAAGGCTGCCGAGCTGGATGGCCGGCGCGGAGATCACTTTGGGGAAGCTGTGCTGCGTGGAACCGAAGATCAGCAGCGCGAGGCTTTGCAGGAAATAGCTCACGCCGATGGCGGTGATGAGCACCGCGAGTGGCGGGGACTTGCGCAGGGGTTTATAGGCGATGCGCTCTACGCATACGCCGAGCACGACGCAGCAGACGATGCTTGCCGCAATCGCGAGAACGGGCGGAAAGCCCAGCATGGACACGGTCGTGATCACCGCGAAGGCGCCGACCATGATGATATCGCCGTGCGCGAAGTTGAGCATTTTCGCAATGCCGTAAACCATGGTGTATCCAAGCGCGATGAGCGCGTAGATGCTGCCAAGGCTCAGGCCGCTGATGAGGTTCGCGATAAGATCCATCATGTTGGGGAAACTCCTTTATGGATAATTCCTGAAAAGGGGAAACGGGAATTCGTGAAGCATGGGGACGGGCGGAATGCCCGCCCATCCCCGGTCGTTATGACTGTTCTGTTATTTGCCAACGTAGGCAGAGGGAACGCCGTCATGGAGGACGACAACAGCCGCGGCCTTGTTGGGAGCGCCGTCAGCGGCCCACTGCATGGTGCCGGTGGTGCCATCAACGGTGATCTCGGTCATGGCAGCAATGATCTTCTCGTTGAAGTCCTTGTCGCCGGGCTTTACGCCAGCATGCTCAGCGGCAGCCTTGATGGTGTAGATGGCGTCGTAACCGTCGCCCGCGAACTGGTCGGGGGTGGCGTTGTAGGCGGCCTGATAGTCAGCGGTGAACTTGATGTTCTGCTCGTCGGCCTGGGTGTCGAAGGGGGTGAGGAACATGAGGCCTTCGGTGGCAGCGATATTATCCGCACCGATCTTTTCGATGATGCCGTCAAGGCCGTCACCGCCGAAGAAGATTTGGTCCATACCGGCACTCTTGGCCTGGGTCAGGATGTAGGCGGCTTCCTGTGCATAGATGGGGAGGAAGATCAGTTCCGCATCGGTGCTGGCAATGGCCTGCAGCTGCACGGAGAAGTCGGTGTTGGACTGGTTGGTGAACGCCTGCTCGGAAACAATCTCAAGGCCGAGCTCTGCAGCGGAGGCCACGAAGCTTTCCTTGAAGCCGTTGGAATAGTCGTTGGACTTGTCGTAGATGATAGCGATCTTCTTTGCAACGTTGTTGTTCGCAAGGAACTTCGCTGCGTTCACGCCCTGCTCGGGGTCGGCGAAGCAGATACGGAAGGCGTTGTCATACTGGATGCACTCAACTTGGGAGCCGGAGGGGGTGATCATGAGGATGCCGTCTTCATGGGCTTTTTCGGAAACCGCGATGCACGCGCCGCTCGTGACTGCGCCGAGGGAAACGTCCATGCCGTCATCCATCAGCTTGTTGTAAGCGTTTACGGCCATTTCTGCGTCAACCTGGTCATCTTCGAAGAGCAGCGTAACGGGAACGCCGTTGATGCCGCCAGCCTCGTTGATTTCCTTGACTGCAAGCTCCGCGCCCTGCTTGACGGAAACGCCATAGGTGGCATAGTCGCCGGTGAGGGGCCCGATGCCGCCGATTACGAACGAGTCGTCTTTGGCGGAATTGCCGTTGCTGCAGCCTGCAAATGCGGCAAGGACCATCATCGCGGCCAGTGCCAGTGCAAAGATCTTCTTCATGGGAACTGTTCTCCTTCAAATAAAATAATTTAATTTGTTATGCAAAAGGGCGGTTCCGAGGATCCGGAACCGCCCTGGCATACAATGGCGATCAGCCCGCTCTCCCCGGCAAAGCGCTGTGGCGAATAATAATGCCTACTACAGCAAGAATAATCGCTACAACGACGAATACGCCGACCATCGTTACGATGGCGGCGCTGCTAAGGATGAGGGCGCATGCGAGCGGAGCGCACATGCAGACACATGCCTTGGAAAATGCTGACATAAAGCGCTCCTTTCCGCTGCAAAGCGCAGCAATTCGGTTTCATTGCTAAAGATACTACCATGCAGGGCCTGCCTTGTCAAGAAAAATTATATATTATTTATAATCAAGCGCAGAATACGCATATTTGTGCGCGAACAGAGAACAACTGCTGCAGGACAAGCCTGTTTTTTTGCAGAAAATATGATATGCACGAAAAATATGATATAATTAATAAAAAGCAATATAATGATACCAAAATGGGGCAGGGTGCCCCATGAAAATTCCCGGAGAACCGGCGCGCCCGTTTTTCCGGAAGTTCGCATAACATTCAGGAGGACAACATGTGCGGAATCGTTGGATATATCGGCAATAAGCAGGCGGCGCCGCTGCTGCTGGAAGCGCTTGAAAAACTGGAGTACCGCGGGTACGACTCGGCGGGTCTCGCCATCATTGGAAAAGAGGGGCTTTCTGTCTGCAAGGCGAAGGGACGCCTGCGCGTCCTGTTCGAGCGCACGGAAGGCGGAGCCATCATGCCGGGCACGGCGGGCATCGGCCACACGCGCTGGGCGACGCACGGCGAACCTTCGGATGTGAACTCTCACCCGCATCTTTCCCACAGCGGGCGGGTGGCGGTGGTGCATAACGGCATCATCGAAAACTACGCGGAGCTGCGTGAATTCCTGACGGAGCATGGCTATGAGTTCCGTTCCGATACGGATACGGAGATCGTGGCGCAGCTTGTGGATTATTATTACCATGGCTATTATTACCATGGCGACCCGGTGAAGGCCGTGCGGCAGGCGGTAGCCCTTCTGACCGGCTCTTATGCGCTCGGCATCGCCTTTGCAGAGCATCCGGAGATGCTCATCGCCGTGCGTAAGGACAGCCCGCTCATCCTTGGCCTCGGGGAGGGCGAGACATTCATCGCCTCCGACATTCCGGCGCTTTTGAAGCACACGCGCGAGATCGTACGGCTGGATGAACGGGAGCTTGCCGTACTCACGCGCTCGGGCGTTTCTGTGTATGACCGCTTCGGCGACCCTGTGGAGAAAACGCCGGAGCATATCGCCTGGGATGTGGATGCGGCGGAAAAAGGCGGCTATGCGCATTTTATGCTCAAGGAGATCATGGAGCAGCCTGCGGCCATCCGCAACACCATAAGCCCCCGCATCAAAGAGGGGCGGATCGACCTTGGGCTTGCGCACATCACGGAGGACGTGATCCGTTCCATCAATAAAATATATATCGTAGCCTGCGGTTCGGCGAGCTATGTGGGCATGACGAGCCAGTACATGCTCTCCAAAATGCTGAATGTGCCCGTGTCGGTGGAGCTTGCCTCGGAATTCCGCTACAGCGACCCGGTGGTGGATGAAAACACGCTCGTGATCGTTATCAGCCAGAGCGGTGAAACGCTCGACACGCTCTTTGCCCTGCGCGAGGCGAAGCGGCGCGGCGCACATATCCTCTCCGTCGTGAACGTGGTGGGTTCGGCCATCGCCAACGAGAGCGAGGATGTGCTTTACACCTGGGCCGGGCTGGAGATCGCCGTCGCCACCACGAAGGCTTACAGCACGCAGCTTGCGGTCATGTACCTGATCGCGCTGCACTTTGCGCAGGTGCGGGGCATGCTCACGGACGAGGCGCTCCATGAAGCAGTGTCCGCGCTCGAGGGGCTTCCGGCACTTGTGGAGCACATGCTTGGGAAGCGGGAGCAGATGCAGTACCTGGCCTCGCTCTTCTTCAACCTGCGGGATATCTTCTTCATCGGCCGCAACATCGATTATGCGCTTTGTTTGGAAGGCTCGCTCAAGCTCAAGGAAATCTCCTACATCCATTCCGAGGCGTATGCTGCGGGCGAGCTCAAGCACGGCACGATCTCGCTCATTGAGCCGGGGACGCTCGTGATCGCCCTCTGCACACACGCGCCGCTGCGGGAGAAGATGGTCAGCAACATCCGCGAGGTGAAGGCCCGCGGCGCGGTGGTAATCGCCATCACGGATGAAAACGACGCTTCCGTGCCCGCCGTGGCGGATCATGTCATCACGCTGCCGGCTTCCGCGCCGCTCGTGCTGCCCTCCCTGCCGCTCATCCCGCTGCAGCTTTTCGCGTATTATGTGGCGCTCCTCAAGGGCTGCGACATCGACAAGCCGCGCAACCTCGCAAAATCGGTCACGGTAGAGTAACCGGCCGGGCTTCGGCGGTTTTTCATGGTATAACATGGTATAATGGGTTCAAGCGCTGCTTGAACCCGTTTTGCTTAACTCTCCGTTGCCCGGCGCGCCTTCGGAATGGTATACTATACGTTAAGATAAAACGTTCCAAAGGAGGGCATCATGCGCCTTTTTATCGCCATTGAACTGCCGCGCTCGTTCAAGCAGGAGCTTGCGCGCGTGCAGAAGGAGGTTAAGCAGCTCAGCTGCGGCGGCAGGTTCGTGCCGCAGGAGAATTTTCACATCACGCTGCATTTTATCGGCGAGTCGGATGACCTGGCGGGCGCGGTCGCCGCGATGCGGGAGGCTGTGCGCGGCATCCGCACGTTCACGCTGCACCTGGGCAAGTACGACTGCTTCGACAAAAACGGCAGCAAGACTTCCTTCCTCGCGGTAAAGGGCGAGCTGGAGGAGCTGGAACGGCTGTATGAATCGCTCCAGTGCGCGCTGTATGACAACGGGTTTTCCCGCGAGCGCAAGCGCTTCCGCCCGCATATCACGCTCGGGCGCAACGTGGAGCACGATGAGCTCGTGACGGGCGAGCTCCGCGATCTTTCGCCCAACGCCTCCATGACCGTGCAGGGCATCACGCTGTTTGAAAGCACACGGCAGGATGGCAGGGTGGTCTATAACCCGCTGCACCGGGAGCGCTTCTGATGGCCGCCCCGGTCACCTTCCTCGCCGGGCGTGCGGGCAGCGGAAAAAGCCGGTTGATCCGCCGGCAGGTGGCGGAGCTTTGTGCGCGCGGCGAGAATGTCGCGCTCATCGTGCCGGAACAGTTTACCTTTGAGACCGAACGCGAGCTTGCGGCCGCCCTGCCGGGCGGCCTGCTGCAGGCGTCGGTCTTTTCGTTTACGTCGCTTGCGCGGCACGTGCTGCGGGAAACGGGGGAGCGCACCGTGTTCCTTTCCCGTCAGGGGCGCAGGATGGTCGTGCGCAAAACGGCGGAGGAGGAAGCGCGGCGGCTCACCGCCTATGGCGGCGTATCGGCCCGCGCGGGTTTTGTGGAGCAGTGCGACACGTTCTTTACGGAGTGCAAGCGTTTCAACATCACGCCGGAGCAGCTTCAGGGCGCGGCGGAGCGGCTCCCCGTGGGCACGCCGTTCCAGGCCCGCCTTTCCGACCTGGCGCTGCTTTATGCGCGCACGGAGGATTATCTCTCGGGCCGCAACATGGATGCGGCGGATGCGTTTGCCGCGCTGTGCGAACGGCTTCCGCGCTCGTCCATTGCCGGGCAGGCCGTCATCATTGACGGGTTTGACCTCATTTCCGAACAGCTTTATGACGTGATCGCCGCGCTCATGCGCTGCGCAAGCTCGCTCACCATCTCCCTGCGCGTGGATCTTTCGCCGGATTGCCGGGATCATACCGTGTTTGAAGCGGAGCGCCGGCTGCTCATGCGCCTTCGGGACATCGCGCGGCGCGAGGGCAGCCCGACGCGGATCGTCCGCCTGCCCATTGCCGGCCCGCACGAGGATGAAAGCAAACGCGCGCACCCGGCGCTGCGGCATCTGGAGCACGAAGGCTTTGCTTATCCGTTCCTGCCTTATGCCGGAGATGACGCGGCGGAGGCGATCTCCCTGTTTGCGGGCACGAGCCGCACCGCGGAGGCGGAGGCCGTTGCGGATGCGATCCTCGCGGCGGCGGACCGCGGCATCCGTTACCGCGACATGGCCGTGATCGCCACGGATCTTGACGCTTACATCAACCCCGTGAGCCGGGCGCTGCGGGCGCGGGGCGTCCCGTTCTTCACGGACGCAAAGCACCCGCTTGCGGGCTATGCCGCGGCGCGCCTTGTGGTGAACGCCCTGCTTTCGGCGTCGCGTGCCTTCCGGCAGCGGGATGTGCTGGAGACGGCAAAGACAGGCCTTGCGGGCGTTTCGCTGGAGGATGCGGAGGAATTCGAGCTGTATGTGCTGCGCTACGGCATGCGCGGGAACCTGCTCACGGCTCCCTTTGCCCGGGGCGAGGTGCCGCCCGCTGCGGAGCGTGCCCGCGCGGCGCTGATGGGGCCGCTCGTGGAGCTGCGCGCGCACCTTGTGGGTGCAGCCACTGCGGGCGCGAAAACGGAGGCGCTGTATGATTATCTCCTCCGGCTCGATGTGCGCGGCCAGCTTGCGGCGGAGGCGGAGCGCCTGCGTGAGGAAGGCCGTTTCGAGCTGATGGAGGAATGCGCGCAGGTCTACAACATGCTCATGGAGCTGTTCACTCAAATGCACGCCATCCTGGGCGATGCGCCGGTCTCCACGGAGCGCTACATCGCCGTGCTGCAGGAGGGGCTTTCCACCTACGAGGTGGGCGTGATCCCGACGACGGCGGATCAGGTGCTGTTCGGCAGCCTCGGCCGCACGCGCGCGCGCAGCGTTTCGGCGTTGTTTGTGCTCGGCGCGGTGGAGGGCGTGTTCCCCGCTCAGGTGCGGGATGGCGGCATGATCGACGATGAGGAGCTGGCGGAGCTTTCCTCCCTCGGCCTGCCCGCGCTCCCTTCGAGCAGGGAACGCACGGACAAGGAGCTTGCGGACGTCTACGGCGCGGTCGCGCGTCCGAGCCGGTTTCTGTACCTTTCCTATCCGCTCGGCGTGGGGGCGGAGGCTGCCGTCCCCTGCGGCCTGATCGACAGGATTACGGAGATGTTCCCGGGCATAAGGACGGAGACGGACATTGCACCTGCGCCGCCCGTCTCGGCGGAGACGGGCTTTTCGCGGCTCGTGGCGCGCCTGCGTACCGGCGTGGACGAGGGCGGATTTGATGCGGAGACGCGCGCCCTCTATGCGGCGTTTGCTTCCTCTCCGGAATATGCGGCCCGGCTTGCGCAGGCGGAGGCCGCGCTGTTCCACAGGAGCTCGCCGGAACCGTTCGGGCAGGAGCTTGCTGCAGCGCTTTACGGCGCGCCGCTTTATGGCAGCGCAACGCGGCTTGAAACCTTCAACGCCTGCCCCTTTAAACATTTTGCGGCCTATGGGCTTCGCATCGAGGCGCCGAAGGAGTACCGGGAACGCCGCGCGGATGAGGGCGCGTTCTGCCACGAGGCGCTTGCGGAATTCACGGAGCGGCTGATCGCGCTTCAGCTCCCCGCGGCGGAGATCACGCCGGATAAGGTGGATGAGCTGCTCGCGGAGATCCTGCCGCCGCTCATCGCGGAGCATAACAACGGCGTCCTGCTGGACACGGCGCGCATGCGCGCCCTCTCAGCCCGGCTTGTGCGCCGCATCAAGCAAACGGCGCATGCCATCGTGCGCCAGCTTGCGGCGGGGCGCTTTGAAGCAGCAGGCTGTGAGGTGGAGTTCGGGCGCGGCAAGGCGTTCCCGCCGATCGAGCTCACGCTTTCAAACGGCGCGCGCTGCCTGCTCTCCGGCAAGATAGACCGGCTGGACAGCTTCACGGATGGGGAAGGCACGCGCTTTCTCCGCGTGATCGACTATAAAACGGGCGCGTCCCGCTTTGATTTTACGGATTTATATTACGGTCTGAAGCTCCAGCTGCCGCTGTACCTTACTGCTGCCACCGCGGCGGATGATGCAGTGCGGCGCGCGGAGCCTGCCGGGTTTTATTATCTGCCCGTGAAAACCCCCGTGCTGGATGAGGAGCTTTCCGGCGATGCGCTGCTTGAAGCGGTGCAGAAAACATTCCGCCTGAGCGGCATTTCCCTGCAGGAGACGCACCTCATCGAAGCCGGGGGCGGCGCGGCTGTGATCCCGGAGAAGGGCGCGGGCACGCTTTCCCCGGAGGAATTCTCCCTTGTGGAAGGGTTCGCGCAAAAAAAAGCGGCGGAAACGGCGGAGGCCGTGTGCGCCGGGCATGCGGAAACGGCGCCCTTCCGGAAGGGGAAGCAGCAGACCGCCTGCACCTGGTGCGATTACGCGAGCGTCTGTGGGTTTGATCCGGCATTCCCCGGCTGCACATACCGCAACGTGCACACCGTGAAGAAAGAGGCGTTTTTCGAGGAGGCGAAGCATGAAAAAACAGTGGACAAATGAGCAGCGCCGGGCGATCGAAGAAAACGGCAACCTGCTTGTGTCCGCGGCTGCCGGCTCGGGAAAAACGGCCGTGCTGACGGAACGCTTCGTGCGCCTCGTTTCCGAGGGCGCGTCGGTGAGTGAGTTCCTCTGTGTTACGTTCACGAACGCTGCGGCGGCGGAGATGAAAAAGCGTGTGGAAGCGAGGCTTACCGCTGCTGCGGACGCCGCGGAGGATGAAGCGGCGCGTGCCCGCCTGCGTGCGGCGGCACGGGATGCCGCGCGCGCGAACATTTCCACGCTGCATTCCTTCTGCGCGGAGGTGCTGCGCCGCCATTTTCAGGAAGCGGGCCTCGACCCCGCCTTTCGCGTTGCGGATGAGGCGGAAACGCTCGTGATGAAGCAGGAGGCGTGGGATGAAGCTGCGGAGGTGCGCTGCGCGGACGAAAGCGGCCGTTTTGATGCGCTTGTGGATGCGCTCGGCGGGAACGAACAAAACGTGGCGGAGCTGATCCTCGGCATCTATGATTTTGCGCTGGCCCAGCCGGAGCCGCTTCCCTGGCTCTTGCAGGCGGTGGAACAGTATCGCGTCACGCCGGAAGCGCTTGCGGCTTCGCCCGCTGTGCAGGAGCTTTTGAAGCGGGACCGCCGGGCACTTGCTGCGGCTGCAGACCGGTTGCAGGGCCTGCGGGATACGATCGCGCAGGATCACCCCAAGCTTGCCGCGCATCTCGATGGGGAGATCCTCGCTGCGCGTGGGCTGCTGCTGCATGAAACGCGGGACGCTTATGCCGCGGCGCTTGCGGGATTTGAAAAGTTCTCGCGGATCAGCTGGAAAGGCGTGGATGAGGCGGAAAAGGATGTTCTCGAAAAAGCGCGCGGGAATCTCAAGAAAGTCATCAGCACGCAGCAGGACGCTTATGCCGTCCCGCTTGCGGAGGAGGCTGCCCGCCTTCAGGCGCAGTATCCACTGCTGCGCGAACTGTATGACACCGTCGCCGCGCTTGATGAGCGCTACGCGGAGGCAAAATCGGCGCGCTCGGTTATCGACTATGCCGACATGGAACACAAGGTGCTCGATCTTTTTCAGAACGAGGCCGTGGCCAGCGAATACCGCCGCCGCTTCCGCTATGTTTTCATGGATGAATATCAGGACAGCAACCCCGTGCAGGAGCAGATCCTTGCCGCGATCCTGCGGGAGGATGGCCTGTTCCTCGTGGGCGACGTCAAGCAGTCCATTTACCGCTTCCGCATGGCGGAGCCCCGCCTGTTCATGGAGCGTTATGCGCGCTACCGCGCCGGGCAGGGCGGCACGCGGATCGATCTCAACGCCAATTTCCGAAGCTCTTCCGCTGTTGTAAACGCCGTGAACGAGGTGTTTTCGCGCATCATGACGGCGGAGGCAGCCGAGATCGAATACGATGAAGCCGCCGCGCTCGTGCATGGGAGGGATGACCATGGCTGCCCCGGCGGGGCGGAGCTTCTCATTGCGGACATGGCGGATGTCCCTGCGCCGGAATCCGGCGATGGGGAGGAGGATGAGGAAGAGGAGACTGCGGAACAGCCGGATGCTGTCGCCCTTGAGGCGGCGATGGCGGCAGAGCGCATCCATGCGCTGATGGAGACGGAGCGCGTGACCGACCGGGAGACCGGCGAGGAACGTCCGCTGCGCTTTTCCGATTTTGCGATCCTGCTGCGCTCACACCGGGGCGTTGCAGAGCTTTGGACGGAGGCGCTCGCGCTTGCGGGCGTGCCCGCCTACGCGGAGCTGACGGGCGGCTTTTTCGACGCCGTAGAGGTGCGCGTGTTCCTGGAACTTTTGCGCGTGATCGACAACCGGCGGCGGGATATTTCGCTCGCTGCCGTGCTGCGCTCACCCATCGGCGGGTTCACGACGGAGGAGATCGCCCGCCTGCGCGCCGAGCATGGGCGGGATGAAGCGGGCGCGCCGCTTGCGTGCATCGATTCGCTCTCCCGCGCCGCGCAATATGATACGCCCCTTGGCATGAAGGCGAAGGACATGCTGCGCAAGCTGGAGGAATGGCGCGCGCTTTCGCGCCTGCTCAGCGTGGAGGAGCTCTGCGGCTATCTGCTCGATGAGACGGGGTATGCGGCCTACTGCCGCGCTTTGCCAGGCGGGAAGCAGCGCTCGGCGAACCTCAGCCTGCTCGTGGAGCGTGCGCGGCTGTATGAACGGAGCGGTATGCGCGGCCTTTCGGCATTCCTTTCCTTTATGGATAAGGTCGTAAGCCGGGGGACGCTCGGCGCGGCGCAGACGGCGGGTGCGGACGTGGTGCGCGTGATGAGCGTGCACCGGAGCAAGGGGCTGGAGTTCCCTGTCACGATCATCGCGGGGCTTGCGCGCCCCTTTAACCGCATGGCTGCGCGCGCATCGCTTACGGCGGATGGGCTGCTCGGCATCGGCGCAAAGCTCACGGAAGGCACCTTCCGGAAGGAGACGCTTTATAAGCGCGCCATTGCGGCGCGTTCCGCTGCGAAGGACCTTGCGGAGGAGATGCGGGTGCTTTATGTGGCGATGACCCGTGCGCGGGACAGGCTGA
This sequence comes from bacterium, assembly GCA_022778545.1. Classification (GTDB taxonomy): domain Bacteria; phylum Bacillota; class Clostridia; order Christensenellales; family CAG-138; genus UBA1685. The sequence continues at coordinate 37,744 of JALFDW010000030.1, read as the reverse complement.
TCCTGCTTGCCGCGCTGCCGGATGCGGAGCGCGCCGTGCGCGAGGCGGCGCTGCCGATGAGCCCCGCGCGCGTTGCTGCGGCAAACCGGCTTCTCGACTGGGTGCTTGGCGCGGTGCTGCAAACGGAGGGAGGCGACGTGCTGCGCAAACGCTACGGCCTCCCCTGGAAGCGGACGGAGCCCGGCGGCTGGATGCAGGTCTCCGTGCGTCCGGCGGTGGGTGCTTCGTTGCTCGACGGGCGCATGCAGAAGGGGGAATATGAGCGCTTTGCCCGCATGGCGCGCGCGGAGGGCGGCGTGCGCCCGGCCTGGTTTTCCCGGCAATACGCCTATGAGGCGGACACCGTGATCCCGAGCCGCGTGACGGTCACCGGCCTTGCCGGGCATGAGATCAAAATGGCCGAAGCGCCAGGCTTTGCGGAAAAGGACGCCCGCCTTGGCGCGGCGGAGCGCGGCACAGCGGTGCATACGCTGCTTTCTATGATCGCGCTTTTGCCGCATACGGAGGAGAGCGTCGCCCGGGAGATCGCCCGGTTGGAAAACGAGGGGCTGCTTGAAGCGGAAGAGGCGGCAGCTATCCGGCCCCGGAATGTCGCGGCGTTTTTCGCTTCGCCGCTGGGACGGCGGCTCTGCGCGGCGGATACGGTGCGCCGGGAGCTTGCGTTCAATTACCGCGTGAGCGCGCGCCATCTGCTTGGTGTGAATACGGATGAGCCCATCCTGCTTCAGGGCGTGATCGATTGCTGCTTCCTCGAAAACGGAGCGTGGGTGCTGCTTGATTACAAGACGGATTTCGTGCCTGCGGGCACCTCGCCGGAAGAGGCTGCCGCGGAGCATGAACGCCAGGTCTCGCTGTATGCGGAGGCGCTTGCCGCGCTCACGGGCACGCCGGTACGCGAGGCCTATGTGTGCCTGCTCGGCATCAGAAAAAACGTGCGGCTGCTGTGAAGGCAGCCCGCTTTCATAAAATTTGCGGCGCATACTTGACTTAAAGCGTGCTTGAGCCGCTATAATACCATCGGCGACCATTGATACTGCAAAAGAACAGGAGCGTAAAGCATTATGGAAAAAGCAAAGGTTTATTTTTCCGATTTTCGGACGGAAGTCAGGGGGGACGGCCTGCCCACAAAGCTCAAAAAGCTCATGCGCAGGGCCGGTATCGGCGAGATCGATATGGACGGAAAGTTCGTTGCCATCAAGCTGCATTTCGGCGAGCTTGGCAACATCAGCTATCTGCGCCCGAATTATGCGAAGGCTGTGGCGGACGTGGTGAAGGAGCTGGGCGGCAAGCCGTTTCTCACGGATTGCAACACCATGTATCCCGGCAGCCGCAAAAACGCGCTGGAGCACCTTTATTGCGCCTGGGAGAACGGCTTTACGCCGCTTACCGTGGGCTGCCCCGTCATCATCGGCGACGGGCTCAAGGGCACGGATGACATCGCCGTGCCGGTCGTGGGCGGCGAATATGTAAAGGAAGCGAAGATCGGCCGCGCGGTGATGGATGCGGACGTGTTCATCAGCCTCACCCACTTCAAGGGGCATGAGGCCACCGGCTTTGGCGGGGCGATCAAGAACATCGGCATGGGCTGTGGCTCCCGTGCAGGCAAAACGGAGCAGCACTCCAACGGCAAGCCAAGCATTGACCCCGAGCTTTGCCGCGGCTGCCGCAAATGCCGCCGGGAATGCGCGAACGACGGCCTCGTGTTCGACATGGAGAAAAAGAAGATGACGGTGGATCTTACGCACTGCGTGGGCTGCGGGCGCTGCCTTGGCGCGTGCAATTATGATGCCATCCAATTCACGGAGGATAACGCCGTGGAGGTGCTCAACTGCCGCATGGCGGAATACACGAAGGCTGTGCTGGATGGGCGGCCGAACTTCCACATCTCCCTTATTGTGGATGTTTCCCCGTACTGCGATTGCCGCGGCGAGAACGACGCACCCATCCTGCCGGACATCGGCATGTTTGCCTCCTTCGATCCGCTTGCGCTCGATCAGGCCTGCGCGGACGCCTGCCTTGCGGCACATCCTCTGCCGGGCAGCCGCCTTTCGGAAAACATGGCGAAGGAAGGCTTCGTTGACCGGGGCGACCATTTCACCAACCTGACGCCGGAATCCGACTGGAAGAGCTGCCTCGCGCATGCGGAAAAGATCGGCCTCGGCACCCGCTCCTATGAGCTTATCACCGTGAAATAACCAAACTTCTCAAAAATCAGAAAAGGCGGAACACGTTCGTTCCGCCTTTAAAATTTCCGTTGAACTTCTGAACTTCCTCGGCGCTTCGGCGATCAGCCGTTGCTTGTTCCGCCGTTGCCACCGTTGCCGCCGGTAGTGGTTCCCGGGGTGCTTTCCGCGTTGAAGGGCAGCAGGGTGCCGTCCGCCTTCGCGTAGATCTCGGTGGTGTTTTCGCCCGCGCCTTCAAGCATCAGGTGGTACATCTGATCGTCCATGTAAGTGGCATAGGTGGCGCTCTTAATGGTCGCGTTCGGATATTTGTCCTTCACGGCCTTCGTCACCTTTTCAGGCAGGCTGGCGACTTCTACCGTTTCCCCTTCCCGGAAGCCTTCGATCGTGTTGCCGCCTGCAACATCCGGGCTGGCGGACGGCGTAAGCGGGCTTGTGGTATTGGCGCCGGGGGTCAGGGTCGGGTTCGGCGTTGTCAGGTTCGGGCTGGGGCTTGCTTTCACCGCAGGTGTGGGCGTTACTTTGCCGTTGAAGCAGCCGGCGCCGAGCATAAGCAGTGCGAGCAGCAAAGCGGACAAAAGCATACTTTTTTGTTTCATACTGTGCCTCCTTGTTGATTCCGGCATGTGCCGGCTCTTTTCTGCGGTTAGTATTCCCAACGCCGGGCGCAGTATACAGCATGCGCTTTTTTGATGCCGCAGCGTGATACGCGAAATGGTTGCGCCCATTTTCGCAATATGGTATGCTATTTACCATCTCAGAACCGAAATAATATATAATATATTATATATTATTAAAAAAACGGTTCCAAAAGGGGCAGGACCGATGAGCTTTGCACTGCGCGTCTACATGGCGCCGGATTTTTCCAAAAAAGAATTTGTGGACGCTCCCACATGCGTCTGGCTGCCTGCGCCGGCGGATCAGGTCGCGCCGGAGGGATACCATGCCATGAGTATCTTCCCGGAATATTTTAAGATTGGGGACACATGGGTGCTTGCCCCGGAAAGCCGCATGGACTGCGTGGCAGTCCGCGAAAACGGCCGGATCGCCGTGCGTGAAATCCGTACGCTCCGCTGCGGCGAGCTTGTTGCCATCGGGCGCACGGAAAATGGTGAGGAGGGCATCTTCATCCATCCGGACGGCTTCCGTGAAACACGCCGTCGGAATGAGGTATTTTCCTTCCGGCAGGGCCGCTCCCGTGAGACGGCCTTTTCCAAGGATTATGACGAATTATATGAGTTGCTGCGCTACGAACGGGAGCATGGGAAGATCGTTTGGGTCATGGGACCCGCGTTTGCTTTTGACCATGACGCCCGAAACGCGTTTTCCCTGCTTGTTGCAAACGGTTATGTGCATGCGCTGCTTGCCGGGAATGCGCTTGCAACGCACGACCTTGAGGCGGCCTACCTGAATACTGCGCTCGGGCAGAATATCTATACCCAGGAGAGCCAGCCGAACGGCCATTATAATCATCTGGATACGATCAACCGTGCGCGGTATCATGGGAGCATCGGTGCGTTCATACAGAATGAAGGGCTCACGGATGGCATCATGTGCCAGTGCGAAAAACATCATGTGCCGTATGTCCTTGCCGGTTCTATCCGGGATGACGGCCCGCTGCCTGGCGTTATCGGCGATGCGTACGAGGCGCAGGACCGCATGCGGGAGCAGGTACGGGACGCAACGACGGTCATCTGCATGGCGAGCATGCTCCACACCATTGCCACGGGGAACATGACGCCTTCCTATCGCGTTCTGCCGGACGGCACGGTACGCCAGATCTATTTCTACTGCGTGGATATCGCGGAGTTTGTGGTGAACAAGCTCGTGGATCGAGGAAGCCTTTCCGCACGCGGTATCGTCACGAACGTGCAGGACTTCATCGTAACGCTGACAAAGGGGCTTGGCCTGCAATAAGCACAATAAGCAGCTGTGAGGGCGCATGCGCCCTCTTTTTTATTCTCTAAATCCTCACAAACCGTTCATTTGCCTTCCGGGGCGCGATGTGGTATTCTTAATTTGAAAAAGTATCGAAACGGCTGCATGCGGCCGCTTCGGCAGTTTGAAAGGAAGCCGCTTATGTCGCGCAACAAATATGCGGTCGCAAGTCGTTCCATCTGGTATGTGCTGCGCACGCTTTTGATCATCACCGCCATCGTGGCGCTCTGCCTCGGCGTGTTCGTAGAGGGCATGTATGTGAGCAACCTCTACATTCTCGTGACAGAGGGGCTGGAGGCGCGCGCCGAATGCATCCTGACGGACGGCGCGGTGCTGGAGCTGACGGAGTATTTCACGGAGGATTTCGTGCGCAACGACAATGCGCTCTATGAAGGCGCGTACGACGCGTTCACCGTTTCAAGCTTCGATTACCGGGTGGATGTGGAGCGCGTCACGGTCCTCCCCTGGAACAAGCGCGCGAACATGCAGGTGTTGACGCAGCTTGCCGCCGTCAATGCTGCCGCAAACGATGCGGAATCCGGCGCGGAGCTTCCGGAATGGGTGCCGGCGCGTTATTCGGTAGCGCTTGCGCGTTCCGGCTCGCGCTGGTACATTACGGGGCTTACGCTCATTGAGGAAAACCCGGAAATGAAGCCCGTTCCCACGCCGGATTATTCGCTGCTGCCTTCACCGACACCGTAAAAAGAGTGAAAAACTAAGGGTGAAGGGTGAAAGACCGCCCTCTCCGTCAGCGCTGTGCGCTGCCACCTCTCCCAGGGGGAGAGGCAAGAATGTTCTATTGCGGGTATGGGTTGTATAAGGCGGGGCGATGAAGGGCATCGCCCCCTACATGTGCATAATCACCGAGAGGACAAGTGTAGGGGACAGCCTCCGGACGTCCCGCGGATTATAACCATCGTTTCGAATTTTCTGCAAATGCCTCCGAAGGTGCGCTGCACCTTCAACACCCCGATTTTCCAAAGGAGATGAACCTTTGCTCTTTTTTGACCCCAAAACGGAATTTCCCGTCCTGCTTGCGCCCATGGCGGGCGTTACGGATCTTGCCTTCCGCGAGATCTGCCGCGCCATGGGGGCTGATTTTTCCTATACGGAAATGGTGAGCGCAAAGGGGCTTTATTATGGCAGCGACCGCACGGCTTCCCTGCTTGCGGCCTCTCCGCAGGAGCGGCCCTATGGCGTGCAGCTTTTCGGCGCGGAGCCTGAGATCGTGTCGGAGATGGCAAAGCGCCTTTCGGAGGAAGCGCCGGAGGGGTTGGCGCTCATCGACCTGAACATGGGCTGCCCCGCCCGCAAGATCACCGGCAATGGGGAGGGCAGCGCGCTCATGCGCGATTTGCCCCGCGCTGCGCGCATCATCGAGGCCACGGCGAAGGCGTCCGCATTGCCTGTGACGGTGAAGTTCCGCAAGGGCTACGATGCGGAGCACATCAACGCTGTTGCGTTTGCACGCATGGCGGAGGAATCCGGCGCGTCGATGGTGACCGTGCACGGACGCACGCGGGAACAGATGTATAGCGGCCGTGCGGATTGGGACATTATCGCAGAAGTGAAGCAGGTGGTTTCCATCCCTGTGATCGGCAACGGGGATGTGTTCTCCGGTGCGGATGCGCTTGCTTTGCGTGCGCATACCGGCTGTGACGGTGTGATGGTCGCACGCGGCGCGGAGGGAAATCCGTTCCTGTTTGCGGAGATCAAAGCCGCCCTTTCCGGCAGGGAATATACGCCGCCCACCGATGCGGAACGCATCGATGCGGCGCTTGCCCATGCCCGGCGGCTCGTGGAATGCCGCGGCGGCCGCGCGGTCATCGAAATGCGCAAGCATGTGGCGTGGTATCTTTCCGGCATGCGCGGTGCGTCCACGCTGCGCGCGCAGGTGAACCGCATCGGCAGCCTTGCGGAGCTTGAAACCATGCTCCTGCAATACAGGGAAAGCCTGAACGGCTGATCGAGAATTGATAATTGACAATTGATAATTGATAATTCAGCCGGAAGAAAGGGTGTAGGGGACGGACTCCGGATATCCCGCAAAATAAAAGGAATGTCGTTTGTATAAGACGGGGCGATGGAGGGCATCGTCCCCTACACACCCCCTCTCCGTCAATGCCTTGCGGCATTGCCACCTCTCCCGAGGGGAGAGGCAAGCCTGCTTCAATGTGGGTGTAGGTGGGAATGAGGCTTGGCTCCCCCCTTTGGGGGAGCTGTCACCGCAGGTGACTGAGAGGGTGGAACAATGGCAACATCTTCGCGCATAACTGCTGAGAGCACGGATGTTGAGGACGTCCTCCCGGACGTCCCCTGTGAATTATTGTGGTTGTATCATTAGTGTGCATCATAAATCAGGCTCTCTGCTCACCGGTATGCAGCACCTGCGCGGCAAGCAAAAGAACAAGCCCCTGCCAGAGCTGCGGGCTGCGGGAAAAATCCAGCCCAACTCCAATCCCCGCGCCTGAGGCTGCCTGAATCAGCGCGGGAATCGCATATCCATTAAGCAGAGGGAGCAGGATTGCCGTTGCGGTTATGACAGCGCCCGCCGCGCACAGCAGGCGGGCATTTGTTTTGCAGAGAAGCTGCCCCCGCAGAATGTTGATGAGCATGAGCGCGCAGAGAATAAGCGCCGCAAAGCACGGGAGAAAGCGCAGAAGCCCCATGCATGTGACCCCGGTGCGTATCGCCTGCGGGATACCTTCCGGCGCGTTGAGAACGATCTGCTCCGGCAGGGTGAGCCACCCGCCTTCCTGCGGTTTTCCGCTAAGCAGGATGGGCTCCGCGCCCGCCCGTTCCACCGATATCCGGCCTGCTAGCAACAGCCCCGTATGCATCAGCAGTCGGCATGCACCGGCAAGGCAGGCAAGCAACAGCAGAGCCGCTATGATTTTTGCAGCGCGTGCAGTTATGAGCTTCATTTATTGTTTCCCCCTATAGTTGGATTACAGCTATTATGGTATGATTAAATCAATGATTGGATACCAAAATGTATGTCGTCCTGAAACGGTCAGCATTTGGGACGAACTTTTTCATGGTTGATTTCCTCATTTGTTAAGTTGATAATAATGTTAATTTCAGTATAACAATTCATCTATGCCATGTCAAACATATAAATGGGCAATTGAACGGTGTTGACACATTGTTAACATTTAGGCTTTTAATAAAAATGACATGGGAAGAAACACGTTTCAGATTCTTGACAAAGGGGAAGCCCTTACATATAATGGCTTATACGAACAAGAATAAATAAGAAAGAGAACCATGCGGGGCGCGGCTCCGTGCGTTTTTTATTCTTGATTTTATGATGGAGGAACATGATCCATGGCGGAAGTACGTTTGACTGCGGAAGGCGTAAAGAAATATGAGGAGCGGCTGGAATACCTGAAGACCACCGGCCGCACGGAAATTGCGGAACAGATCAAGATCGCCCGTTCGTTCGGCGACCTCAGCGAAAACGCGGAATACGATGCGGCAAAGGCCGAGCAGGCGCGCATGGAGTATGAGATCGTCGAGATCGAGAACATGCTCAAGAACGTTGTGCTCATCGATGAGGACAGCATCAGGACGGACGTTGTGAACGTGGGCGCAACGGTGCGCGTGCGCATGCCCGCGCTTGGCGGCCGCGAGGCGGAATACCAGATCGTAGGTACGGCGGAAGCCAACCCGCTCGAAAACCGCATTTCCAACGAATCCCCCGTGGGCGCAGGGCTCATCGGTCACAAGGCTGGCGAAAAGGTGGACATCCAGACCCCGGGCGGCATGATGCAGTTTGAGATCCTTGCCATCAGCAAGTGATCCGGCAAAACATTTCAATCACACAAACAGGAGAGAAACATGGACGAGCAAAGAAACGTGAACGCGCCTGAAGAGCGGGCTCTCACCCAGGAGGAACTGAGCGAACTGCTGCAGATCCGGCGGGATAAGCTCAAGGCACTTCAGGATGCCGGCCGCGATCCGTTTGAGATCGTGCGCTATGACCAGCAGCTGTACAGCACGGATGTGATCGCGCAATACGATGCGCTCGAGGGAAAATCCGTGAGCCTGGCGGGGCGCATGATGTCCAAACGCATCATGGGCAAGGCCAGCTTTGCCCACCTGCTCGATTACAAGGGCGACATTCAGATCTACGTCCGCCGGGATGATGTGGGCGAGGAAGCCTATGCCGATTTCAAGACCATGGATATCGGCGACATCCTCGGCGTTGTGGGCAAGGTGTTCAAGACCCGCACCGGCGAGATCTCCATCCACGCGGAACAGGTTACGCTGCTCTCCAAGTCCCTCCGCCCGCTGCCGGAGAAGTTCCATGGCCTGAAGGACCCGGAACTGCGCTACCGCCAGCGTTTTGTGGACCTTATCGTGAACCCCGGCGTGCGCGAAACGTTCGTCAAACGCTCGAGGATCATTGCGGAGATCCGCAACCGGCTCAATGCGCAGGGCTTCATCGAGGTGGAGACGCCCGTGCTCAACACAACGGCCTCCGGCGCGTCTGCGCGCCCGTTTATCACGCACCATAACGCGCTTGATATCGACATGTACATGCGCATTGCTACGGAGTTGCATCTGAAGATGTGCATCGTGGGCGGTTTGGAGCGCGTATACGAGATCGGCCGCATCTTCCGCAACGAGGGCATGGACGCAACGCACAACCCGGAATTTACCACCATCGAGCTGTACCAGGCTTACACGGATTATAACGGCATGATGGCCCTTTCCGAGGATCTGTTCTCCCATTGCTGCCAAATGGTCAACGGCACGACGAAGATCAACTATCAGGGGCAGGAGATCGACCTTACGCCTCCCTTCCGCCGCCTGCCGATGAACGACGCCGTGAAGGAATACACGGGCGCGGACTTCCTTGCCTGTGCGACGGATGAAGAAGCGCGCGCGCTTGCAAAGTCCATCGGCCTTGAGATCGAAGATAAGACGGCCACGAAGGGCAAGATTCTTGCCGAAGCCTTTGACGAGTTCGTGGAGGATCGCCTCGTGCAGCCCACGTTCATCATCGATTACCCGGTGGAGGTCTCTCCGCTCACAAAGCGCAAGCCCGGGTGCCCCGGCATCACGGAGCGTTTTGAGCTGTTCATCGCAGGCCATGAGTATGCGAACGCCTTCTCCGAGCTGAACGACCCCATCGACCAGCGCGGCCGCTTTGTGCAGCAGGCCATGGAGCGTGCCAAGGGCGATGATGAGGCCATGATGATCGACGAGGACTTCTGCACCGCCCTCGAATACGGCATGCCTCCGACGGGCGGCATCGGCATCGGCATCGACCGCATGGTCATGCTCCTGACCGATTCTTCCACCATCCGGGACGTGCTGCTGTTCCCCACAATGAAGCCAGTGGACAAGTAAGAAGCCAGCCTGAATATCCGAACCTGCTAAAGGTCGGGCAGGCGGATGCAAGGCCGCATCATGAATAGAATAATGGGAATGAAGTTCTCCCAAAGGGTAACCTGAACCGCTTGAAAAGCTGATGACTTCTGCAAAATTCTACGCAGAAATTGTCAGCTTTTTCTGCGCTTTCCGGAGGATTAAATATTATGTTAACGTCACTGGGCCTTATTTTTCTTGTGGGATTGAGCCTTGCGGCAATCGCGGAAAAAATCAAACTGCCGCGGATCATCGGCATGCTCATTGCCGGCATTCTGCTCGGGCCGTTCGTGCTTGACCTGCTCGACCCTTCGATCCTTGGGATATCGGTAGAGCTGCGCAAGATGGCCCTTGTTATTATCCTCATCAAAGCAGGGCTGTCCCTGAACGGGAAAGACCTGAAAAAGGTGGGAAGGCCCGCGCTGTTGCTCGCATTCCTCCCGGCCACGTTTGAGATCATGGCGTATGTGCTCTTTGCGCCGGTACTTTTCGGAATAACGAGCGTTGAGGCTGCTGTGATCGGCGCTGTGCTGAGCGCGGTCTCCCCGGCTGTTGTCGTGCCGAGAATGGTCGGCCTGATCGAAAGCAGGGTCGGGACGAAAAAGGGCATACCGCAAATGATACTCGCCGGGGCATCCCTGGATGACGTATTTGTATTGGTCGTCTTTTCAACCGTTGTTTCCATGGCGCAGGGCGGAACTGCCGATTGGACGGGCTTTGTCGACATCCCTGTTTCAATCGTGCTTGGCATAGCGGCTGGCGCTGTGCTTGGGTTTGCTTTGTCCTCATTCTTTGAAATGCGCTGTAAAAACGGGCATTTGATAAGAAACAGCGTGAAGGTTATTATCATGCTCGGCACAGCTTTTCTGCTGCTTGCGGCGGAAACGTGGCTTCAGGGCATTGTCGCTGTGTCGGGCCTGCTTGCGGTCATAAGCATGGCGTTTGTGATCGCAATGCGGAGCGTAAAGGAAGTCATAATGCGGCTGCAGGAAAAGCTCGGGAAGCTGTGGCTGGCTGCCGAGGTGATCCTGTTTGTGCTTGTTGGCGCGGCCGTGGACATTCGGTATACCTTGAGCGCGGGCTTTCCGGCAGCGGCGATGATAGGGATCGCACTTGTGATTCGTTCTGCCGGCGTTCTGCTTTGCATGTTGGGCACACCGCTCAATACAAAAGAACGGCTTTTCTGCGTCTTTTCTTATCTCCCAAAGGCGACCGTTCAGGCCGCCATCGGTTCCGTGCCGTTGGCGCTGGGCCTTCCCTGCGGAAAACTGGCGCTGTCGATCGCGGTTCTGGCGATTTTAATAACCGCTCCGCTTGGTGCGCTGGCCATGGACAACAGCAGCAGACGCCTGTTGGAAGCGGAGTGAACGCCGGGTGCTGTGTTTATATAACGAGCCTATTCCTCCTGCTGCTTTGGAAGCAGCTTCAGGAGCAGGAACGCATATGCGAGCGCAACCACAGTCAGCACAACGGAGACGATGATGATCGTTCCGGTTGAGATGTTTGCACTGCTTGAAAAAACGCTGAGCGCATTGATCGTGCTGTGTGCGATGATGCACGGCAGGAGGCTTTTCCCCCTGTGGAAGAGGATGACGAACAGGAAGCCGAAAGCCGTAGCATAGCATATCTGGCAAAGGTTTGAAACAATATCCGCGCCGCTGCCGTTGATCAGGTTTACGATGTGCCCGATCCCGAAGGTGATGCTGGAAACGAGCACCGCAGACTTTATGTTGTCCCGGCTCATGGCCTTGAACAGGAATCCGCGGAAGATCAGCTCTTCGAGGAAGCCCACGCAAATCATGCTGCCGATGTACAGGAGCGCCTCATGCGCTGGCAGGTTCAGCGCAACGCCGAACCACAGGTTGCAGGAAGCGATGGCGATGAGCGGGATATAATACAGAAAGCGGGAAGCGGGTGTTTCCGTTTTGCAGAGGCCGTACTTTTTGCGCAAACCGTGCTTCGAAAGCCAGACCAATGCGATTGCGGAAAGCGCTATGTGAAAGAGCAGAGTTACCGACTTTGCCATGCCGGCCGCTTCCGATACCGCATCGGCAACGCTCGTTCCGACAACGTAGACGATGATCCACAGGATGGCAAACCAGATTTCGCTTTTTTGATACAACTTGTGCATTCCCCATACCACCATACAATGATTTTAAGCCATTATAGCATGTTTTCCGGTGCGGTTGAAGTGGGGGAGAAGAAGCGGGTGTTGGGATTTAGCGCGGTTTCAGAGGCATGTAACGTTGCAGTTGCGCAAAAAAACGCAAAAAGCAACACGAAATTGGTTCCGGGTGCGCGGTATGAATGGTACAATAAGAGCCGACAACAGCGCTGAATGATATTTTTTGTTGGAGGTTGTAACACTCATGTCCTGTTCTGATAACATCCAGTTTCTGCGCAAGCGCCGTGGCCTCACGCAGGAACAGTTTGCAGAGGCGCTCGGTGTAACGCGCCAGTCCGTTTCCAAGTGGGAGAGCGGGCAGAGCTACCCTGAAATGGAAAAGCTGCTCCAGATGTGTGAGCTGTTCGGCTGCGATCTTGAAACGCTCGTGCGCGGCAGCGCGGATGCCGCCGCGTCCGAGGACGATGCGGAATACGAACCCTTCATGAACGCGTTCTCCCGCGCAATCGCGGGCGGGGTGGCGCTCATTCTCCTGGGCGTGACGCTGCTCGTTGGGCTCGGCATGATCGTTGGCGAAGAAATTATGACCATGGTGTTCCTCGGGCTTCTTACGGTTGCCGTGCTGCTCTTCGTGCTTTATGGCATCCGCATGGAAAGCTTCCGCAGGGAGCATCCCCGCGTGGGCGCGCTTTACAGCGCCGCGGAATGCCGCAGAGCGAACAGCGTTTTTGCAGCACGGCTGTGCGTGGGCATTGGCGCGATCCTTCTTGGCGTGATCGCCTGCGTGGGCATTGCTGAGTTTGGCGCAGCGGCTTGGGGTAGCGCCGTATCGGAGTATGCTGCGGGCGCGGTAGTGCTTGTTGGGGTTACGATCGGCGTGCCGCTTATCGTATATGGCGGTCTGCAAAAGAGCAAATACGATATCGCTGCCTATAACCGCGAAAACAAGCCGCGCGCGGGCGGGGAGCCGCTTTCAAGCCGCATCAGCGGGGCGATCATGCTGACGGCGACGGCGATTTTTCTTGCCTGCGGGTTCATCTGGAACAAGTGGCACCCGGCCTGGGCCGTGTTCCCGATCGGCGGCATCCTCTGCGGCATTGTGAGCACGCTTATGGATAAGGGGGAGCAGCAGGGGGAAGAGAAACGCGCGGATGCGGATAACGAATGAAAAACGCGCAAAAAAGGCGGAAAACCTTGCATTTCCCGTTGACAAGCGGCCGAGGATATGGTAAAGTAACGTTCGGAATTGAATATGCCGAAGACAGCAGGTGCCGCAAGGCTTAATATCCCGCCGAGGTCCAAGCTCCGCAAACTTTTTTTGTGTGCTTTCGTCCCCTGTCTTTCGGCAGGGGATTATTTTTTAAAGGAGGTGAAACCATGGCAAATGCTAAAATCATTGAGATGAAGGCGCAGCAGGTTGCCGAGATCAAAGAAAAGATCGCCAAGGCGCAATCCATGGTCGTGTTCGATTATCGCGGACTCACCGTTGAGGAAGTCACTGCACTCCGCAACGACATGCGCAAAGCGGGCGTTGAATATGTGGTTCTGAAGAACTCCATCGTTGAGCGCGCTGCGAAGGAAGACGGCATCGACGAAAAGATCCACGACTTCCTGAAAGGGCCTTCCGCGTTCGCGTTCGGGTATGATGATGCGGTCGCTCCGGCGAAGATCCTCAAAGAGGCCATCAAGAAGTACAAGAAGTGCGAAATGAAGGGCGGCATCATCAACGGCGTAGTGTCCGACGCCGACGCAATGAACGCTCTGGCTGACCTGCCCTCCCGCGAAGTGCTTCTCGCACGCTTGCTGGGCAGCATGATGAGCCCCATTTCCGGCCTTGCTATCGTGCTCGATCAGATCGCGAAGCAGAAGGGCGAGGGTGCTCCCGCCGCAGACGCCGAATAACCGGCAGACAAAATCAATTACTTAAAAATACTTACAGGAGGATATATCACAATGAATAAAGAGCAACTGATTGCCGATATCAAGGCGATGACCGTTCTTGAGCTCTCCGAGCTCGTTAAGGCCCTCGAAGAGGAGTTTGGCGTTTCCGCCGCCGCGACCGCTGTTGCCGTTGCTGGCCCCGCCCAGGCTGCTGAAGCCGTTGAAGAGAAGACCGAGTTTGACGCGATCCTCAAGGACGTCGGTTCCGAGAAGATCAAGGTCATCAAGGCTGTCCGTGAGCTGACCGGCCTCGGCCTGAAGGAAGCCAAGGAGCTCGTCGATGGCGCTCCGAAGCCCCTCAAGGAAGGCATCTCCAAGGAAGAGTGCGAGAAGATCGTTGCCACCTTCAAAGAAGTCGGCGCGACCGTGGAAGTCAAATAAGCTTTCGCAAAACAGCAATCACAAGCGCCCCATGCGGGGCGCTTGTTTGTTTTTCAGATAATCTCTTCAGTTATTATTCTGCGCTTCAATGGTCATGCTGTTGGAGGAGTGGGAGGCATTTCAAGAAACAGTGTTTTCAGCTCTTCAACCATTCCAGCTTTTGTCCATTCGCTCATGCCTGCTTTCCAGACAAAGCTATTTACTGTGAACTGTCCCGCCAAAGTCATTTGCTTCAACGTTGCCAGATCGAAGGGACCGGTGGCCTGACCGTTGACAGCTACATGATATGCAACTGTCGGAAGCGGGGGCGGCGTCATTCCGGATTGCATGGGTTGATTGATGCCGCTCATCATGTTATTCATTGCTCCGGCGATATTTTGGCCTACCGCACCGCCTACTGCCATACCCGCTATCATAGCGGCAGGATTAAAGCCGGTGCCGCTATTACCCAAATCAACCCTGCCAGCGTTGTTTTCACCCATACGGCCCAAAGCCTCAGCGCCTGCAATGCCAACTTCAGTCTGCTTTTCAACTTGGAAAGCACCGATATTTGCGGTTTGAGTCTGCTTATGCATTGCATATTGCGCTTCTTCACGCTGAATACGCAGCCTTTCAACGTAATCTGTTGTTTCGGCTTGAACTTTGGTAGTGGTAATCTCTTTTGTTACGGCCATAAGCTGCTGATAGCCGTCGCTGGTTTTGTCGATCTCAATCGCACTGATATCAACGCCGGAAACGACAACGCCAAAGGCCTCCTTCAATCTTTCCCTGAGATCATATTCGACCACATCGTTGATCTGGGCAGTTTTGCTCTCGATCTGGATAACAGGGATGTTATGCGCTGCAGGAGCATTGGCAACGGCATCTTTCACATAGCGACTGACTGCATCGCGGATCTGACGCTGGAAATCGTCAAGATTGAAAGTGCTGAGCCTATGCAGCTTGATAAACTCTCTATAATCGGCGATGCCAAAGCTGATTGTTCCTCTAACTGCAACAGGTACGCCGAAGTCTGCGAATCTCGGATCATATACATCGAAAAAGGGTACACCAAATCTCACTTGGATAATTCGGGCAAGGTTAATGAAATAAACCTCTGCTTGGAATGGTGTGCCGCCATCATAAGCCGAGCTGACAATGCTTGACAACACAGGAAAGTTTGCGGTTTTGATTGTCTGATCAAAAGGACCGACAATGAAATCCTGCATTGTTCCGTTCTTCTGCTTATAGACGAAAACGGCAACTTCGCCATCTTTTACTCGCAGAGAGGAACCCCAACGAATAGAGTTTTCACGGACATTTTCGCCTAATTGCGAACCAGACGGATGCCACTTCCATATAAGGTAAGATGGCTCGTCACAGCGAATTTCGTCCATAAATCCGCCTTTCCTTTTGTTCCTGTCAAACAAAGCCATGATTTGCCCTCCTTATCGTTTTCTCGAATAGTATCGAAGAATTATTGTAGAATCAATATCGAACTCATCGTCTCCGTCAAACTCGGTATTGCCGGCAACGCTGATGCCTTCAATAGCCCCTTCTGTGTCAAGAAGACCTTTCCTTATGGGCTTGGCAATTACATTTCTAAAACCACGAGCCTTCAAGTATTCTGCCATATCGTCGTAGTTTTCGTGATAGAACTCATCGTGGTCTTTTCCAATGGTACGGGTGGAACTATTATTTGTAAGGCTGCTTTTCTTCTTGCCTTTCCCTTCTTTTTTTCTCATTTCTTCAAGAACCCAAGTTGGAGCAATTAAGAAATTGATGCCAATAATTGCAAACGTCAAGCCACCCCAAGAGATTCCAAAGTTTTCTTCGGGGGAGCCTGCAGCAAACAAAGAAATGCCAATAACAAGCATTAAGATTCCACCGCCAATTAAGAGAGCGGTAATGCACGCAACTTTGTTTCTTCTAAAGATGGCTGCGACACCTCGTTCTCTTTTGTTCACTTCTTTGCGAGTACGAGTATACAGCTTTTCCAAATAATCAAATTCGGGAGTATTGCCAAAGGAGAGTTTGGCTTTATGATAAGCCTGCTCAAGTTTTGCTCTCCAGGCATCATCCGTGTCGTACCACTTGTTTTCTAAATTGGAAACTGCCAAAATAAAGAAATCGTAAATGTCCTCTTTAGTGTTAGGAATATAGAAGTTGGTAATTAGCTCAATTTTATCGTCCAAGGAAGAAGCCATTTCTACTTTCTTTGCAAGCGCTTCGACAGGACTGTTTGTGGTAACGCTACGAACCTCATAGCCACAAGTTGGACAGACGGTTGTGAATGATTTTAACAGTTCACCGCAGTTGGGGCATTTATGTAGTTCTCCATCATACACGGTTTTTCGTTTCGTTCTCGGATCTTCCTTAACTTGTTCCATTTTAGGCTGTCTTGTTTCCATATTAGGTTCTTCATGGGAGGAAATACTACCTGTGGACTGTTGTGCTTGCACTACGGATTCCCCACAATTTTTACAAAACCTTGCACCTTCATCTAACTTTGTCCCGCAATAAGGGCAGAATTGTATTTTCATATCTCGTTCCTCCCATGCGTTTTATTGGTCAAAGACTTGTTCTGTTTCTACTCGCACTGCATCACATATATCTCCGATATTACAATCCAGATACTCACATATACGGAGCAGGACTGATAGAGCAACTTCTTCATTGCGGCGTAGTTTAGTCATTGTTCCCGTGGCTATATTCAAATCTTTACGAAGTGTAGCAGGGGAAATATCCTTTTCAATGAGCAATATCCACAGCTTTTTGTAGCTTATCCTCATGGTGTGCATCCTCGGGTGTGGAATGTAAGTTTCTACATTTTGATTATATGATAAAATTGATATGAAATCAATGTGTTGCATCAATATGGTTTATAAAAATCGCAATATCTTGCGATTTTATCAAAAAAGTTATTCCTTTAAACCGCAACGAAATACCGCCCGCAGAGCAATTTCTGCAGGCGGTAATGCAGTAAACCATTGAGCGCCTTATACTGATTCAGGACAATTTAGAAAAGCCTCCGATTTCAGCATGGAGTTTCTCCAGCTCTGCCGGCTCTATGCATCGTTTTTCTCCAGCAGCCGGATGGAACGGATCGGGTACAGGGAAAGGGCGATCAGAGCCAGCAGCGCGCCTGCCGCTATGATTACGAGGGCGGAGCCCCTGCCGACGCCGATCTGAAGACGGCTGCCGATTCCATCCGCCAGAAGGCCGGAAAAGCCATATGCAACCACATACCCGATCTGGCTCAGGAAGCCGATCAGCCCCCAGGCACGGCCCTGCAGTTCATCCGCAATGTTGGTCCGCACCAGATAGTCCAGACTGTTGTTGGCAAAGGGCAGCATGGCAAAAAAGGTGAAGCCGGCTGCGCAGATCAAAATCAGGTTTTCCCGAAGCCCGAATGCGGCCATGGACGCCCCGGCAATCGTCAGCGAAAGGGCCAGAGCCTTCACATATCCTTTGCGGATGCCCCGAACGCCCAGAAACAGGCTGGAAACCAACATGCCGCTGGCACAGATGGTCTCGCTGATCCCCAGTGTGGCGCTGTCCGAAAAGGCAAGGATCATGGGCTCGGCCAATATCTGAAAAGCACCCATAAAACAGGTCATGGCAGAGGATACCAGAATCAGGATGAAAACGCCTTTTTTCTGCGTCACCGCCTGCCAACCCTCTTTCAGCAGCGTGAAAAATGCCTCTTTTGCCTCTGCCGCTTTCGATGGAAGTCCGCGGCGCACCACGCCGGTGCAGATCACCGTTAATAAGAATGTCCCCATATCCAGGATCAGCAGCAGCCGAATATCCGAAACGCTCAACAGGATCCCCGCGAGAAGCGGAGAGACCAGATACCTTGCGCTGCCTGCCAGACTGACAAGGCCGCTGGCCCGGGAATAATCTTCCTTTTCCAGGATGTCCGACACGGTCGCCCGATAGGCCGGTTCCAGCAGGGAGGAGAAAACAGAGCTGACCGTCACGCCGATGCAGATCTGCGCGAGGCTTGCACCGCCTGTCTGCATGCAGAAAAAGATATATAAGATTCCGAGCGCGGAGCAGCCGTCTCCCACCATCATCAGCATCCGCCTGTCATACCGGTCTGCCAGCACGCCCGCCGGAACGCTCAAAAGCAAAGCGGGAAGAAAAGCCAGCAGGCTCACGAGCGCCATATCAGCGGCGCTGCCCGTCTGCCGGAACACATAAACGCCAAGCCCAAAGCTGGTCAGCCCGCTGCCGATGGAGGACACCAGTTCCCCAAACCAAAGCAGCATGAATTTCTGAAAGTTTTTACGCATGTTACCCCTCTTGATTGATTGCCGGCCTGAGACCGAACACATCTTATGGGTACATTTTATTGGATTCTGCGAAAAGCTGATAGGCACGATTTGCAGGGGAATGTGTCGATTTTGCAGATTCCTTTGGCAGAGTTGCGCCTTATGCGCTGCCAAAAAAGAGACGGAGCACAGCACCGTTTCCGATGCTATGCCCCGCGTTTGGGTTCCGCGGTTCAGCGCGCTTTCCATGGCTTGCTGCCGGAAAGCCAGCCGTTTTCGCTCCAGTATTGTTTTTCTGCCGGGGATGCGCCCCAGCCCGCTTTCTGCATGCCTCCGTAGAACCAAAAGAGGATCCGGGTTCTGATCCCGACGGATACTTTGCCCCGGTGAGACAACTTTTTCGCAAGGTTCCCCATATCTTTTTCTATTTTGGCCTTTTTCCCGGGCGGGACCATGCCCCAGTTCGTGGCGTTCACCACGGCGGCATAAGGATGGATTTCAGGGATCCCCCAGTTTGCCAGATTGTCCCCGATCAGCTTCACCGCCTTTTTCGCCCCGGCACCGGCGGCGGAGGAGATGACGACTGCGCGCCTGGAAAACATTTCCTTGAGCGGCTTGTGGCTCATCCAGTTCGTAAAGAACAGGTCGAGGAACGCTTTCATGGGCGCCGAGGGCATCATGCAGTAATTGGGGCTTGTAAAGATCAGAAGATCCGCTGCCTGCATATCCTGCAAAATCGGCGCCTTTTCCGGCCAGTAGGGGCAGCGTTCCCGGGCTTCCAGGCAGGCAAAGCAGCCCATGCAGAAATGGTTCAGATCCCTCGGGAGAAAGTATTCTTTGACCTCTTTTTCCCCTTGAATCTTCTGAACCAGCATGTTGCCGATGCTCCAGGTGCTGCCCTTATGGTTCTGCCCGTTGATCACAACGATTTTCATTGTATATCCTCCCAATCAGCGCATATGCGCATTCACGAATTTCAACGGCACGTCCATGCGCTCCGCCACCTGTTCCGGCGTCATCCCGCTGTCGAGAAAACGGCGCACGACGGATTTTATGCTTTCGCCGACCTCGATGATATGGCAATCCGGGTCGTAAAAGCGCACTACGCGCTGCCCCCAGCCATGCTCCTTTACAGGGTGAACATAATGGATATCCAGCGTGCGCAGCTTGTCCGCAAAGGCGTCAAACTCTTCCTCTTCAAAGTAGAGCTCGCTGACCTTGCCGCACCAGCCCAGTTCATCCGGGCCAATCCCCAGAAACTCGGCCCAGGATTCCCTCGTTTGCAGGCTCAGACCGCCGGTGAGGGTCACATTCGCGCCCAAATCCATGATGACATGAAGGCCTAAAACCTGTTTGTAAAACGCTACGGCCCTGCCCATATCCGTCACGGCCAGCAGCGGATTTTTCAGCTTCATCTTCGCTTTCTCCTTCGATTTCGTGTTGTTGTCAGGCTTCGCTGTTCACGATCCTTGCGTAGGTTTCCTCCGGAATCATGGGGGAGCCGATCCGTGACAGCAGTTCCGCATCGATCCTGCCGTTTGCGGCGTATTGCCGCCCGGCTTCCGGACAAGCGCCAGCCTCGGCACGGTGACGACCGCCGCCTCCGGCGCATTGAACATGGGGCTTTCCGGAACGGTGATGATGGTGTGGTTGCTGCGGAACATCAGCTTGAACTGTGCCACTACGGGTTCAAAGTTTTGCGCGCTGTTGGGGAATCCGCAGCCGCAGATCATGAGGTATTTCAGGTGAGAAAGATCCGCCTGCCCAACGTGCTCATATCGTTCGCCCACCTTTCGCATGGCCATGCTTGAAAGCGGCAGCGTGCGGTCGGTCAGGGTTTTCAGCATGGCAGGCATCCCGTAGCCGTAAAGTGGGAAGCTGAACAGCAGCAGATCGCTTGCGAGAATATCTTCCAGAATGGAGCGCATATCATCGTCATGCCGGCACACGCCCCCGTTGCGCATGCAGGCGAGGCACCCGGAACAGAATTCGATGTGCTGATCGATGACATGGATCAGCCGGACCTCCTGGGGCGCCGCGTCCTTCATTCCATCCAGAAAGGCGCGGGTGATGTGGAGCGTGTCGCTTTTCTCCTTTTTGGGGCTTCCGTTGAAAACAAGAATCTTCATGCTCCCATCCTCCTTCACGACTTTCTGTGCAGCGTCAGCAGGGGGTCCGTTCCGGCGCGTAAGGCTGTGCCTTGCTTATGCTCAGTATAAACGAAGCATTCGGCAATCTCAATCCACGCTCCGTAGAGCGTTCTTTTCTTCCAACTCCGCGCCGTAACGGAAGATGAGGGAGATAAGGAGCAGAGCAATGCCCGTGCCGATGCCGGTGAAATTGCTCCAGTCACCGACGGCACCCTTCGGAAGATCGAAGATGGCGATTAGGACCGCAACCAGGATCGCCGATACCAGAGGCAGAATGATGGTGCGGATCCCCAACCGCTTTATCTGCTCTGCGCCCTGTTTTGTAAAGGGTGTGCCATCCACCTGTTCCGCCTTGAAGTAACGCAGGGCAAAGGAGAACAGGACGCCGTCCGTCAGAGCGAGGATGATATCCACCAGGAGCACGCCGATCATTTCCATCAGCCCGCCGGTTTCGGTCAGAGAATACAGCAGCGCCCGGCCAACGCCGAGGACAGCGCCGCCGCAATACCATACGATGCCGCACAGCAAGCCCAGTGCAGCCAGCCCCGCCCACACATAGGACAGGATCATGGCGATTTTGGTAAGAACCTGAAAGACTCCAAAGGTCTTTTGAATTGTCTGCAACGATTGCATAACGCAGCCTCCTTTTAACTTACGAGTCTATTCTACAAAAATCTGTTTTTCCCTGATAGGCGGTTTTTTCAGCTGAATGTGTCCGTTTTATAGGTAAGAAAAATCCACCGGTTCAGGAGAGAATGTCCCTACGCGGCGGATCAAAAATCAGTCTGCTGTTCTGTTGATTTGAAACGAGATGCTTCCTTTGGCCTGTTTGCCCGATAGGGAGAAAAGATAGTCTCCATCCTCCCGGATTCTGACCTGAAAGGAAGTTAGCTCAGGATTTGTGCCCTCATAGACCGGCTCCCGGTTTGCCTGCCCGATGGAAACCGAGAGCGCGCCGGAGACCCGGGCGATGCTGACATCGATGGTGTCGCCCGCTTTCAGAGAAAAAGGCTCTGCAATGGTGCAGTTCAACCGCTCCATGTTGAGAGAAAACAGATCCTCTTCCACATTGCGGCTGAACCGGGACCCTCCTGCCTGCCGGATCCCCGGCAGGAGGATCAGTGCCAGAAATAACACCAGCGCGGCAGAACAGAGCCAAATGAGACCCCGGTTTCGCTTCATGATTTCTTCCTCGCGGAGAGGGCATTCATCACCACATACAGGCCGACGGCGATCATAATAGAAGCGATCAGCACCAGATACATGCTGGAAAGCTCCACCTTGTTATCAAAGAAATAGAGGTTGCAGTCCACACTGTCGCGGATGGCCTCCACCACTGCTTCCGGGAAGCCCTGGGCGCCCATTTCCTCAAATACGCCGCGCAGAGCGTGGTTGCGCAGCAGGGAAGTGCCGTAAGTGCCGGGCAGGAAGGAGATCACCTTCTGCAGCCCTTCGGAAAACTGGGAGATCGGCATATATGCTCCGCAGATAAAGCCATACCCCGCGCTGATAATGGTGCCGACTGCCGAGGCTTGGCCCTGGGTGGACAGGGGGAAATTGACGCAGGAGGAAAGCGCCGTGCCAAACAGCACCAGCAGCGCCACATCCAGCAGCAGTGCCGCCACATCGCCGGCCGTCAGGTACCAGCCCACATAAGCCAGATAGCCAAGGCAGATCCCTGTCGCGGCAAAGCAGATCAGCAGGGTGGAGAGCAGCGTGGACAGATAATAGCTCAGCGCCAGAACGCTGGAACGCATCGGAGCGATGGTCAGATCCCGCCGGGCTCCGGTGATCTTATCCTGCACCATCAGCAGGTTGGAGCAGAAGGCCACCGTCACGCAGCTCACCGCCAGCAGGGAGGATATCAGCTCTCCGCCTACGCAGCCGCCGATCAGCTTGTCGGGCACGGTTGCACCCGCCGCCTCCAATGCGCTGCGGAAGCTGTCCTCATAGACGTTGCTCAGGAAGGTGCCATACAGCACCAGAAGGATCAAAGGCGTAATCAGGGAGGTGAAGAACATCCCCTTGTCCTTGAAATACAGTTTTGTGTTGCGCTGGATCAGCGCGCCAAGCCCGGTCATTTTTCCGCACCTCCAGTCAGTTTCTTTCCCGTCACGGCAAGGAACACATCATCCATCTTTCCTTTGGTGATCTCATAATCCTGAAAGATTTCCGGGTGTTTCAGGATCAGCTCTGTTGCCGCGGCTGTGTTGGGGACCGATACCCGGTATGCGTCCCGGATCGCTTCACAGGGCATGCCCAGCTGCTTGATCTGCGCCTCATCCACACCATAGAGGGTGATGAAGTCGCCGGTATAGGTGTTTTTCAACATCAGCGGCGTTCCTTCGGCGGCGATCTTGCCGCTGTCCAGAATCACCACATAATCCGCGTCAGCGGCCTCCTCCATGTAGTGGGTGGTGAGGAACACCGTCATGCCCTCGCTTTTGCGCAGATCGTCGATCACCTGCCACAGTATGCTTCGGGTCTGAGGATCGAGGCCGGTGGTGGGTTCATCGAGGATCAGGATTTCAGGCCGGTGCAGCAGCGCCCGGGCAATGTCAATCCTGCGCCGCTGGCCGCCGGAGAGCTTTCCCACGGTGCGCTTCAGCAGGTCTTCAAATTCCAGCAGCCCGGCCAGCTCCGTCAGCCGCTCCCGAAACGCTTTTCCACGAATGCCGTACAGCGCCGCACGGCTCTGGAGGTTGTCCTGCACGGACAGATCCTTATCCAGCACGGAGCTCTGGAATACTACGCCAAGGCTCCGCTTGATGCTGTCCGGGTCGCTGTCCAGATCGATGCCGCCGATTTTCACCGTGCCTGCATCTTTGGAAAGCTGCCCGCACATGATGTTGATGGTGGTGGATTTTCCCGCACCGTTGATGCCAAGAAAGGCGAACAGCTCGCCGGCTTTCACGCGAAAGCTCAGATCCTGCACTGCCTGCACATCACCGAAATGTTTGCTCAGGTGCGTGATTTCAATAATGTTGCTCAAGAGTTCTTCCTCCTTGTCTTTCAGCATTCCGGCCTGCGGGGAATGACAATGGCCGCTATGATGTAAGCCAGGATGCCGCTGCCGCCCAGGGCGCAGAATACCACCCAGCCGAGCCGCACCACTGTGGGGTCGATATCAAAATACTCCGCGATGCCGCCGCAAACGCCGTCTAACATTTTGTTTTCATTGGATTTATACAGTTTCTTGTTCATCTTTTGTGCCCTCCGCTTGTCCTTTTTTGTTTTCGGCCAGCCTGAAATAATATGCGGCAAAGAACAGGCAGGACGCTGCTGCCCAGAAGATCCCGCCGATGGCCAGCCTCCCGGTCAGCGCCATCAGGATGCCGGAAACGGTCATCAGCCCACCCGCCAGAGCCAGCATCCGGGAAGTGAAATGGATGTCCTTTTTCATATGTATGTGCCTCCTTATGGATCAGTAAGTGATTGGCGTTCGGAAC
Organism: bacterium; assembly: GCA_022778545.1. Taxonomy (GTDB): domain Bacteria; phylum Bacillota; class Clostridia; order Christensenellales; family CAG-138; genus UBA1685. Next base: position 13,945 of record JALFDW010000030.1, on the reverse strand, counting down.
AGAGCGCTCAGGATGCAGTCTGCGATAAACAGCGCAGCCAAAGCAAGGCAGGCTGTGCGTATCGCGCTGTTCGGGAGCTTGTGGTACATCTTATCTCCCACCGGCTCCAGAAGATAATGAAACACCAGCCCCAGGATGCCGAAGCTCACCACGCTGCGGAAGCAGATGATGCCGTTGATGTTCAGAAACAACCCGCTGTAATCCCACAAACGCAGCCCGAAATACCGGATGCCAACATAACCGATGATGTATTCCACCACGCCGGTCACAACCACACAAAGCAGGAACAGCAGCACCGGATGCCGTTTCAAGGGCTTCAGCGCGTAGATCCCCAGGGCGCCGGTCCCATAAATCGGCAGCCAGGGCCCATACAGAACGCCCCGGTTTCGCAGCAGCCCTTCCGTGATCCAATAGAAGATCTCTTCATAGACCCAGCCCACAAGGCAGCCGGTGAGAAAAATCAAAAAAAGATAACACAACCGGTCGGCTGTCACTTTTTGGCGGTTTGATATTGCACAGTTTTCCATTCTGCTTTATGCTCCTTCCAAATTTCAAGCACATTTCTCAATCTTCGCTCATATTGTACAAAAAAATCCGCCCGGCCGATAGATGCGTTTTTCAGGGGAATGTGTCGGTTTTATAGCTTCCTGAATTTCATGCAGACAAAAGCAGAGCGTGAATACCGTTTCTGATGTTACGCTCTGCGTATGCGTCATGCTTTTCGGTCAGCCGTCGATTCCGCTAAATGGGATTTGTGAGCATTTTCTCTGTTTCCGCAATATCCTTTTCGATCAGCGGGCGCATGCTGTCCTTGTATTTCGACAGATCGGCGTCGTGCAGGGCAGCCAGGATCGCCGGAATGTACTGTGGCTTTGCGCGGCCCACTTGCGCGAGGGCTTTGATGCATTGCCTTGCTGTAATTGGTTTTTCATCCGTGATATGGGCGAGAAAGTCAGGTAGGACCGAATCAAAGCGGTTTTCCTCATCCCATTGGGCATTTGCCGCAAGAATATACAGGGCCCGGTTCCTGACGAGGGATTTGGGATGGCTGAGCAGCCCGGCAAAATCATTGAAGTATTGGTACCATGCATCGGTTTCCCGGCTTTCTGATATGATCTTGTCCGCGAAAGCGCAGGCGAACTTGTCATCCTTTGATGTCAGCTTCACAATGATGCTTTGTTCCATTCTTCCTCCATATGAGCCCCGCAAATCAAGCCCTTGGTATTATACAAAATGCTTCCCCATTATTCTTAGATTGTTCATCTCATACATACCAAAGGAAGTACGATCTGTTGCAGCTGCCCCTTTACAGCACAAATTCCTGCACGGGGCTGCCGAATTCTTCCGTCAGCTCTCCCTCTGCAAAGCCTAATTTTTTGTAAAAGGCTCTGGCAGCGGCACCTGCGGGATCGCCTTCCCGGTAGGTCGTCACGGTGATCTCCCGCTCCGGATCCATCATCGGGAGCATAAAAGATACCATGCGCGCTGCCGCATGCCGCCTGCGGAAAGAAGGATCTACCGCAAGAAAGCAAAGCGTGTTTTCTTCCGCTGAAAACAAGAGCGCTCCCACGACGCGCCCGTTCTCCATGGCACAGATTGCCGATCCGCGCTGCATGAACTCCTGCACCGTTTCCCGGTGCGCTTCCAAAGCTTCCCGTGTTTCCAACCCCGGGAAGGAATCTTTTACCCTGCTGACCAGCTCCATCCAGCCATCCAGCTCCTGCAGCGTTCCCAATTTGATCTCCATGGCTTCTTTTACCGTCTCTCTCAGCCGGTGAACAGCTTGTGCCGCCTTTTCCGGTTCCTTTTCGCAGGGACGCCTGCGTTTGGATGCCTGATGATGTGCCCGGCAGGCGTTGCAGTCCCCATGCCGGGGGCAGTTCGTCCGCTTGCAGGGGCAGCTGGCCTGATTCATGGTTCGTGGCCTCCTTACGCCTTTTTAATTGGATGCCGGATAACGGTTTTCCACTTTTCGGGAGCGACCTTTCTTGCGTCGGATAAATATATTTCGTGATGCAATCTGATTTCGCTCATATCGTTTACATATCCGTTTTTCTCTAAAAACTCATCCATCAAAGCAACTGTTGCCGGCTCATGATCGAACGGTCCCAAATGCATGATTTGAACACATAATCCTTCGTCAACAGTGAGATACTCTGCGGATGAACAGTCCAGTTTTTTCTTTTCTGTGGCTGTTGCCACAGCCCAATCAAAATCTGCTTTGGAAATAAAGCCGGGCAAACGAATAACGGAAATCCAATTAAAAGTGGATTTGTCCGTATAATCCACACCGTCAATATCATCCTGCCACCAGAACCCCTCAAGCGGCGGCACAACATACTCAAAAAATCCTTTGATTTTATAATCCGTCTTATAACTCATTTTTAAAGTATAGGCAACGGCATACAGAATTTGAATCGCCTGCTGATAGGCCCCGCCTTCTTCATTGGGATCGCCTTTGCCTCTTATTGCAATATAGTTTGCCCTGGGAACATTCACGATCTCCGGTTTGTTCTTTGGCATATAAAACTTTCTGTATTCTTTTTTAAAATCAAATGCCATAATTACCTCCGCAAATTCCGGCTTATCATAATACGTACAGCCAATATTCCTGACCTATCCCTGCACTTTCTCAAACAGAATGGTCTGCTCTTTCATGGATATTCTTCCAACCTGATAGCCGTACTTTATGAGTTCCTTTTTATATTTCAGGAAGGAATGGTCGATCGGTGCCCCCAGAATACGTTCTATTTCTGCAAAAGTAAGCTTGAGGGAGTTTCTTCCGCTTTTCAGCACGTGATCCCACAGCAAGTCATATTTGCTCATTGTGATCCGCCCTTTTCAGAAGCTGTCCGCCCCTGTTTCTTCAAGAAAATCCCGCCGGTACTGGGAAGGGGTGATCCCCTCGGACTTTTTGAACACCTTCGTAAACACCCGGTAGTCTCCATAGCCCGCCTGTTCCGCCACCTCTGCAATGGAAAGGGAGGTGGAGAGCAGCAGCTTCTTTGCCTTCTCCATGCGGATGTTGGTCAGGTAGGCCAGAAAATTCACACCGATCTCGCTCTTAAACAGCTGGCTGATATACTGGGGGTTCAAATGGAACTGCTCGGCCAGCACGGAGAGGCTGATCTCCTCTGCAAGGTGCTCCTGCAGGTACCGTGTGATGCCGGTGATGGTGCGCTCCTCCTGCTTCTCCGGTTCCTCTGCAGCAGATACCCGCTGCTCAAACAGGGATATCTTCAGGTTGTCGATGCAGGTACCGAACTCTTCGTAGTTCACCGGCTTCAGGATATAGTCCGTGATCTGCAGCCGCAGCGCCTCCCTGCAGTAGGAAAAATCGTCATAGCCGGATACGATCACAAAGGCGGTATTGGGGTGCTTCATCCGGCTGAGCTGGATGACCTTGAGCCCGTTCATGATGGGGATGTTGATATCCATGATGACGATATCCGGGCGCAGCGTGTCGATCCTTGACAATGCCTCCATGCCATCGGCAGCCTCGCCCACCACTTCACAATCGTGAGCTTCCCAGTCAAAGAGCCGCTTAAAGCCCTCGCGGATCATGATTTCATCATCTACCAAAAGCACGCGCAGCTTTTTCATTGCATATCCTCCTTCATCGGCAGCAGCAGGTGGGCTGTAACGCCACCTGTGGGATTTTCTGTATAGGAAAGGCCATATTCCCGGCCGCAGAGCAGCTTGATCCGCTTTTGCACATTCAGAATCCCGATGCTGTTGCCCGTGAGCTTCGCCGCCTGCTTGGCGTAGGTCAGTAGCATCTGGTCAATGGCAACTTTCTTTCCCTCAGCGAAGCCGCTCCCGGTATCGCAGACCAGGATCTCCATCCGGTGATCCGGCGCTTTCCGGGCCGAGATGCGGATTTCGCCCCGGTAGCCTTTGTTTTTCAGCCCGTGGAGCAGGCTGTTTTCCACAATGGGCTGCAGAATGAAATTGGGCACCTTCATTCCGCCCAGGTCCGGGTCGATATCATATTCGCATTGCAACTCGGGATAGCGATAGCACATCAGCTCCATGTAGGCCTCCAGCAGCTCCAGTTCATCGTCGAGAGATACCATGGGCCTGTCCACCTTTACGCTGAGCCGGAAGAAGTCGACCAGCCGCATGAGAAGATCCGCGACCTTTTTATCGCCGTTCAGCTGAGCCTGGATGCGGATGGTGTCCAGTGTGTTATAGAGAAAATGGGGATTGACCTGGCTTTTCAGGTACAGCATGGACATCTTCTGTTCCGTCAGCTCTGCCCGAAGAATGTCGGGGTTTTCCAGCGTCAGATAGAAGGACAGGGTCATCAGGGTGATGCCCATGCCGTTGATGAGCCAGGTGTGGTTCAACCACTGCATGGCGGAAACAGTAACCTCAATGAGCAGCGCCGCACCGATGGCAAGCTTCTTTTTCCGATCGATCTGCTTCCAGTTTACGGCCAAAAGCCCGGCACACAACAGCAGATAGAAGGTGACGCCCCAATAGGGTACCAGCATGTACAGCCCGGAGGAGTAATTTCCCTCCGGGGTCACCGTGTAGGAGATCGGCCGCAGGACATTGCCCAGCTCCGCCACAGCCAGAAAGATTCTGGCTGGCCAGTCCAGCCGCCGGGGCTTCCCGGTCTCCTCCTCCACCAGGATGGCGATATACTGATAAAACAGATAAATCACCAGCACCATGCTGCCGAGAAACAGCCTGTGAACAGCATCGTTCAAAAACCTTGGCACGGTCTCCAGATGATGCACTGTGTAAACGGTGACGCCGTCCAGCGCCAGATGGATCAGCACAACGATCAGCAAAGCAGAAAACGTCCTGTGCAGCGGCGTGTTCTTTCGCCCGGCAGAAAAATATACACAGGCAACAAAGGCCAGAACTATGAAAAGCGCAATCTCCATTCGCAGCATACAGTTTCCCCCTTTGTTATCATTATAGAGGTTCCTATTGGGAAGAGATAGGTCATTAACACAGCAAAATGTGTCAATTATGTAGATAGGACTATTGTATCATAAGATTTCTTGTGTTTACAGCGCTGTCATTGCGGCGGGATATCTGTTATTTGGGAGGCCGTCTTGCTGTACCCCGGTGCGTTGAGGAAAAACTTGCCGAAAGAAAAAGAGCAAACTGACCTAATCAAAATCAGTTAGCTCTTTCTCTTTGAATCATGAAATCCCGTCGCCATTTCGCTGCCGCAAAAGGCTTGAATCCTCAAAGCCGGGTATTCACGGGAGTTTCCGTTCTCGGAACTTACTCCCACTCGTTCTTGGAACATATATCTTAAACAATTTGGTTTAGATGATATTTGCTCCGGTTCTTCTGAATATTTTGATTATCCATATTATCATAGCTATACGACGGATGCTTATCAAAATCTTATCAGCGGTGATAAATCACAAACGACATACAGTGCAATTGTTGCAGGTAGATTAAGCAAATTCATTATACAACAACTCTGTCAGATATGCAAAGGTGCAGTCTCACAAATTATTTGGCCACGGCAGCATATGCTTAGGAGCAACCGTGATCAATGCTTTGCTTGAAGCATTTTTATTGCTTAATGTCTGCTGAACAACTGTCCAAATTTTTTGCAGCGAGAAAATAGACAGCGGATATGTAAGCAAGCACAAAAAGGCGCACCGAATTTTGCGGAGATTCAGTACAATAACGGACATGGCAATCATATGGTCAGCTGTCTGGCACAGCTTTGCTGTGACCAGACCCATCCCGCACTTACGCTTTGCCAAGCTGAACCTGCGCTCCACTTCCACACGTTCACATTCATCCCGATAGTCCTGAGCCATGTCCCTGATTTCACCCTTCTATGGCTGCCCCAGTGCCGGACCGGAGAGCCGGATGCCATGCACCTTCGGAAACTGGAACATGATGTCCATTTTGGTAAGGGAACGCTCACTCTCTACTTATTTTCTGAGTACTGCGGCAGGATCTGTTTGCAGCAACCGCATACTCTAAAAGGTTGTTGTCACCCAGACAAGAATAAACGCGTCGCAGAGACCGAAAACGATTTGCGTAGGTGTAATCAACACCTGCGTATATGCAATGCCGGACAGGGCGGTCAGCGAAGCCAGAAGCAAAACAGTCGTCAGTGTGGAGAGAATGGACAGCATTAGGCTTTCGTAAAGGAGCATTTGTTTCATCTGCTTTCCTGAATATCCAAGTGCCATGAAAACGCCAATCTCTTTCGCGCGCATGCGCATAGTCTTCGTAAAGAGCATAAGGCAGATGAAGATAGAAATTGCTGCGACCAAAATAGACACGAAAATGAAAAGGGTTTGCAGATTTTCAAATGCACGCTTCAAACTCTCCACTTGTTTTGACGCTGTGACAGGGAAAAAGCCTGCATTACAAAGCTGTGCTTCGACTTGGGGCACTTCATTGGGGCATTTTTATTGGATGTTGCTTCTTTCTGCACGCTGCATTTACCGTCTTCAATGGAAATCACTTCATCTGCAAATGTGCAGATTTTAGGATCATGGGTAATGAGAAGCACCGGCCGCTCCTCTGCGATTTCCGAAATTGAGGACAAGGCAAGAAGCCGCAACCGATACGGCAAGGATCATGGAGAGTATTTTGCCCAACTGGCGTTTGAAGCTTACCTTTGTCATCTGCAAGGCGGATTTCAGGGACAGGCCATTTTCCCGGACGGGGCGGGTATGCTGCTTTGTTGTACAGCTCTCCGTTTCGCTGTTGCAAAGAACGCCTTTATCCAGCTCGAATACCGAACACTTACCCTGTATCAAAGAGGTGTCATGGGTAACCACAATGACCGTTCTCTCCTTGGCAATTGAACAAAGGAGAGCAGCAATCTCCTTTGCCGTCTTGGAATCTCTGTTAAATCTGTGCTAAGAACGTTTGTTGATCTCACACAGGGGCATTCGGTACGTGTGGTGCAGGACAAGCTGTTTCGCCTATATGGATTCCATCCTCATATGCTGCGCCAGACCGATTCATTGGAGGTGGGGCGCCGAATTGTGCTGGAAGCTGGTGCCTGTATGTTGATGTCCAACATCTACGTGGATGATTATGTGCGGCAAAAAGGCGGGGAGTTTTTTCCGTTGGCCGATTATGAGAACAACAGGCATTTTTATGCCTGCTATCGGAAGGATGATTTTCGCCCCAGCTATGACCGTGATTTTATTAAAATCACCACGGAAGCTTTGGCAAAGGAAAAGGAGCAAAACCTGCTGCATAGAATTTAAACCATAATGGAATGTAACGGGCATCGCAGACTCAAGAGCTGCGATGCCCTTGTTTTTTGGTACAGTTTTGCCTCAACTAGACGGGTAAATCTGTGGGTTTATCTCTGGATATTTTTCTAAAGCTGAGCATGACGGAAACATCTCACCCCATAAAGGCACACGATGCAGAGGTTAATCTGTGAGGGGTGGCCTCTCGTCTTATTTGCGTTAGAATTAATGCGTGAAGAAAGTTCTAAATCGGTGGCATTGTGGGTTTATTAACTTGAAAGGAAAAAGACGCCGAACAAAGCGGCGTCTTTTTCACAGAAAAGGAGAGTTTATGAATCGTATGAGGCTTCAATTTTTAGTTGAGCTTGTGGTTCTTCGTAAATGACATACTCCATGTCGGTAATTCTGCCATTGCTGTCACGGATGCGATGACGGACAAGATAGCCTCGCTGTTCAAGTTCCTTGAGCTGGGCAGTGATGCCGTCTACGCCGTCTTTGCAGATGGCAGCAAGCCCTCTTGTGGTGTAGTCCCAATTCTCCGGGAGGGACAGCATCGTGGAAAGAAGGCCGCGAGACTTATTGGACAGGTTTTTGTCCCGCAAATGGAAGTTCGACATGGTGGTGTAGTTTTTGTTTTTCTCAACTCGACATACAGCCATAACCACCATCCTCACGCTTTAATCGCAGAGCCGATAAGCCATAGCGATAGATCAGCATGGCATTGATGACCAGATGGAACACCTCAGTGCTCACAAGCTCAGGATCGGCAAGCTCATCCACGCCAACCTCACCGGATTCGGTGTAGATGCTCTTTGCGATTTTGTAGAGTGTGTAGTTTTCGGGAGTGATCTTGATCCTCCTGAATGTGAGTGTAAGGTTAAGTCCTTTCACTGATTCGGAATCAAGAAAGAGAAAAATCAACGTCCTCAGATGTCCTAAGCGCAAAAATTTGATTTTCTCCTGTCCTCAGAGATATGTGAGAAAAGAATAAAAAAGCTCTCAAATCTAACCGATAAAAGTTAGATTTGAGAGCGATGAGATGCTTTGGCATTATTCATGCACAGAGGAGCTTTGTCCTCATTTTGTCCGCAAAAACGGCTTTGGGGTGCCGAAAACCATTGGTATTACAGCACTTTTTCGTTTCTGTGGATTATTCCCACTCGATACCTTCAAAGTGGTTTCTACAATATCCGGTGTACGGGAGAGCAAAATATTGTTCATATTGTGTGTTGATATCTATATTATACCATGTTTTTTGATCTTTTGTGGTCAAAATGAGGTCACGAGTTTTAGGAAAAAAGACTACTTGGAAAGTGTAAATTTAAGAAAATATAGTTTAGTTTTCACGGTTATTGCAATGAATGGCTTTCTGCTGCGCATGTGCAGCATTTAACATTCAGTATGCTATATCATCGTTTATTTGTCAAGCGAAAATGATTGATGAGTATAAATGAAAGTGTTAACATAGCAGAGTGATAGACTGTAAACATGTGAATCAGAGAAGCATAACGGATACAGTTTGTTGGTTCAGAAAACAGCTATGGCTTAATGAGTGTCGAGATGCCACGAGGTGGTTGACAAAGAAACAAACTGTGCTATAATGTTTCCAATAAAATAATTATGGAACCATTCGTCCGGTCATACCGGCGGTGGAATGGGGTGAAAAGCCCCGCGAGTGGGTCACTGTGATGCCTCCAAGAGAGGATAAGTCAGATACACTGAGAAGGTTCCTGCACCCTGCCTACACCGGGGTCGAATGGATACTGTATTCTATCCGCACGGCTCTGAAGGCTGTGCGGTTTTTTGTTTGCTTCTTTATATTTCGCTTCGACAACCATTGTTGCGGTTTTCGTGTCTGATTTTGAAGGTGCGGAGGCTGCACATCAGCCCTCTATCATTCTGTAGATTCATCCAAATTCCATACATCTCTTTTGAAAGCAAGGACTACAGAAATGTGGTCCTTGTTTTCCGTCTGGTTATAGGGAAAACATCTTTGTAAAAATTGAGAAAGAAGCACAGCATATGAGTACTGACGTAATGTGTGTTGCAGACAAAAAGATATTGTGAAAGAGTGTAAAATCAGGGAAGTGGGAGTCTTGCATCAAAAAATATATGCTGTTTCAGAGGCAAAAACACAAGATGATCTGAGCCTATTATTGGGGAGGTTTAACCATTGGAGAACTGTGTGCCGTGGCTGTATATGCGCTTATTTAGGGTGTTTTAAACAAGAAAGACAACCATGTCAACCGAATAAATTGTGGATTGGAGCAATATCTAAAATGACCATCTATTTGATTCGTCATGGCAAAACCGAAGCCAATGAAAAACGCCTCTACTGTGGGAGTACTGATCTGCCCTTGAGTGAAGCGGGTAGAGCTGAACTGCAGCAGAGGCACTATGATATCAAAAATGTTCGCTTTCTTACCAGCGGCATGAAACGAACAGAACAAACATTGCGGGCGCTTTTTGGAAATGTACCCTATGAAGTAGACGTTCGGTTCCGGGAAGTCGACTTTGGCGTTTTTGAGATGCACAGCTACGAAGACTTGAAAGACCGCCCGGATTATCAACAATGGCTATCTGGTGATAATGAAAGCAATATCCCGCCCCAGGGAGAAAGTGGCAGGCAGATGTGGCAGCGGGTACAGGAGGCTCTTTACGAAATCTGTGAGGACACCGTCATCATTACCCACGGCGGTGTAATTTCAGCCATTATGCAGCATCTGTTCCCACGAGAGAATAAGAGCCGTTATGAATGGCAACCCAAAAACGGATGCGGTTATGTCATAACGGAAGGGCAGTATCGTTTGCTTCCGTAAAGATCATGGTAAGAATGTGACAAAATAATCGAACTTGTAGCCAGCAATCAAAAAAGAAAGCATGTGCAGGGAGCTGCGAAAGAAGTGTCAACTTATTCTGCCTCAAAAGAGTGAAAACTGTGGCTGCAGCCGCTTTCGGAACAGCCACCAGGCACATATAACGGACAAGAAGCAGAACAAACACCAGCATTTTTGAGGCAGCAGCTTGGAAATACTTCGGCAAATGTGTCTCTGGGTTGCTGTTCTGAAGTTTTTGACATTTGGAGCAGTTGCTTGTTAAAGTCGTATTTTACAGTTTTGTTAGACTGAGCCATAGGTGATTACCTCAATTAAATGTATAGTAATAGAATATGTACGAAGCCCGTGTCCGTTATAGCGGATACGGGCTTTGTACAGAGAGGGGATCGATCATGAAAAAGGATGAATTAGTCTTTTAAAATGGAATGCCAACTATGACGGATCGGGATATTGTTTTCTTGAGCAAACTTTAACAGCTGTGCGTTCGCCTGGTTATAGGTACCGATAGGTGTACCAGCGTCGATGACTGCAGTGCATTTGGAAAGCAGTTTGGTTGCAGCCTGAACGACAGTCTCGTTTATGGGCTCAAAGGCAGACGACGATACAACATGATCGCTGAGCACCTGTGCCACTTGAAAGTCCACATCATTGTCAAAAAGGATGCCTGTGGCAAAAGGAATCTGCCGCTTCTGCAGTGCACGGTAGCAGTCAAGGCCATAACCGCCGCCGGCCAGAACGAAATACTGAGGCTCACCCCGGGGCTTTGTCAGTTCCACGCTGCCGAACAGCAGGTTATAGGAGCCATGGGCGATATCGTAAAGCTTTTCGATGGCATCACCTTCGAAAATATCTTCCGGTCGACCAAATTTAGCGATCGTATCACCTTTAACACACAACAGATAGTCTGAGATTTTGGTGGCGAGATCGATCTCATGAAGCGACATGATCACGGTGATACCCTGCTCATGCGCCATTTCCCGCAGGATGTCCAGCAACTCAATTTTGTGACGAATGTCCAGATATGCGGTGGGCTCGTCAAGAACAATAACTTCCGGTTGCTGACAGATGGCGCGGGCCAACATGATCCGCTGCTTCTGTCCGTCGGAAAGTGTCATAAAATCACGTTCCGCAAGCTCTGTGGCGTGTACTTTTGCCAGCGAATCAGCAACAATAGCCTTGTCGGTAGGGGTCATCTTACCTACTGCATTGGTGTAAGGGTAGCGGCCCATGGCAACGACCTCTTCGCAGGTCATTAGTTCGGGCCGGATGCGGTCGGTGAGCATCACAGCTACTTTTTTTGCCATTTCCTTGGGGGACCAGTCATAGATCTCATGATCGGCAATGTGAACAGAACCATGGATTTTGGCAAGGTGGCGGGTGATAGACTTTAGGATGGTGGATTTTCCTGCGCCGTTGGGGCCAATCAGCGTAAGGATCTTGCCTTGTTCAATGGCGATATTGATATCATGGATCAGAACTTTTCCGTTATATCCAACATCTAAATCACTGGTTTTAAAATAGTAATTCATGGTTATGCCTCCTGCCCGCGGCGGCGCTTAAGCATCATATAAATGACAATAGGAGCACCAAAGAACGATGTGACCGTTCCGATGGCCATCTCTGTAGGAGCGAAAACTGTTCTGGCGATCAGGTCGCAGAAGATGCAGAATACGGCGCCGCACAGATAGGTCACAGGGATGACCACGGCAGGGCGGGAGGTTTTCAGCAGAGAACGGGAGATATGGGGGACAGCAATGCCTACAAACGAAATAGGTCCGGCAAATGCAATTACGCAGGCGGAAAGCAAACTGGTGAGCAGGATCAGGCAGGCACGGAACACTTTCAAATTGATGCCCAGACTCTGGGCGTAACCTTCTCCCAATGCATACGCACCCATGGGTTTAGACAACAGCCAGGCAAGCAGCATCGCTGCCAGGCAGAAAACGGCAGAGTAACCCACGGTTTCCCAGCTTGCACCAGAAAAGCTTCCCATAGACCAGCTTGTCAACTCTGCAATCTCGTGTTCGTCAGCAAAAGTGATGGCGAAATCAGTGACAGCACTGCAGATGTATCCCATCATGATGCCAACGACTAAGAGCATGGACATACTACTGACCCGCTGTGAGACCAGAAGCACAGTCAGCACGATAATCAGGGACCCTAAAAATGATGCGACTACCATGGTAAAAGAGTCCATCTTGCCCATATAAGGTGCAAGAAAAATGATGACGATACTCACCAGCATTTTGGCGCCAGAAGAAATGCCCAGTACAAAAGGACCCGCCATAGGATTGCGGAAGAAGGTCTGCAGCAGAAAGCCGGATGTTGCCAAGGCGCCGCCCAGAACAGCGGCAAGAAGCATGCGGGGCATACGGATGCTGAAGATGATACGCTGATTGGCTCCGCCGGCAAGGGCATACTGCAATTCGGAAGCGTAGTCGCCGGTGAGGGTATTCAGCACTTTATAGCGGAGGCCATCCCAGATCATACGGAATACATCGCCGGCAGGAATATCCGCTGATCCGGTATTCACGTTGAGTACCAGCCCCCATAGCAGAAGTGCGACCAAGAACACCGCGACCAGTGCAAACCGTCCGGCTGTCTTCAGCTTGCGCCGCCCTGTTGATATGGAAAATGTTTTGTTCATAAATTGTACCTTTCTTTAAGAGAGCGCCCGGCGGGATAGGCAAAGCTACACCACCAGGCATAATGAAAAGGAGAGAAAGTGTATTCAGCTCTTAATTATTTAAGTCACTGGCCCAGGGCAAGCGGACGATATGGTCTGTGGTCACGTCGGGGTCGTCAGAGGTTAAGACGGTGTGGATGTCGTTGACTATGCATGCGGGATCAGCGGCTCCGGTTTGGACATATTTCTTTGCCAGGATATAGATCTGGTCATTCTGATAAGCCTTAAAATCCACGATAGCAGGATAGAACGCAACCAGATCTTCCATGGTCTGCTCGCTCCTCTCTGTGGGGATTGTTGACTGGCTCCAAATCAGAACATCGCAGTCTTTGAATAGCAGATAGAAATCTTCTGGAGTAAGGGTGGCGCCACCGCTCTTGCCGGGTTCCAGATCCTGCAGATTATACACGCCGCCTGCATAGCGGATATAGTCAGCCTGGAAGTCAGCGCTGTTTCGGGAGAAGCATTTTCCGGTGGATGAACTCATGGCGCCCATGCCTACCACCAGGCCGGTATCACCTTTCGCGCGGATAGCCTCGATTTTGGCCACCTGATCTGCATAATAGGCTTCGGATTGCTCCTCAATACCCAATAAAACGCCAAGGCAGCGCATCCACTCCATACGGCCGTAAAGACCGGGCTCACCGGTGTTTTCTTCTGCAATTGCACAGATGTCCAGAGCACGAAGCTTTGCAAAGACTTGTTCGTCATAACCGGCCCAGACAGCAATCTGAATGTTTCCGGTACCGATGATCTCATAATTGGGATCGTCGTTGTAGCCGCCGGCTTTAACTGTGTAACCACTGTCAAGCTGGTCATTGACGCTCTGGATATAGTATTTGGTAGTAGTGGTGCCCACCTGCGTGACCTTTTTAATACCGCCGATGGCATCCACCATGGCTACAATGTTGGAGCCACAGATATAGGCATTTGTTACCGGAAGCTGCAGAACCTGGACCTCGGCATCCAACTCAGTGGGGACGCTCATGTCCTCAGGAACCACCAAAATCTTGTTGCCGCTGAGATTGTCGGTAACCAGACGGTAGCCACCCTTGAATTTTTCAATGGCGAACTGCTGGGCATACTGGATATCCATCATGCCCTCGGAAACCAGCTTGCCGTCATAGTTCTCTTCCTCAATCTGCTGGGGCTGTTGTGTATCCGTGACGGGGTCCGGCGTTTGTGCGGTTTGCTGCGGCTCATTCTGCTGGGTGTCGGTG
>JALFDW010000001.1 GCA_022778545.1 bacterium | reverse complement strand
TGGGGTGAAGGAATAAAAACGCAAAAAACAAAACATGCTGCCGGATTTGGTGCTATAATAGGCGCATGCTGAAACAAACGTTATTCAATTCAATTTATATCTTGCTGCAATGTACCTGGGGCCTGCCGCAGACCCTTCTGGGCCTTGTGCTGTTTTTGCGCCACATCAAAGCGCCGCATGCGTTCTACCGCGGCTGCATCCGGACAGAATGGCCGCACGGCGGCGGTGTATCCCTCGGCCTGTTCATTTTCACGGCGGACGCGGCGCATGCGCCATCCGCGGAACGGCGCGCTGCGCTTGCCGCACACGAATACGGCCACACGCTGCAATCGCTGCTGCTTGGGCCGCTGTATCTTTTCACCGTGGGCATCATTTCGTTTACCTGGGCGAACGCGCCCCGGTTCCGCCGGATGCGCGCGGAACGCGGCCTGCCGTATTCCCATTGCTTTGTGGAACGCTGGGCGGACAGGCTCGGCGGGAGCACATAAACTTGAATATCAGGAATTAAAAATAGTCCGAGAAATACGGCTTGTCATTTGGAATCAGCCGTTCCAACACATCTACAAGATAATACTCCATCTTGAGCCGCTCGTTTTCATACAGGTAGGCAGGCCGCTTATAGCCCATCAGCATGGTGGTGAGCGTCTGGATATCCAGTTCGATCAGGTTGGGGAAGGGGCCTTCTTCTGCGATTTCGCAAACGGTCTCCCCGTCCTTCCAGTGCACGAGGAACGTGTTGTCGTTCCAGGGAGCGAGCGGGTCATGCACGCGCAGGTGAAGCCGGAGCTTTTCCGGCGCTTCGCGAAACGTATATTGCGAAAGGAAGGCAGGTACGTCCACGATGCGCGCCATAAAGTACGGCGCAATGGTTTCTGTAATTTCGCTGTCCTCAAACAGGAAGGCCATGGGTTCACCTGTGAAATTGCTGCCCTGCACCTCCGTTATCATGGAAAAATGCGCGCTGACATAGTTCCAGAGACCATGATGGGCTTCCTTGTTGAGGTAGATCATCTCTTTAATATAAAAGATGTCGTTTTCAATGCGGTAAACGAGCGAGCCGAGCGGCTTGTGGGCGCTGTCGTAGTATACGGCGGCGATCACGTCATCCGCTTCCCAGCGCCAGTATTCATCCCATGCGAGAGAATCCCGGATGAGCGCTCCATGGTGCTGATAGGCGAAGTATTCATAAACGTTCTTCAGGTCTTCGTGTTCCGTATCCACGCGCTCCACCATGCCGGGCACGGGGCGGTGCTTGGGAAGCTGCGTGTCTTTGATGGTGAACGAAAGCTTGTCCGACACGATCTCCCAGCCTTTTTTGCGGTAAAAGGGGATGGAGTAAGGGTAAAGGTAAGAAATGCTTTGGCCGCGTTCGCGCATGACTGCAAGGATCTTGATGATGAGCGCGTGGATGAGCCCGCGGCCGGAATATTCCGGATAGGTCGTGACGCCCGTCACACCGCCCATGTTGTAGATTTCGCCCTCGATGTTCACCTGCATGGGATAAACGACGATCTGGGAAGCAAGCCGGTCCTTATGGAACCAGCCGAGCACATAAGCTCCGTCCAAAATGGGGGCTTTGGCATGCTTGAATTCATCGGCCTGCCAGCCGCTGCGCGTCAGCTCATCCGACGTGACCTGAAACGCGTAGCACAACAGCGCATTGAACTGCTCCAAGTCAGCATGCGTCAGCTCCCGCATATAAAATCCGTCATTTCTCTTTTCCGATTGTTCCATCGAATCCATTCTGCTCCTGTGACATGCAGCGCATGCCTTTTCTTTCTCTTAATAATACCATCCGTTGACGAGCAGGCACAAGCCCTAAAGGGCTGATTTGAGGCGTTTTCGCCTTTCTGCCACTTGAGTTACCTCCAACTTCAGCACGGGAAGGTCAAGTGCGGGGAAGGAATATTTTTCTCTATACGGCGGTTTTGTTTGGGGTTGACATAAGAAATGTGTATGTTAAACTATCTAAAAAGCGGATGCGCGGCATTTGTCGATATGCTGAAATTGCGCTTCCGCGGGGTGGCTGCATTTGGATTTCTGGCTTGCCATGCTGGTGTTTATCGGCGCTATGGTTGCCTGCCTCTGCACGAACGTTTCGTTGAGCGTCGCGCTGGCTGCAGGCTTTCTCTGTTTTTGGGTGGTGGCGCTCCGGCGGGGCTACAGCGCACGCGCTCTCGTAAAAATGGCCATAAAAGGCGGCAAGGATGCCCTTGGCGTTGTGCGCGTGCTCCTGCTCATCGGCCTCATCACGGCTTCCTGGCGCGCGAGCGGGACGATTGCCGTCTTCATTGCAAAGGGCATTTCTCTGATCACCCCATCGCTGTTCATCCTCATCGCTTTTGCGCTTTCTGCCGTGCTTTCCTATGCGCTTGGCACCTGCTTCGGCGTTGTAGGGACGATGGGCGTGATCTTCATGGCGCTTGCGCGAAGCGGCGGCGTGAACGAGCTGCTTGCAGCCGGCGCGATCCTTTCCGGCGCGTTTTTCGGCGACCGCTGCGCCCCGATCTCGTCGAGCGCAAACCTTGTTGCGGGCGTGACCAGCACCCCGATCTACGACAACGTGAAATACATGCACCTTACGGCGCTTTTGCCCCTTGGCATCTGCACGGTCGCGTACGGCGTGCTTTCCGTATTGAACCCCATCGGCGCCATGGATACGAGTGCGCTCAAGCTGCTTTCTGAAAATTTTGTCCTTTCCTGGTGGGCACTTGTTCCGGCGGCAATCATTTTGATCCTCCCGCTGTGCAAGGTACCCGTGCGTTGGGCGATTCCGGCAAGCGTTGCCGCGGCCACTGTTCTCGCGCTTGCGCTGCAGAAGATGCCGGTGGGCGAATTTCTGCGCTGCTGTGTGCTGGGCTACACCGCGCCCGACCCTGCGCTTGACCGCATCCTGGGCGGCGGCGGGATCGTGTCCATGCTCAACGTTAGCGCGATCATTCTGCTTTCCGGCATGCTTTCCGGCGTGTTTAACGGGACGGGGATGCTTGGCGGCCTTCAGGGAATCATCCGCCCCATGGAGGAACGCATTGGCGGCTTCCCCGCGATGATCCTCACGAGCATCGCGATCTGCGCCGTGTTCTGCAACCAGGCGATCACCATCACCATGAACGACCAGCTTTGGGAGCGGATCTACGAAGAAGAAAACGCTTCCCACAGGGAGCTTGCCATCGACATGGAGAATTCTGCCGTCATGATCTCAGGCCTTGTGCCCTGGGCGATCTCCTGCTCCGTGCCGCTTGAAATGATGGGCGTGGATGCCCGGGCGCTTCCGTACGGCTTCCTGCTCTACCTTGTGCCGCTCTGCTATATTTTCACAAAGAAGATCTGGTTCCCGTCACATCGCCGTCAGCGTGCGCAGGTGTGTGCGGAAACAAAGCAGGCGGACTGAAAACTGAACGAATAGACTGCAAACACTGAGGGCGTTCGGAAATCCGAACGCCCTCAGTGCCATTAATAAAAAGGAGAAACCCTACGGTCAAATTTAATTTAATGTTATTTTACGCAAACATGGGGGCGCTGTCAATAGGTTTTTTGAAATTTTGGAAATCTTTTTGTGCAAAACACAGTTATGAAGGAAATTGGAGCTGTTAAAGAAAAATCCCATAACATCTATGAAAAAATTGAATTGATAGAGCTGGACTATGATGGGCCGAGCAGGGAGGCAAATGCAAAAAAATGCATTTTTTCCTGCAAAAATGAAAGAGACAGAAGTAAAGACTGCATCCTGCTACGCTTGAAAAAGGGAGAAGCAGCGCTTATAATGTCGTGGGAGGATGAACCATGCCGTATTATTGCGATTATCATATGCACAGTCACCATTCGTTTGACGCAGAGCATTCCGTGCGGGAGATGGCGGAAGCCGCTCTGCAGGCTGGCCTTTCAGAGATCTGTTTTACGGATCATATCGATTTTGAAGATCCCAACTGGTGGGATGTGCCTTCGGATCTTCTGGCACAGCGCGCGGAGATCGAGCGGGAACAGCCGTCTGTTTCCGTGAAGATGCGCCATGGCGTGGAGATCGGCCTGTCGCCGGAGACGGCGTTTGCTGAAAAATCCATGGCGTATGTCCGTTCGGCAGAGCCGGATTTCATCATCGGCTCAGTTCACGTCGTAGGGACACAGAACGTTTACCGGCCGGAATATTTTGCGGAACGGCAACGCGGTGAAGCCTATGTCAGATATGCTGAGGCGCTTGCTGCGTCCGTGCCGACGCTGCCACAGCTTTCCGTGCTCGGACATTTCGATTTTGTCGCCAAACGCGCGCCGTATGCGGATCGTGCCATGCGCTATGCAGATGCGCCGGAAGCGTTTGACAGCGTCCTGCGCTACCTAGCGGAGAATGGCAAGGGGCTTGAGGTGAACACTTCCGCCTGGCTGGACGACCCTGCCTGGGGGCTTGATGTGCTCTCCCGCTTTGTGGAACTCGGCGGCGAGTTTGTGACGTTCGGTTCGGACGCGCATGTGCCGGAGCGGGTTGGCAGGCGCTTTGCGGAAGCGCGCGCACTGGCGCTTGCGGCTGGCGTGCGTTATACGGCCACGTTCCGTACACTGAAGCCGCAATTCGTTCCGATCGAGCCGTAAAGGAGATATAAGAAGCATTAAACGAAAGAGCAAGGAGAAAAGGACATGTCAATCGAACGAGTCAGAGCGGAATTTGAAAAGCTGGGCATCGCGGAGCGCATCCTGGAGTTCCCCGTATCGAGCGCGACAGTGGAGCTTGCGGCAAAGGCGCTTGGCACGGAAGGCGCGCGCATTGCAAAAACGATCTCCCTGCATGACGGGGAGGGCTGCGTGCTGATCGTCACGGCAGGCGATACGAAGATCGACAACGCGAAGTTCAAAGCGCGCTTTTCCATGAAAGCGAAGATGCTTTCTCCGGATGAAGCGCTTGCCATGACCGGCCATGCCGTGGGCGGCGTATGCCCGTTTGCGCTTCCCGCCGGCGTAAAGGTGTACTTGGATGTTTCCATGCGCCGGTTTGAGACGGTATTCCCGGCGGTAGGCAGCGCCAACAGCGCAATCGAGCTGACCTGCGACGAGCTGGAGAAGTATTCGGGTGGCGAATGGGTGGATGTGTGCAAGTCTGCTGTGCCGGCGGAATAAGGGAGAGCAGGGAAGAGATAGCGATTAAGCAAGGGGCCTTTTACTGAAAGGGCCCCTTGCTGTGTTTTGAAGCTGTGTGCCAATGCGCATGGAAACAGCAAAACGCTTCAATCACGATGCCAATCATTTGGAAACACCTCTATGGAGTTTCACTGGAATCGAAAGACGACTGTTGGATGCCTTAAAGACCGGCCCGCCTGGCCCAAAGCCCGCGGCAGAGCGCAAAGAAATCGCGCACGGCGGCCATGCGGCCGCGCCGTTCAAAGTAGGCGCGCTCTTCTGCTTCGGCTGCAGTGGTTTTATCGTATGGGATGATGGAGCGCAGGTCGCCTTCATAAATGAGGTGCGGCGCGAGGCGCTCCTCCAGCATGCGGATGGAAGAAATATCTTCCATGCCGAGCAGGCAGGTGCAGAACGCGAGGCAGGTGTAGGCGTCCGCAAGGGGATAGCGCCTGTGAAAGGGCAGGAGGATCGCGTCAAAAAGGTTATAGAGCATCTCCTCCCGGTGCGCGCGGCAATAGTCGAGCCTTGCGAGCGCGTCGCTGTATTCCTGTGCGGCAAGCGGCACCCGGAATACTTTGATATCCACATTTCCGCCCGTGGCAAGGTAGCGGGAAGGGTATTCCTGCACGAAGCGGCCGGAAAAGGGGGAATCCTTGCGCGCGCGGGAAAAGGAATACAGCGGGAACAGCCTGCCGTCCAGCGCGGCGGAAACGTGGTTGTAACGGCTGCCGCGCAGAAACAGGCGGACGAGCCTGCCGATGCCGGTGTTGGTACGCGAAAGCACGATGTAGATGCAGCGCGCTTCCGCAGAAGCCACCATCACAACAGGCGCTGGTCGTTGATGACCAGGCGGAATACGAGGTCGAGCCGTTCGGCGGCTTTGCGGCAAAGGAGCATGCGGTCGAGGAAGATCTCGAAATAATCCATCACGGAGCAATACTGCGTGTCGATGGTCATTTCAAGCGTAACGGCCTCATGCGCATCGTCGATATAGGTGCGCGCGCGGCGCACGGCGAAGTTTACGCGGTCGTGAATATCGAATTTGGAAGGATCTGTCTCGCGCACGCGGGTGTAGCGCACATCGGATTTGTCCGCGAGGATGAGCGCCGCGGCGACGGGGTTCACGGGTTCCGCCGTGTGCTCATCGTGGTTGCCGATGGCTGCGATGATCGTGGCGATATCCTCCGCGTCCGCGCCGAGGCGGTCAAGGATGCGGAAGGCCATGACGGCGCCGCTCTGCGCATGGTCGATGCGGTTCACGACGTTCCCGATGTCGTGCAGATACCCTGCAATCTGCGCAAGCTCGGCCTCGCGTTCGCTGTAACCGAGCGTGAGCAGGATGTAGCGCGCCGTTTCCGCAACGCGCCCCACATGGGCGAAGCTGTGCTCCGTATAGCCCAGGTAGATGAGCGATTCGTCCGCGCGCTGGATGTAGGTGCGGATGGAAGGATCCGCTTTGATCTGTTCAAATGTAATCATGTTATACCTCTCTGTTTTGCGTCCCGTGTTGTTTTTTCTGCGTTTACTGCGCCGTGCCGCGCACGATGGGTACGGCGTAATGTTCCACTTCGTGCATGGCCTGTTCCACGTCTATGGTGGTGAATTGCCCGTTTTCGTACAGAATGCGCCCCTGCACCATCGTGAGGCAGACGTCCCGCCCTGTGGCGCTGTATACCGTGGTGGAGATGGGATCGTACACCGGGCGGAGGATGGGGGAGTCCGCGTCGATGAGAATCATGTCCGCGTCGAATCCTTCCGCGATGCGGCCGATCTCGTTTTCGCGGCCCTGCGCCTTTGCGCCGCCCACCGTGGCCATTTTGAGCGATTCATACGCGGTGACGCATGTCGGGTCTCCGGAAACGCCCTTTTGCAGCAGCGCGGCGAGTTTAACCTCTTCAAACAGGTCGTGCGTGTTGTTGGAGCAGCAGCCGTCTGTGCCCAATGCCACGTTCATGCCGTGCCGCTTCATTTCCGCAAGGCGGGCGATTCCGCTGCCGAGCTTGAGGTTGGAGACGGGGCAGTGCGCGACGCTTGCACCGGCCTCCGCGAAGATGTCCATATCTTCATCCGAGAGCCAGACGCCGTGGGCGGCGAGCACCTTCGCTTCAAACACGCCTGCGTCATACAGCGCGCGCGTGGGCGTGACGCCCCGGCGGGCGAGGCATTCCTCATGCTCCTTCTTCGTTTCGGAAACGTGTACCTGCAGCACAAGGCCGTTTTTGCGCGCAATGTCCGTCACATAACGCCACACGGCAGGGTAGCTCGTGTATTCTGCATGGATGGCTGCGTCGGCGCGGATGCGGCCGTTCCCCGCACCGTGGAAATCGCGGATGAGCGCGCGCGTTTCCTGAATGGCGCGGTCCTTTTCCGGATCATAGGTCGCTTCATCGAAGGCGAGCACGGCGTTTGAGAGCGAAACGCGCATGCCGCATTCAAGGGCAAGTGCGGCGACGGCGGGTTCGCGGAAGTACATGTCGCTTGCGGAGGTCGTGCCGGTGCGGAGCATCTCCGCAAAGCCCAGCCGCGCTCCGGCAAGGATGGCGCGCTCGTCGAGCCTTGCTTCCACGGGGAAGACCTTTTCATAGAGCCAGGTCTGGAGCGTGTAATCGTCCGCATAGCCGCGCATCAGGCACATGGCGGTGTGCGCGTGCGCGTTCACAAGGCCGGGCAGCAGGAACTTGCCGCGGCAGTCGATCGTCCGCATGGCGGGGTCTTCGGGCGCGGTTTCGCCCACATAGACGACCTTGCCGCCTGCAACACCCACAAAGCCGTTCTGCAGCACGGGGCGTTCGTCACACATGGTAAGAACGGTAGCGTTCTGAAACAGATAGTCCATAGGAGATAAGTCCTTTCAAAGCGTGATGACAGCATGATTTCACATATAGTTCATCATACCGCATTTCGGGCCATTTGACTATATGCGCAAGGAAAGTCTATAATAAGATATTGATAAATTCCTGGAAAGAAAGGGAGATCGCGCGATGCAGCTCAAACGCCTCGGCCTCGGCCTTCGGTTCGATTTTCTTACTGCCGCTTCCGAACGGGAGCATGCACGGCAGGCCTTTGAGGAGATTTTCTCCGTCCTGACGCTTTCGGAGCTCGAGGGGCTTTTGATCTATGGTGGACAGGACCCGCTCACCGACCCTGCGGAGAACGTGTTCCTTGCCGTCATCATGGGCGGTTCGCTTTCCGCCATGCGCCGCATTTATGCGAAACTCAGCGCGGATGCGGCGATTGGGATGTACCTTGCGCATACTCACCCGTTCATTGAAAACAACCGGCTTCTTCAGTGGAAGGATGATTCTTTCTATGGTGAAGTGCAGAAGGACGGCACGCTGCGCGGCGGCGATGGAACGCTCGACGGCCTGACCGTGCCGAAAAAACATGGCCGCCGCAGGCCGGTGGGCAAGGGCATCAAGGTGCTCTTTGCGCCGGACAGCTACGGCGCGCTTTCCTCCGAGGAGGCGATCAAGCGCCTGAGCGTGGCGGCACGCAGACATTTTCAGGGCGTGAAGATCGTGCCTGTTCCTGTTACTTACGGCGGGCAGGGCATGGTGCATGCAATGGTGACGGCAAGCGAGGGCGCGTACCGGGCGGCGAAGATCACACCGCTTGTGCCGGATGGAAAGAGCAGCGCCGGTTACGGCGTGCTGTACGGCAAAACAGCCGTGATCTCACTTGCGGATATTTTGCCGCAGGGGCTGGAGATAACCTCTTCCCTGAATGCGGGGGAGGTGATCCGCCGCGCGCTGGATGAAGGCCTGCGTGAGATCGTCCTTGGAACGGCGGAGAGTATGATCCGCGATTGCGGCATGGGTTGCATGCGGGCGCTCGGTGTGAGGTTTTATGATGCGGATGGGGCGGAACTCAAAGGCGCGGCGGAAGAGCTTGCGCGGGTAGCTGCGGTGGATACGGAATATCTGCACCCCGGCCTGCAGGAGGCGCAGCTTACGGTCATCAATGGTGGGGTGAGCCAAACGCCGGATGAATATGCGGAGGATGCGCGACGGTTCCGCGCGCTTGTGGCAGAGGCGGCGGGCGTACCCATGGAGGACTGCACGGGAGTGGGCGGGCTTTTGTGTGCGCTTGGCGGCGCAAAACGCGTGAACGGCGTGGATGCACTGCTCGACGCGGTGGATTTCAACCGGCTTTTGCAGGGTGTTGCGCTCGTTGTAACGGGCGAGATGCGGTTGGAGGAAGCTTCTTTTTCCGATGGACGCGCTGTGCCGTGCGTGCTTGCGCGGTGCGCTGCGCGCGGCGTTCCCGCGGCGGTGCTTGCAGGCGGCGTAAGCGAAACGCTGGATGAGGCGCACCTTGGTTCCGCCGGCGTTGCGGCGCTCATCAGTGCGCCGATGACCGGGGAAGAAGCCGCGGAACGCGCGGAGGAGCTGTTCGACACTGCGGCGGACCGCATGTTCCGCCTGATCCGCATCGGCCGCGACGTGGAAAAGATCGGCGCGCCGAAGCCTCCGCGCCAGCGCGATTTCACGGAGATGTACCTCGAAAGCCTGAAAGAGGGGAAGGAATAAGAAAAGCGCCGGTAAAAGCTGTTTCACAGCTTCGCGATATGGTTCATTCATCGAGGAAGCAAGATTAATTAGGATTAAGGTATGAAAGTAATCGAGATAACGGATGATCAGGAAAAAATGAAGCTGACGAGATATATACTCGAAGCGCTTCCTGAGTGGTTTGGAATCCCTGAGGCAAGAGAAGAGTATATCCAGGACAGCGCCGGCAAAAGCTTCTTTTGTGCATATAAAGAAGATGAGCCTGCAGGCTTTTTATATCTCAAGCAGACAGGAAAAGATACCGTTGAGCTTGCTGTAATGGGAGTGCTGAAAGAATATCATCGAAATGGGATCGGCAAAGCATTATTTGAAAATGCAAAAAAGATAGCTTGCGAGGAAGGCTATTCTTTCATTCAGGTTAAGACCGTTCAAATGGGCAAATATGAGGATTACGATAAAACGAACATGTTTTACATATCCCTTGGATTTAAGGAATTTGAAGTCTTTCCGACATTATGGGACGAATGGAATCCGTGCCAGATCTATGTAATGGCACTGTAACATAGTCCGGACTGCTGCAGGGCTCCCTCAGAAACAAAAGCGGGCAGAGTGGGCGCTTTTCTCACGCTTCCGTGATGTTCTCGATCTGCCCTTCCCCGTTGAACTCGAATTCATAGAGCCGCGCGCAGCTGAGGTTACCTTCCTCCTCGGTGATAAGCCCGAGGTAACGGCCACTGCCATCCGAAATGGGCGGACGCGCTGCGGTGAAAGTGCCGAAAAACTCCTGAAGTGCGTCGAAACCGATGGAGGCGGCGAGGTCATCCGCAAGGTAGGACATTGCTTCCGCTTCAAACCCTTCGCGCACTGCTTCGGCAAAGGCGATCGCGCGTTCCAGCGTGCCCCGCGGCGTGCGCGGCGGGCGGGTGAAAAAGCCGGTCTCTGCAGGCGAGGATACAAAGCCCTCGCCTTTTTCATATTGATAGCGAATTCGCCGTTCGTGGCCGAGCAGCGTGCCGATGGGGTCGATGGCTTCTATAGTGTTTTCTTCCAGTTGCACGGCAGCTGCGGAAATGTCCAGCGATTCCTCCATGGCGGCGTTGAGCAGCAGCAGCCGTTCTCCCTGCCTGCCTGCGGTGCGCACAGCCACATAGGCCGTTCCGCCAAACTCCACGACGTTGAGCGTGCCGCTTTCCCCCCCGCCGAGCGCGTAACCGCAAAGCGCGCGCCCGCCTTCTTCGACGGACAGTTTGATCCCGTTTTCATAATACAGCGTGAGCTGAAAGGCGCGGCTGCCAAAGCGCGGCTCGATGCGGTCAATACGGTAGGGAATGCGGCAGGCAGAGGCACAGCGCAGCCTGCCGGCGCGCATCGTGAGCTCGAACACGCCGCCCGGCCATTCGCACACGCTCACGTCTGGGGCAGGGCGCACGCGGATGGAGCCGCTTTCAAAGCCGATCTTGCGCGTTACGGGATAAAGCCGCGCGTTATCGCTGTCGGAGAGCGGCAAAAGGGTAATATAATAATCCCCGCTGTCGGAAAGGGGCAGGGCGATGTGGGTGTCCGCGCCGCATTCGCCGGCCGGGTGGCCGTTCACTTCGATGAGCGCGGGCGTATCCGCACGGATGACGAGAAGCGGAACGGGAGAATAATACATTGTACGGCACCTCGCAATTTTAAATTATGGAAAACCAAGCGGATAAAATCTATGCGCGGCGCTTGCATATCATGCCATTGTAGGCTAAAATAGTAAAATTAACTGACTGTTTTTTGGAGGGTTATATGGTTAGGCTTTGCGAATTGGTTCGCTGCCCGGAAAAGCATGCGGGCGCCGTTACGGTTGCCGGCTGGATCAAGACCGCGCGCGCGAGCAAGACCATCGGCTTTATTGAATTGACGGACGGCTCCTGCTTCAAGACCGTGCAGATCGTTTATGAGCAGGATCGGGTGGAGGATGAGATCAAGCGCGCGCTCAATACCGGCTGCGCGATCTCCGTCGAGGGCGAACTCGTGCTTACGCCGGATGCGCCGCAGCCCTTTGAGATCCGTGCCGAATCCATCGCCATCGAAGGGGAATGCCCGGGCGATTATCCGCTGCAGAAGAAGCGCCATTCGCTGGAATACCTGCGCACCATCCAGCATCTGCGCCCGCGCACGAACACCTTCCAGGCCACGTTCCGCGTGCGCTCCGTGGTGGCGCAGGCGATCCACCGCTTCTTTGACGAGCGTGGCTTCCTCTATGTGCATACCCCGCTGATCACGGCGAGCGACTGTGAGGGCGCGGGCGAGATGTTCCGCGTCACGACGCTTGACCCCGCCGACCCGCCGCGCACGGAGGACGGCGCAGTGGATTTCACGAAGGATTTCTTCGGCACCGCGGCAAACCTCACCGTCAGCGGCCAGCTTTACGGCGAGGCCTTTGCGCTTGCGTTCCGTGATATTTACACCTTCGGCCCCACGTTCCGCGCGGAGAATTCCTTCACGGCGCGCCACGCGGCGGAATTCTGGATGATCGAGCCGGAAATGGCTTTCTGTGACCTTGCGGGCGACATGGACGTTGCGGAAGCGATGGTGAAGTACATCATTCGCACGGTGATGGAACGCTGCCCGGATGAGCTCAGGTTCTTCAACCAGTTCGTGGATAAAACGCTGCTTGAGCGCCTCGAAAACGTTGTGAACAACGACTTTGCGCGCATCACTTACACCGAGGCGGTGGAGCTGCTCAAGAAAGCGGATGTGGAGTTCAAATACCCCGTGGAATGGGGCTGCGACCTGCAGACCGAGCATGAGCGCTACATCACGGAGCAGATCTATAAAAAGCCCGTGTTCGTGACGGATTACCCGAAGGATATCAAGGCGTTCTACATGCGCGTGAACGACGATGGGAAGACCGTTGCGGCGGCTGACCTGCTCGTGCCCGGCGTGGGCGAGATCATCGGCGGCAGCCAGCGTGAGGAGCGGCTCGACGTGCTCGAAAAGCGCATCGAGGAACTTGGCATGGATATGTCGGACTATGGCTGGTATCTGGAACTGCGCAAATATGGCGGCGTGCAGCACGCGGGCTATGGCCTCGGCTTCGAGCGCATGGTCATGTACGTGACCGGCATGGCCAACATCCGCGACGTGCTGCCTTTCCCACGCACGACGGGCAGCCTCGAAATGTAAAACACAAACGCAACAGGGCGGCATGGAAACATGCCGCCCTGCTGCCGAAAAAACGGAAACTTTCGAGAAATCAGTCATACCCAAGCAGCCTTTCTGTCATACGCGGCTCGATATAGCTGCCGTCGATGGCATTGAAGATAGTGGCTGCATCATCGATAACAGTGGGCGTGCCCCGCTTTTTGTAGGAAAGCACGTAATTCACGCGCCAGGATGGCACGAAGAGGCCATATCCCGGCTTGCCCCTTTCTGCAATCACGGATCCTATCATTTCTATGGAAGTGACGCACGCTTTTTTCTCGGTTACGCCTTCTCCCTGGTATGCGTGTTGATACATAAGCTGTTTTTCGATCCGCGTGAGCAGTTCGTCGAACGGGAGCAGTGCAACGTTTTCGTACAGCACTCCGGTCTCTTTCCCGAGACCGCGTACCTCGATGATATCGACCCCTTCGCTGTTCACATATACCATGATTTTTTCCTGATCCCATGGCGCGGCATAGGAGGGAGGCGGGCTGTTGCGCCAGATGCGATGGTGGTCAAACAGGCCCTGCAGCTGCAGGCCGTTATAGTTTCTGGTGAAAATGCATTGCCAGCCGTAAGATACAGGCCAATGGTTCCGGTAAGCGATTGCTTTCTCTGCGGAGAAGAGGGTGATCGCCGGGTCAAAGGCCAACGCGTCTATGGTGTTTCGGGCAATGGAGACCGCTTCCTCCTGCGAGATTTCAGGATCGGTCTTGAAATCTTCGACCTTGTATACGTCCTCCTCAAAATCCAGGTCAAGGAAGTTTTCCTGGAATATTACAACATCCTGGGTTCTTACGCAGTTCCATAAATATATGAGTGGATGAATGGAAAAAGAGGAGGCTTCCTCTCTGTCCGCAGAGGTCCAGGCTGCAAAGACGTGCTGTTTCTGCAGGCTGGAGCTAAGGTCAAAGGGGACAGGCGCGGCGGTTTCCGGAGCAGCTTTTGCGTCCTCAAGTAAATAGTCGTACTGGGGTTTTTCCTCCTCAGGTATGCGGGAATTGCTTTGGATATTCCAATAGTGTTCCAGGATTTGAGCTTTTGTGAGAACCGGCTGCTCGATCCAGGTTGCGCCGGGGCAAAAATGATCCATGAGCCGACGGTAATCCTCTTCGGTATATTGGACTTGCTGAAGCTCCACGATGCTGTAGGCGCTTGCTTCCGGGATGATGATTTCCGCATCAAAAACGATTTTCAGATGCTCCGTATCGATCTCGTTTTCGACGCGGGCGGGCGCTTCATAGGACGTAAACGGCGTTTCTGCTATGTCTTTCAGAAACCCCTCGGCCTGGAGTACCGCTCCATTTTCGGGTGTGGCCTGGCAGCCGCTCAGCAGGAAACATGGCAGCATGCACAGTAGAGCTAGAAATATGAAAAGCAGCCGTCTGGACATAGACACCTCCTGTTAAAATGTTGTCTGACTTTAGCGGGCAGCATAGCTGCCCGCTGCCGGCTTTTGCAAATTCATTTTTTAGAAGTTCCAATATCCCTTGATACATGCGGCGTGGTTGTAAATGTTTGTGTTCGCCCATAAATCAATTGCGCCGGGGTATGGATAGAAATATTCTGCACCGTCAGATAAATTATCCGTGCTGTATGTTGTGGCATGCCCGCGCCGTTCGTTACTGTTTCCAACGGTATAAGGTCTCACCGTAACAGTCATATCGGTCGGATGCGATGCAGAGGGCGCGAACTCTGTTCCGCTGCAGTAGTAGCCGGTATAGTTACAGCTGATATTTGCCAGCGCCTTAACTGTCACTGTCGAGGCACCGCAAACCGAGTGGTAGACATTGGTTTCTGCAATCGTTGCTGAAATGCACACAAGCATGAATGCAACGGTCAGAAACAGAGATAAGACTTTTCTCATAAATCCTCCTTTTCATTCAAACGTGAAAGTGTGCTTTGATTGGAATTCCCGTAAAGTGAGCGGTTGAAGGAAATGCGCCCTTGCAGAGCTGCATCGTAGCCTGTTGAGCCATGGGCATGTTTGGATCACGAGCTTTTTTGACGTTCCACAATGGTATCATCTCCTCATAGTATAATTCGTATTTGTGCGTCCAATTGCGAATCATGTCTGGGGGGGTACGGCGGCAAGCAGGTACAGCTGTTCTTTTACTTTTCGGAATTCTATGATACGGTTTGTATTACGGCTTTGTTATGGCGATAGAAGAACTTTTCTTAACTATATTATACATGACACATAATAAAAGTCAATATAAAACATGAAAGATATAATAAAAAACGATATCAACCTCTTGAACCTTAATATTGAACATTCGGCGGTAAACAGCATGAAAATATGCTGTCTGAATAGGTATATTATTGAAATACCGGGAAATAATAGAATCAAAATTCATCTCAAGGGGGATCGATATGAATATGGATACAGGCTTAAGCGCTGCCATGCTGCCCGCAGGCGAGCCGCCTGCGGGAACGAACCGCGTGGGCTGGCAGAACGGGGAGGAGGCATTCCTTTTCAGCGAAGTGGCGCGCGGCCGTGCGGCGGGGCTCCCGCTCAAGGCGGTATTTGAGCGCGTAGCCGCCAAAACAGGGAGAAAGCCCAACAGCATCCGCAACTATTACTACGCCCGGGTGAAGGAAAGCGGCAGAGCGGCTTCCGAAGCGCTGCACAGCGCGGCGTTTGTGCCCTTCAGCGAGGAGGAGATGCGCATGCTGATGCGCACGGTGCTGACCGAGCAGGCGAAGGGCGTATCCGTCCGTGCCTGCACGCTTGCCATGGGCAAAGGCGATATGAAGACGATGCTGCGTTATCAGAACAAATATCGCTCTTTGCTGCGTACCAATCCGGCCTTTGTGAAGAAGGTGCTTACGGAACTTGCGGCGGAAGGCGTTCCGGCCTTTGACCCGTATGCGGCGGAGGCTGGGCGGTACGGCGCGCGGGGGCGGCGGACGGAATCCCTTGCGGCAGAGGCGTTTGAAGCGATCTCGCGGGTGCGGGGCGCGGATGCGCAGGCATTCTTCCGCGCGCTTTCTGCGCTTGCGGCTTCCGCTTCCGGCGCGGAAACGGAACGCCTTCAGGCGCAGTGCGCGGAATTACGGGAACGGCTTCTGATGCAGGAGCACGCGCTTGCCGCGCAGCGGGAACGGTTCGGAAAGCTCCTTGCGCTGTTCCGGCAGATGATGGAAGTCAACAGGGCGTTCCTCGGCGAAGCGAACGCAGCAAAATCGCCCGCGCTTGGCGCCTATGTGCGCGACCTTGCGCGCAGCGTGGAGGATTGCGAACGCATCCTCAGCATGATCTCATAGCAACGGGCGCAAAACAGCGTTTTCCCTCCATGAAAGCAGCCGCCTGCATTTGATGCAGGCGGCCGTTTGTGTAGTTACTCAGAACACCCGTTTTGCGAACAGGAAGTTTTCGTCCGACCAGGTGGACCATGTGGTCACGACGACGGAACTGCGGCTGGAGGAAGCATGGACGAGCTTGTTGCTGCCGAGCCAGATGGCAACGTGCGTGATTGTTGTGTCGCTCGTACCGCTGCTCTTGTAAAACAGCAGGTCGCCCGGGGCCAGGTTCGCTTTGCCGTAGATGGTCTCCCACTCATCTACCTTCGCATAGTTGCGCGCGCTGTACCGGCCGATCTTGACCCCTGCGCTGCGCAGAGCATAGTACACAAGGCCGGAGCAGTCAAACGAATCCGGGCCTTCTGCGCCGAGCACATAGGGCTTGCCCTGCTGCGCGAGCGCTGCTGAGATGAAGCCGGAAACGCCGCTTCCCGTCTGCGGGATGCCCTGCGTCGGAGCGGCGGTGCGCTGCGGGGTGGGCGTGGGGGAACCGGAAGCATCATTGGGATCCCACCATGCGTTCTGCGTGGCCGTGGGGGAGGGGGATGCGGTTGCCTTTGGTGTTGCGGTCGGCTTGGCTGTGCTGTCCGGCTTCGGCGTGGAGGTGGGCTTTGGCGTTTTTGTCGGCTTTGGTGTTGGAGAAGGCGTCGGGTCGATCGCCGGGCGCGCATCCGGCGAATACAGCAGGTCGCGCGTGTTGAAGTCAGCCCGGCCATCCGCTTCGATGCCGTTTTTTGCCTGGAAGGCGGAAAGCGCGCGCGTCGTTGCCACGCCGAAATACCCGTTTGTTTTGTCGCAGTAATAGCCAAGCTCGGCAAGCCGGTATTGCAGGCTCCGGACGTCTACGCCGGAATATCCCGTTTCAAGGACATAGGGCTTTGCGCCTTCGGAGAAGAGGATCTGCTGGGTCAGCGGATCCGCAATGCCTGTTTCTTTCATGTGGTTGGCGCGCTGGAAGCGCTTGAGCGCATCTTCATGCGCGGCGCCGAAGGTTTCGGTGGGCTCGTCCGAGTCGAGATAGAACAATTCTGTCAGGCGAATCTGAATCTGGGCGACCATCGGGTCCTCATCCCCGGATTGCAGCGTTGTATATCCGGAAAGATCCGGCGTTTGCAAAGGCGTTTCTTCCGGCATCTCCGCAGCGGGCGTCTCGTCCGGCTCCGGCGTTTCTTCCGGCGGGTCCGGCTCCGTAGAGAGCGGCTGCGCTTCCGTCGGAAGGGGGAGCGGTGTTGCAAGAGGTGCGCTTGCGGGAAGCTCCGCTGAAAGCGCTGCGCTTTCCATGCCGCTCAAAAGCAGCGGGAAGCCAACAAGCGCCACGAGAAACACGCCCGTGACGGTGAGGAGCGGGATGCGGATGCGGCGCAGCGTGGTCTTCCACTTTGCTGCGCGGCTGCGCTTTTTTTGCCATTTGCTTTCCATATTGCAATTATACTAAGCGCTGCCGAATTTGTCGAGCGGCGCCGGGCTTTGTTTACAAATCTGCCCGAAATGCGGGCAATGCGTTGCTCTTCCCCTCCCAAAACGATATACTAATAAAAAATGCATACGGGAGGTTCCATTCCATGCAGCATGAGATCACACAAAAGGGCGCGCTTCTCGGCGCGGACGGCAACCTGCGCGAACCCGGCTGGGCGCGAAGCCTGCTCCTCGATTACCGCCGGGCGGATGTGAAGGCGAACAAACTGCGCATCAAGGAATGGGACTATTATATCGTCACGAACGATTCCTTCGGCATTGCGCTCACCATTGCGGACAATTCCTATATGGGGCTCATCTCAGCTTCGGTGCTGGATTTTGAGAAGCCCTGGGAACAGACTGTAAGCGTGATGACGGCCTTCCCGATGGGCAAATTCAAACTGCCGGAGACGAGCGCTACAGGCGATACGCTCTATGGCGATAAGCGGGTGCAGATGGCGTTCCGCGTGCTCGAAGGCGAACGCCGCCTTTCCTGCCGCTTTGAACGCTTTCTCGGGGAGGATGCGCTTGAGCTTGAGCTTTCCCTCGCGCAGCCGCCGATGGATTCCATGGTGATCGCCACGCCGTTTTCCGCACCCCGCGCGTTTTATTACAACCAGAAGATCAACTGCATGCGCGCCTCGGGCGAGGCTGTGCTCGGCAAACGCCGCTTTGTGTTTTCGCCGGAAATGAGCTTTGGCACGCTCGATTGGGGGCGCGGTGTGTGGACCTATGACAACACCTGGTACTGGGGCAACGGCAACGGCGTTGTGAACGGCAAGCCCTTCGGCTTCAACATCGGCTATGGCTTTGGCGATACGAGCGCTGCGAGCGAGAATCTGCTGATTTATGACGGCGTGGCGCACAAGCTTTCTAAAGTGCAGTTCAACATCCCAGAGGACAGCTTCCTTAAACCATGGACGTTCTCCTCGGACGATGGGCGCTTTGAGATGGATTTCGTTCCCATCCTTGACCGGGCGGCGCGCACAAACGCGCTGATCATCGAAAGCGACCAGCACCAGGTGTTCGGCCGCTTCAGCGGGAAAGCGGTGCTTGACGACGGCACGGCCCTCGAGCTCCATGATTTCCTCGGCTTTGCGGAAAAGGTGCGCAACCGGTATTGAATGCTGCACGCGGCAGGCAGAGATGCCCGCGCTGCAGATGACAGAACATAGAATACGATTGGAATTTCCGAAAGGGCGGGGCTCCCGCTTTTTCGGCATGCTTAGGAGAAGAAACTCATGCCTGTTTTGGCAGCACATCATCTCAAAAAGTCCTTCGTTGAGCGGCTGCTCTTTTCGGATGTGACGTTTGAGATCAACGAAAAGGACAAAGTTGGCCTTGTCGGCGTGAACGGGTGCGGAAAAACCACCCTGTTCCGCATCCTGCTCGGGCAGGAGCAGCCCGATGAGGGGAGCGTTTACAAAAACCGCGGCATGCGTGTGGTATCCATGGCGCAGAGCATTGAGGATACGGAGCAGAGCGTGTATGACGCAACGCTTGCCGTGTTTGCGCCGCTGATGGAGCTTGAGGCGGCGATGGAGCAGGTGAACGCTGCGCTGGAGCATGCGGAGGAAAACGAACTGGATGCGCTCATCCGCCGGCAGCATTCCCTGCGCGAACGCTATGAGGACGGCGGCGGGCTGACCTTCCGCAGCCGCACGCGCGCGGCGCTCCTCGGCCTCGGCTTCACGGAAGAGGAACTGAGAAAACCGCTTTCCATCATGAGCGGCGGCGAACGCAACAAGGCGCAGCTTGCGCGGGTGCTCCTTTCCGGTGCGAACCTGCTGCTTCTTGACGAGCCGACCAACCACCTTGATATCGATTCCATCGCATGGCTGGAGGAATATCTGCGCGGCTACGCGGGCGCGTTCATCGTCATCTCGCATGACCGCTATTTCCTCGATGCCGTCACGAACCGCACCATGGAGATCAAGAACACGCGTTTCTTCCTCTCCGAGGGCAACTATACCCGCCATGCGGAACTCATGGCGGACGAGCAGGAGGTGCTCCGCCGCAAATACCTGAACACGCAGAAGGAGATCCGCCGCATTGAGAGCATCATCGAACAGCAGCGGCGTTGGGGGCAGGAACGGAATTTCATTACCGCCGCCTCCAAACAAAAGCAGGTGGAGCGGCTGCGCGCCACGCTTGTCGCGCCGGAGCGGGACACGGAGGGCATTCGCTTTCGCTTCCATGCGGACGAGGTGGGCGGCAACGACGTATTGATCGCGGAAGGGCTTTCCAAGGCATATGAAACGCCGCTGTTTCGCGGCGTGGATCTGCATGTGCGCAAGGGTGAGCGCGTGTTCCTGCTTGGGCCGAACGGCTGCGGAAAGACCACGCTCCTGCGCATCCTGATGCGGAAGGAACGGCCGGATTCGGGCAGCTTTTACTTTGGCGCAAAGGTGCGCCCCGGCTATTATGAGCAGCATATGACCGGCCTTCATAATGAGCTGAGCGCGCTTGCGGAAGTGCGGGAAGCATATCCGCGCATGGATGACACGGAGATCCGCACGGCGCTTGCGGCGTTCCTGTTCCGCGGGGATGATGTGCATAAGGAGCTTGGCCTGCTTTCCGGCGGGGAACGCGCGCGTGTGCAGCTTTTGAAGTTGATGCTTTCCGGCGCGAACCTGCTGCTTCTTGACGAGCCGACCAACCACCTTGATATCGCCTCGCGTGAAGCGCTTGAGCGCGCGCTCGAAGAATATGACGGCACGATGCTTATCGTAACGCATGACCGCTATCTTGCCGACCGCCTGGCCGATCGCATCCTGTACATGACCGGAGAAGGTGTGGAAGAATATATCGGCGGCTATACGGAATTCCTTTCCGAGCGTGCGCGGCGCGCGGCGCTTGCGGCGGAGCGCACGCCTGCTGCACCGGAGCAGGAAGATGCGGCCGCCGCGCCGAAGCAGAACGACTACCGCGCGAGGAAGGAGCGCCAGAGCGCGCTCAACCGCGCAGCCGGTGAAGTGCGGCGCGCCGAGGAACGCATCGCCGCGGCGGAGGAAGAGATCACCGCGCTTGAAGCGGAACTGGCTTTGCCGGAGGTCGCCTCCGATTACAAAAAGGCGGGCGAGCTTTCCCGCACCGTGGATGAAAAGCGGCAGGCGCTTGAAACGCTCTACCAGAAATGGGAGGAAGCGCAGGTGCGGCTGGAGGAACTGGAAGGGGAATGAACAACATGAAACGCAAAAGGCGGTGGAACGTCACCGCCTTTTCGCTTACAGCCACTTAACCTTCGGAACGAGGTTTTGACACCCTCGCAGTTGTGCTTTCCGTAAGAGTGCGCATGCATGGCGTCGTTCACGGACTGCAGCTGCACCATGGTTGCGCCAAGCGCCTGCCTATGAAGCCTGCGCGCGGTATTGCATGATAAGCTCCTTTTAAAATGCAATATTTCACTTATACGGATTCGCTGTTTTCCATGCCCCATGTGTCCTGCCTGGCGGCGCGGGCGAGCAGCAGAAAGTATACCCCGCAGAGCAGGATCTGCACGATCGAGGAGCAGGGCGTTGCAAGGCCGATGTGAAAGAGCGAGACGGGCACGCGCCGGCTCATGAGGAAGGAGACCGGCACGCGCACGCCGAATGCGCCGATGATACCCTGCACCATCACGAAAGTGGTCTTGCCGCAGCCGTTGAAGTAGCCGATCAGGCAGAACAGGAAAGAGGTAAACAGGCAGTCGATCGCATATGCCTTCAGATATTCCGCTGCGGCGGCGATGACGGCCGGATCCTTTCCGGAAACGAAAATGCCTGCGAGCAGGTCGCCGTGGAAGAACGCGAAGTAGCCGATCACGATGCCGACGGCGAGCGAGGCCGCAATGCCGTAAACAAGGCCGCGTTTGGCGCGCCGCGGCTCCTTGGCGCCTATGTTCTGCGCCACGAACGCGGACATGGCCTGGCTGAACGCGGAGGGCACAAGCATGATGAAGCCGCAGAGCTTTTCCGCAATGCCCACACCTGCGGAGACGATCACGCCGAGGGTGTTCACGATGGCCGTGATGGCGAGGAAGGAGATGCCCACGAGCACATCCTGCAGCGCGATGGGGAAACCGAGCCGGAGCACGGCTCCCATGCGGGCAGGATCTGCCTTAATGTCGCTCTTTTTGAATGCGAAGGGCAGCTTTTGCCTGCGGATGATGAGGAAGGAAAAAAGGACGCTGAGCGCCTGGGCCGCAACGGTCGCGATCGCCGCGCCTGCCGCTGCCATTTTGAATACGCCCACGAGCAGATAATCGCCCAGGATGTTGAACACGCACGCAAACGCCACGGCCATGAGCGGGATGCGGGAATTGCCGATGCCGCGGAACACGCTGCCGAGCACGTTATAGGCCACGATGAAGAGCGTCCCTGCGGAGCAGATGCGCATGTAATCCACCGCTGCATCCACGGCTTCGGGCGGGGTCTGCATGACTGTCACGAGCGGCACGGCAAGGAACTCCATCACGACGGTGAGCAGAGCGCCGAGGATCGCAAACAGCGCGATGCTCGCGCCGATGATCTTCCCGGATTCCTCCGCGTTGCCTTCGCCGAGCTTCTGCCCGAGCAGCACCGTCGTGCCGACTGCGATGCCGACGACGAGCGACGTCACAAGGTGCATCAGCCAGCTTGCGGTGGAAACGGCGGAAACGTCCGCGGCGGTGGCAAACTGGCCGACGACCATCATGTCCACCGCACCGTACATCGCCTGCAGAAACAGCGCGAGCAAAATCGGCAGCGCAAAGCGCACGAGCGGCCCGAAGATCGGCCCTTTTGAGAAATTCTGTTCCCGAATCAAAAACAAACACCTCTTTTAACCGAAAAAACCGGATAAGCGCAGGCGTTCCAGCCAGCATCTTATCCGGTTATCATTTCAGCAGAATGAATCACCCTCCGATGAACAGAGAACAGTATAATATATCGGAGCTGGATATGTCAATCCGCCGTGCGAAGTCGCCCATATCTTCTCCCATATTCAAACGCTTTTTCACATAAGTGGTACATCATCTGCTCATAAGCAGTCACAATTATCATAAGATCGGGAAGATCCCCATCTTCGCTCCCACTGATTGCCATCGAAAGGCGGATACGCGCATCAAGAATTGATTCGTATAGTTTCCAACACTCCATCCCATCTTCGAATTCGCTTGGATAGTTGGGATTGGGCGTTTCTAACACACCGCACATCGATTCGTAGATCTCGTCAAACCTCATATGCGTCACCTCCAATGTTAATTTGATGGAAAACACATCAAAAGTCAATGATGGGTATCCCATCAGCCCATAATATTTTTATGAAATATGAGCGGATAAAAGCGTTGCGGGAGGACCGCGACCTCAGGCAGCACCAGGTTGCGGAGCATCTCCGCATCGCGCGAAGTACATACAGCGGCTATGAAAACGCATGGAGCGACATCCCGACGGAGATCCTTATCGCGTTAGCGCGGTTTTATGGCGTTTCAGTGGATTATTTGCTCGGCATGACGGATGAACCAAAGCCTTATCCGCCTGCGAAGAAGCGGTGAAGGGACATCACAGCGTTTAAAAATAAGGGAGCAGCAGAAGAACTGATCCCTTTGTTGTATTATTAGCAAAAAGATGGGGTACACCTGTGAACCGTGCACCCCATCTTCTTTTACTGCTCAAAATTGAAATCGTCCTTGTTGCGCTCCATGAAGAGGCCGAACACCGCGTCGAGCACGGCCGGGTCTTCCACGCCCTGAAGCATATCCTCCTCGTCATCTTCGCCGGAGGGGAGCACCTCGAGAATCACCGCGTCCACCACGTCGGATTCATCATCCACCGGGAGGAGCACGGCGTATTCGCCGCCTTCGTAGGGCACAATGTCGAGGATCTCGAAATCCACCTCGATGCCGTCCTCATCCGTCAGCGTTACGACGTTTTCGTATTCGCTCATGATGCCCTCTCGCTTACGCCTTGCCGTTGCAGCCGAGCACATCCACGATCTTGTGGGCGACCATCTGCTTGATGGCCTCGCGCGCGGGCTTGAGGTACTGGCGCGGGTCGAAATGGCTCGGGTTCTCCGCAAGGTATTTGCGGATGGTGCCGGTCATCGCAAGGCGCAGGTCGGAATCGATGTTGATCTTGCAGACGGCCATTGATGCGGCTTTGCGGAGCATATCCTCCGGCACGCCGATGGCATCCGGCATGTTGCCGCCATAGGTGTTGATCATCTCGACGAATTCCGGGATGACGCTGCTTGCGCCGTGGAGCACGATCGGGAAGCCGGGCAGGCGCTTCTGCACTTCTTCGAGGATGTCAAAGCGAAGCTGCGGCTTCGTGCCGGGCTTGAACTTGTAAGCGCCGTGGCTCGTGCCGATGGCGATGGCGAGGGAATCCACGCCCGTGCGGGTCACGAAATCCTGCACCTGGTCAGGGTCGGTGTAGCTGCCTTCACCCGCGGCGACCTTGACTTCATCCTCGACGCCTTCGAGCTTGCCCAGCTCGCCTTCCACCACTACGCCGTGATCGTGCGCGTATTCCACGACCTTCTTCGTGAGCGCAACGTTTTCTTCATAGGGATGGTGGCTGCCGTCGATCATCACGGAGGTGAAACCGCCGTCGATGCAGCTCTTGCAGATATCGAAGCTGTCGCCATG
Source organism: bacterium (assembly GCA_022778545.1). Classification (GTDB taxonomy): domain Bacteria; phylum Bacillota; class Clostridia; order Christensenellales; family CAG-138; genus UBA1685. The sequence goes on along the minus strand of JALFDW010000001.1, from coordinate 6,511 downwards.
GTCAAGATGCAGGCAGATGGGCAGGCCGGTTTCGATCACGGCCGCTTCCACGAGCTTCATCAGGTAGGTGTGGTTTGCGTATTTGCGCGCGCCGGCGGAAACCTGAAGGATCAGCGGGGCGGAAAGCTCCTTTGCCGCTTCGGTGATGCCCTGCACGATCTCCATGTTGTTGACGTTGAACGCGCCGATGGCATAGCCGCCTTCATAGGCATTTTTGAACATTTCGGTGCTTGTGACAAGAGGCATATTAAAATCTCCTTTAATAATAATATTTCTTTTTGTTGCGTCTGTGCTGCATGCGCATCCATCATTATTATACCGCGTTTCTCCCGGGTTTCAACACCGGGGACGGCATATTTTGCCTCCGCGATTGAGAAATATCGGCAAAACGGGTATAATTACCCTATAGAAAACAGAATCAACCCGCGAAAGGAATTCCATACGATGAGAAAGCTTCTTTCCCTGATCGTTCCCGTGTTCAACGAGGAGGATGTGATCGACGTTTCCTTCGCCCGCATGGACGAAGCGATGCGCGCGCTTCCTTACGACTATGAGATCATCTATGTGAACGATGGCAGCCGGGATGCTACCATGGCCCATCTGCGCAAAATCGCGGCGGAAAATCCGCAGGTGCGCGTGCTGTCCTTCTCCCGCAACTTCGGCCACCAGCTCGCCGTCACGGCCGGCATGGACGCGGCCCGCGGCGATGCGCTCGTCATCATCGACGTGGATCTGCAGGATCCGCCGGAGGTCATCGCGGAGCTCGTGAAGGCATGGGAGAACGGCGCGGACATCGCCTACGGCAAGCGGCTTAAACGCGAGGGGGAGACGATCTTCAAAAAGTTCACCGCCTTCTGCTACTATCGCCTGCTTTCCGCGATGAGCGCTTACCCGATCCCGCTCGACACAGGGGACTTCCGCCTGCTGGACCGCAAGGTGGCGGACGTATTTCTGCGCATGCGGGAGCATAACCGCTTCCTGCGCGGCATGAGCGGCTGGATGGGCTTCACGGCGGTGCCTGTGGAATATGTGCGGCATGAGCGCTATGCGGGCAGCACGAAGTATACCCTCAAAAAGATGCTGAAACTTGCCTTTGACGGCATCATTGGCTTTTCGGACAGGCCGCTTACGATGGTGGGCTGGCTGGGCGGCGTGGTGTGCGGGCTTTCGCTCATGGGCTTCATTGCGCTTATCATCTGCGCGGCGACCGTGGGCTGTGCGCCGTGGCTTTGGGCTGTGTGCGGCCTTGCGCTGCTCGACGGCGTCATCATGGTCGCGCTCGGCGTACAGGGCGCGTATATGAACCGCATGTATGACGAGGCGAAGGGACGCCCACTTTATATCATTGCGGAAAGCATCAACACAAAAACAAAAACGGATAAGGAGTGATTTTCCATGACTGATCCCAGAATCAATACCCTTGCAAAGAACCTCATCGGCTTCTCCTGCAACGTGCAGAAGGGCGAAAACGTCATGATCGAAACATATGGCGACTGTGACGCGCTCCTGCTTGCGCTCATACGCGAAACGTATGCTGCGGGCGCGAACCCGTTCGTCTGGCGGCGGGACAACGCGGTGCAGCGCGCGATCGCCATGGGCGCAACGGATGCGCAGCTTTCCCTGATGGCGCGTGTGGACGCGGAGCTGATGGAAAACATGCAGGCCTACATCGGCATCCGCGGCGGCAACAACAACGCGGAGATGAGCGATGTGCCTGCGGTGCAGCGCGAGCGCATGAGCAAGCTGTATTCCAACCCTGTGCACAGCGATATCCGCGTGCCGAAAACAAAGTGGTGCGTGATGCGTTACCCCACGCCCGGCATGGCGCAGATGGCGAACATGTCCACCCCGGCGTTTGAGGATTATTACTTCAACGTCTGCAATCTCGATTATTCAAAAATGGACCGTGCGATGGACCCGCTCAAGGCGCTGATGGAAAAGACGGACAAAGTGCGCATCGTTGGGCCGGGGACGGATCTTTCCTTCTCCATCAAGGGGCTCCCGGCCATCAAGTGCGCGGGCGAATACAACATTCCGGACGGCGAGATCTTCACCGCGCCTGTGCAGGGCAGCATCTACGGCGTGCTTTCCTACAATACGCCTTCGGTGTTTGAAGGCTTCACGTTTGAGAACATCGTGCTTACGTTTGAAAACGGGCGCATCGTAAAGGCAACCGCGAACGATACGGAGCGTATCAACAAGATCTTCGACCGGGATGAGGGCGCGCGCAGCGTGGGCGAGTTTGCCATCGGCGTGAACCCGTACATCACTTCTCCCATGAAGGACACGCTCTTTGATGAGAAGATCGCGGGCAGCTTCCACTTTACGCCCGGCCGCTGCTATGATGACTGCGATAACGGCAACCGTTCCGGCATCCATTGGGACCTTGTCTGCATCCAGACCCCGGAATACGGCGGCGGCGAGATGTATTTTGATGATGTGCTTGTCCGCAAGGATGGCCGCTTTGTGCTGCCGGAGCTTTTAGTGCTCAACCCGGAAAACCTGAAATAACGGATGTTTGCCCCATGCGGACGCTCTCCTTTGGCGAGCGTCCGCATTTTTTATTTGTTTTTTATATAACGATGACTTATAGGGGGATATCCAATTATAGGAAAAATGCAGGATGATGAAAAATCCGTTGCATATTTCCGGCATTCTGTTTAATATTAAGGATGGATTTATGGGAAACGAAGCGCGTGGCAGCGCCGCGCACTTTGCATAGAATTAAAAGTTTTACGATATATGAGGAGGAAAGAAAAATGGCAATTAAAGTTGGTATTAACGGTTTTGGCCGCATTGGCCGCCTGGTGTTCCGCGCGGCTGTTGCAAACCCGGAGATCGATGTCGTGGGCATCAACGATCCTTTCATCGACCTCGACTATATGGTCTACATGATCAAGTATGACACCGTGCACGGCGCGTTCCACGGCGACGTGGAAGCCAAGGACGGCAAGCTCGTCGTCAACGGCAAGGAGGTCGCGGTGTATGCGATCATGAACGCCTGCGACATCCCGTGGAGCGAGTGCGGTGCGGAATACATCGTGGAATCCACAGGCATCAACACCACCACCGAAAAGGCTTCCCAGCACTTCAAGGGCGGTGCGAAGAAGGTCGTTATTTCCGCGCCTTCCTCCGATGCGCCGATGTTCGTAATGGGCGTGAACCAGAACACCTATACGAAGGACATGAACGTCGTTTCCAACGCGAGCTGCACCACGAACTGCCTTGCACCGCTTGCAAAGGTCATCCATGACAATTTCGGCATCGTCGAGGGCCTGATGACCACCGTTCACTCCATCACCGCAACGCAGAAGACCGTGGACGGCCCCTCCAAGAAGGATTGGCGCGGCGGCCGTGCGGCGGCACACAACATCATCCCGAGCTCTACCGGCGCTGCAAAGGCCGTCGGTAAGGTCATTCCGTCCCTGAACGGCAAGCTCACCGGCATGAGCCTGCGCGTGCCCACGCCGGACGTTTCCGTTGTGGACCTGACCTGCCGCCTGGAGAAGGGTGCCACCTATGACGAGATCAAGGCCGTCATGAAGGCTGCCTCCGAATCCCCGGAATGGAAGGGCATCATCGGCTACACCGAGGACAAGGTCGTCTCTTCCGACTTCTACACCGACCCCCGCACTTCCATCTTCGATGCGGATGCTGGCATCAGCCTGAACGAGCATTTCGTGAAGCTCGTTGCCTGGTATGACAACGAGTGGGGTTATTCCAACAAGGTGCTCGATCTCATCGCGCACATGGCTAAGGTGGATGCGGAGTAACAGACTGCACATTATGCAGAAATAGCTGATTTTTATGCGGAGGCTTGCATCATGCAAGCTTCCGCTTTTTGTTATTCATTGCACGAGTAAAGCAAGCAAAAGACAGGCGCGTTAAAGAAATATCATAAGGAATGATTCTGGAAAAGCGTGTTGACATAAAATTTTATTATGCTATAATCCCGACTTGGGAGACAGAGTGTGTCTCAAAGAATGCAAAATGAATATCATGCAAGCGGGAGGATATGCAGGCATGGCGGTTAAGGTCGGGATCAACGGTTTTGGGCGCATTGGAAGAACGGTGCTGCGCATTGCGGCGGAGCGGCCGGAGGAGGTCGAGATCGCGGGGATCAATCTGCGCAAGGCGGACACGGATTATATGGTATATCTTATGAAATACGATTCCGTGTTCGGGCGCTTCCCGGGCGAGATCGAGGAGAGTGAGCGCGGCATCCGCATCAACGGGCATGAGATCGCCGTGTTCAGCGAAAACAGCGTTTCGGACATCCCGTGGGATGCCTGCGGCGCAGAATATATCGTGGAATCCACCGGCCAGTTCAACACCACGGAGCTTGCCTCCGGCCACCTTGCGCATGGCGCGAAGAAGGTCGTTCTTTCCGCACCGGCGAAGGACGCCGAAACGCCGACCTATGTGATGGGCGTAAACAACACGAAGTATGACCCGAAGTACAACGTCGTTTCCAACGCGAGCTGCACCACGAACTGCCTTGCGCCCCTTGCGAAGATCGTGCATGACAATTTCGGCATCAGGCAGGGCCTGATGTCCACCATTCATTCCGCAACCTCCAAACAGAAGCCGGTCGACAACCGCGCCGGGCGCGACTACCGCACCGGGCGTTCCGTGTTCAACAACATCATCCCTTCCACCACCGGCGCAGCCAAGGCGGTCGGGCTTGTGATGCCGGAGCTTAAAGGCAAGCTCACGGGCATGAGCTTCCGCGTGCCGACGAACGACGTTTCCGTCGTTGACCTGACGGCGCGTCTCAGCCGCCCGACGACATATGCGGAGATCTGCGCCACGATCGAAGAGGCCTCCCGCACCACGATGAAGGGTATCGTCACTTTCACGAAGGATGAGGTCGTATCCACGGACATGAAAGGCGAGAGCCACACCTGCATCTTCGATGAAAACGCGGGCATCATGCTGGACAATGACTTTGTGAAGCTCATCGCCTGGTATGACAACGAGTGGGGCTATTCCTGCAAGGTGCTGGATCTGATCCAGTACATGGCGCAGGTGGATGGGAAATAAACGGGGAAGAAGCGCGCGCCGCCCGGGAGGGCGGCGCGCGTTGCATACCCCCTCTCCGTCAATGCCTGGCGGCATTGCCACCTCTCCCGCGGGGAGAGGCAAGCCCGCTTTGATGCGTATGCAGATGGAGTAAGACTTGGCTCCCCCTTTGGGGGAGCTGTCACCGCAGGTGACTGAGAGGGTGTATACGGCCGCAATTTAATATAAAACCTTCGAGAGGGCAAATGTAGGGGACGGCCTCCCAGATGTCCCGCAGAAAACCGAAGCATTGGCAGATGATGCGCGACAGCGGAAATGAAATATGATACAATACCTAAAAACATAAACGGAGAAACACGGATGAAGATCGCAGTTCTGGATGGATTCCTCGTCAACCCCGGGGATATCTCCTGGGAACCCATTGCAAAGCAGGGCGAATTTACGCTGTATGAGGCCACGGAGCCGGATGAAGCTGCCACCCACATCGGCGACGCGGAAGTGGTATTTGTCAACCGCTGCAACATCAGCGCGGCGGTGATGGACGCCTGCCCCAACCTGCGGTTCATCAACACGTTCGCGACGGGCTTTAACATGATCGATATCGCGGCGGCAAAGGAGCGGGGCATCGCAGTGTGCAACGTGCCCGCATACAGTACCCACGCCGTGGCGCAGATGGCGGCGGCGCTGCTGCTGCAGATCGCCTGCAACACGGCCGTGTTTGACCATTACGTCAAAACGCACGGCTGGCTCAGGACGGACGATCCGGAGATGGCCGCGATCCCGCATATGGAGCTTGCGGGGAAAACGATCGGCATCATCGGCCTTGGGGATATCGGAGGCAACATGGCGAGGATCGCAGAGGCGCTCGGCATGAACGTGCTTGCGTACCGGCGGCATCCTGACCCGGCGCAGGAGAGCGAGCATCTGCGTTTTGTTTCATTGGAAGAACTGTATGCAGGTTCAGACGTCATCAGCATCCATTGCCCGCTCAACGATGAAAGCCGCGGCATGATTGGCGACGCTGCCATTGCGAAAATGCGGGATGGCGTGATCCTTATCAACACGGCGCGTGGAGCGGTTCTGGATGACGCGGCCGTGGTGCGCGCGCTCAATTCCGGCAAGATTTACGCCGTCGGCTCCGACGTGTTTGCTCCGGAGCCCTGCGGGAAGGAGCATCCCCTTGCGATGCACCCGCGCTGCATTGCCACGCCGCATGTGGGCTGGGCGCCGCGGGAAACGCGGGAGCGCGTCATCCGCTATTGCGCGGAGAACCTGGCCGCATGGCGCGCCGGAAAGCCGCAGAACCGGGTAGTATAAACAGAATAAAACAAAAAAGCAGCCTTCCGTTCTGTGGGCTGTTCCCCGATCAACAGACATGAAAAAAAGAGCCTGTCGTAGAATTTCATAGGATTACGCGGTCTTGCTTCGGATTTCAACCGGAGTGAGACCGTTTTTGAGTGAAATACGCTCAAAATTGTAGAAGTCAACG
>JALFDW010000003.1 GCA_022778545.1 bacterium | reverse complement strand
ACCTTCTTTTCTCATCGTCTCTACTACCATCTGCTTAAACTCCCCTGTGTATCTCTTGTTTGGCTTCCCTTTTGGCATAAAGCAACACCCCATTCGTTAGTAGTATACCATACTGTCTAACAAATGGGGTGCTGTTCAAAGCTTTATTTGGAATCTTTATTCGGAAGCTTTTCAGCATTTATTACAGCTGCTGCGTTTTTCAGAATTCGCCAATCAGTTTGGGTTTGAATTCCAGATGATCCGCAGAGCAAAGCGTATACTGTACACCGCCGCGTTCGCCTTCAAAAGCGTTACGGCACGCCTTGCCGTGCAGGTGGCCATAGAGAACATGCTTTGCTCCGTACTGTTCAAACAGCTCCGTAAACCCGGAAGGCTTGCGCCGCTCATTGAACGGAGGATAATGCATCATGCAAATCAGGAACCTGTCCTTCGGCACACGGGAAAGCGAAAGCCCCATGCGGATCACTTCCCGTTCATAGATCGGGCGGTCCTCCGCCTCGTCAAACCCGATGCTGCCCGGGCATGGCCAGCCGCGCGAGCCCGCAACGGCAATATCGCCGAAAAGGAACGCATCGTTTTGCAGCGCATACATTCCCTCCGGCAAAGCGGCACGCACTTTGGAAAGCGAGCTCCACCAATAATCATGGTTGCCGCGCAGGATGAGCTTTTTCCCGGGAAGGGCAGCGAGCGTGTTGAGATCCGTTTCCGCCTCCTGAAGATGCATCGCCCAGCTGATGTCCCCCGGGATGAGAACAAGATCCTCCTCGCCTACGGTTTCAAGCCAGGCGGTGCGGATGCGCGACAGGTGGTTGTCCCACAGCGGGCCAAACACATCCATCGGTTTGTTCACGCTGCCGGAAAGGTGCAGGTCAGCTAATGCGAATACCTTCATCCCGTTCAAAACGCGTCAGGCGTCTTCCGGATCGTCATCATCGTCGGAAAGATCGTCCGCCTCGTCCTCGCCAAGTTCCTTGTCGATCTCATCCAGCTCGTTTTCGGGGATCTCCCCTTCCGCGGGCAAGGGCACTTCGATCTCATCAAGCGCAACGCCCGTAAGCGAGAGCTCGCCGTGCGAACGGATATCATCCGGCAGGTTGGAAAGCTTTTCCTGCCGCCGCGCCTCACGCAGGCAGATCGCGCAGAGCTCGGAGCCGCGCACAGCAGGGTTTTCCCCACACTCGATGCACATCAGTACGCTTTCTTCCGCATCCGGCTCGCCCTTCATTTCGCGCTTGCAGACGTTGCAGTATTTTTCATCATCACGGATATAATTCAGCTCACAGCGTGGACATTTTCTAAGACCCATCAGGGCACCCTCCGGCAGATTGATTTTTTACTCCACTATTATGCGAAAGGGGCTTTTATATGTCAATACCCATTTTTGCGTTCCTAACGAATTTATGAAAAAAGAGAACGTTTTACGTCCTCTTTCCCCAAATTACGTTATCTTTCGGGATATGCATCCTTCAGGATAGCCCCAATGCGGGCATATACTTCTGCACGCCCCTCCGCGGTCTCCGCCGAATACGGAATCGCATAAGGCGGCGCGCCAAGCAGCTTCGCTGCGGCGTTTGCGGCCTGCTGGCGTTTGGAACGGGCAAGCTTGTCCGATTTCGTGGCGATGAGCGTGAACGGAACACCATAATACAGGATCCATTCAAACATCTGCTTGTCCTCCGCCGTTGGCGCATGCCGGATGTCGATCAGCATGAAAATATGTGTCAGCAAGCCGGAGGAAAGATAGCCTTCCATCAACCTGCCCCATTTTTCCTGCTCCGTCTTCGGCGCCTTGGCAAAGCCGTAACCCGGCAGATCCACAAGGTGGAACGCATCGTTGATGCGGAAGAAATTGATGAGCCGCGTCTTTCCGGGGCTGGACGAAATGCGCGCCAGCTTGAAGTTGTTGCACAGCGAGTTGATAAGGCTGGATTTCCCCACGTTGGATTTACCCACCATAGCGATCTGCACACCGCCCTCCGGGTATGTGCCGCCCAGCCCAACGCTCGTTTCAAATACGGCTTTTTTAATTGTAAACTCTTCCATTTCTCCCCCAAGCCCCGTCGTTTTGTCTTATTATTGGATCGCACCCGGCCGGCCATGCGCCGGAGCATGCAGCGGCAGCATTTCCGCACCGGCTTCCGCCCCGCCCGGCATGCGCACGAGTGCTTCTGCGAGCACGCACATCGCGTCCCGCACAAAAACGATGCGGAGCGCGTCCTTTACCTCAGCAGGCACCTCAAACAGATCCTTGCGGTTCTCCTCCGGGAGGATCACCTCCGTCATGCCCGCACGCGCAGCGGCGAGCAGCTTCTCACGCAGGCCGCCGATGGGCAGCACGCGGCCACGCAGCGTGATTTCGCCCGTCATGGCCACATCCGCCTTTGCCGGAATGCCTGTAAGCGCGCTTGCGATCGCCGTCATGATCGTAATGCCCGCAGAGGGGCCGTCCTTCGGCACCGCGCCCTCCGGCACATGCACATGGATATCCTGCTTGTCAAGCGGCATGTGGATGCCAAGCACTTCCGCGTGGGCCTTCAGGAACGTGAGCGCAGCGCGCGCGCTTTCCTGCATCACATCGCCGAGCTTGCCCGTCAGGATGACCTGCCCGCTGCCGGGCACGGCCTGCACTTCGATCTCGAGCAGCTCCCCGCCTACGCTTGTCCACGCAAGGCCATTCACGACGCCTGCGATGTTCTCCTTATGCGCCGCCACGTCAAGATAGCGCACAGGCCCCAAATATTCTTTCATGCGTTGCATTGTAAGCCGCACACGCGTTTTTCCTTCGCCGATCTCGCAGGCGGCCTTGCGGCACACCTTGGCAAGCGTCCGTTCCAGCGAGCGCACACCCGCTTCACGCGTATAGCCTCGGATCAGCTCGCCCATCACCTCGTCCGGGATATTCAGCATGGATTTCTTCAGCCCGTGCTTTTCCATCTGTTTCGGCAGCAGGTGGCGCTTTGCGATCTCCCGCTTTTCGTTTTCAAGGTAGCTCGGCACCTCGATCACTTCCATGCGGTCGAGCAACGGCCGCGGGATGGTATCCGTGCTGTTCGCGGTCGTAATGAACATGACCTTGGAAAGGTCGTACGGCACTTCAAGGAAGTGGTCGCGGAATGCGTGGTTCTGCGCGCTGTCAAGCACCTCCAGCATTGCGGAAGCAGGGTCGCCCCGCATGTCGCTCGTGAGCTTATCGATCTCGTCAAACAGCAGCACAGGGTTCACGGAACCGGCCTGCCGCATGGCGGCAATCACGCGCCCGGGCATCGCGCCGATGTAGGTGCGGCGGTGGCCGCGGATCTCCGCCTCATCATGGATGCCGCCAAGGCTCATGCGCACGAATTTCCTTCCAAGGGCGCGAGCGATGGATTCCGAAACGGAGGTCTTTCCCACGCCCGGCGGGCCGACAAAGCAGAGGATCTGCCCGGTGACCTTCCCCGTAAGGCGGGCAACGGCGATGTGCTCCAGGATGCGTTCCTTCACCTTTTCGAGGCCATAATGATCCTCATCCAGCACAGCGCGCGCATGGGCGAGGTCAAGGTTATCCTCCGTCTCTTCCGTCCAGGGAAGATCCAGCATGCATTCGATGTAGTTGCGCAGCGGGGTCTCCTCATGCGAACCGGCGGGAAGCCCCCGGAAGCGGTCGATCTCTTTTTTCACGGTCTCCCGTATCGCATCCGGCATGGGTTTCTTTTCCAGCCGTTCAAGGAACGCGTCCGCGTCGTTCTGCTCCGTTTCGCCCAGTTCCGCGCGGATGGCCTTGATCTGCTCGCGCAGATAGTATTCCTTCTGGTTTTTGTCCACCCGGCGTTTGACTTCCTGTGAAATGCGGCGATCCACGCGGAGGATCTCGATCTCCTCCAGCACGAGCGCAAGCGTCTCGCGCAGGCGTTCCGGCACGTCGAAGCATTCAAGCACATGCTGCCGCTGTTCCGTTTTCGCCAGTGTCACATTGGCCACCGCGTCCGCAAACGCGCCGGCATCCTCGGTGTGCGAAATGCTTTCCGCAGTGTCCGCGGTGAGCTTTGTGGAAAGCGCGGCATATTCGCCAAGCGCCTTTGAAAGGCGGCGGCGCAAGGCTTCCGCTTCCGTCTCGTCATACGGCGGCGCAACAAGCGGAATGGCATCCACCGTCATGTATTCGCCGTGTTCAAGGCTCGTAAAGCGCGCGCGGCAAATGCCGAGCACAAGCACGCGCATCGTATCCCCCGGGAGGTTCAGCACCTGGCGGATGCGGCAGAGCGTACCGATCCTGTAAATGTCATCGTGGTTGACTTCGTTCTTGCGCACATCTTTTTGCGATGTAAGAAAAACAAGGCTCTCCTGTTCCGCTGCCACGGAGAGCGCCTTCACGCTTCCCTGCCTGCCCGCATCAAAATGCAGCAGTTCGCCCGGGAGCACCACAAGCCCCCGCAACGGAACGAGCGGGATATGTTCATAAATCGTATTGTTTCGTTCCATGGTCATCATTCCTTTTTCCTGCCGGACGCTTCCGGCATTGGTGTTATTCAATTATACATATAAACCGACCATGTGACAACAATATGAATCTGGTGCAAAAACATAAAAAAGGGATTGAAGCTTCATTTTACCGAACATAAATCGAACATAATAAGAAGCCCCACCTTTCGGCGGGGCATGGGCTGTTCCCCGATCAACAGACATGAAAAAAAGAGCCTGTCGTAGAATTTCATAGGATTACGCGGTCTTGCTTCGGATTTCAACCGGAGTGAGACCGTTTTTGAGTGAAATACGCTCAAAATTGTAGAAGTCAACGTAC
>JALFDW010000027.1 GCA_022778545.1 bacterium | reverse complement strand
AAAATATGATGCCTTTGTTCAGCCCTCTCAGTCACCTGCGGTGACAGCTCCCCCAAAGGGGGAGCCAAGGCGTATTTTCACCAACACCCGCATCGTAGCGTTCTTGCCTCTCCCCTCGGGAGAGGTGGCAATGCCGAAAGGCATTGACGGAGAGGGGGCGTAGGGGGCGATGCCCTTCATCGCCCCGCCTTATACAACCCACACCTGCATTGGAGCGTTCTTGCCTCTCCCCTCGGGAGAGGTGGCAATGCCGAAAGGCATTGACGGAGAGGGGGATGCGGGACGTCCGGAGGCCGTCCCCTACATTATGTTCTCTCGAACGATTGTACAAATATGATGCCCTTTGTTCAGCCCTCTCAGTCACCTGCGGTGACAGCTCCCCCAAAGGGGGAGCCAAGGCGTATTTTCACCAACACCCGCAAAAGGAGATTCTTGCCTCTCCCCTCGGGAGAGGTGGCAATGCCGTAAGGCATTGACGGAGAGGGGGTGTAGGGGGCGGCGTAGGCATATCATCCCACCACGCAAAAGAGCGGCGCGCCAGATGGCGCGCCGCTCCTTCTTATTTGTCCTTTTCAATTTGTTATCAGTCTACGCGCTTGAGGAAGAAGTACAAACGCGCGTTCTTGTTCGCATCGTCATGCTCGTTGCCGCAGGTGAACACGGTGAGGAAGGTGTCCTCCGCGGTGACGGTGGTGTCGAACTTGAACTCGGAAAGGCCGATCTGCTTGTTGAGCCATTCCGTGACTTCCGCCTCGGTGGACTTCTTGTGGCTGCCCCACCAGGCGTTGTCATACAGTGTATCTTCGATGCTGCAGCCTGCCTTGGTCTCATACATGGCGAAGATCTCGTAGCGCGTTTCTACGCCGTAAAGGTTGATCGTCCAGACGCGGTTCGCATAGGTGTTGAAGTCCGGAAGGTCGGTGAGCTCCTTGCCGCAGTATTTCTTATGCATGCAGGTGGTCTCGCCCAGGTTGAACTCCTGCAGGTGGTGCAGCTGGTGGAACATCGAGCCGGAGGGGCGGGAGTTATGCCCGGTGAACACGTTGTTCTGGCTGTAGCCGTAATAGTAGGCATAGATGGAAGCGGACTCGGACTCCTTCTTCTCGAAGGTGTGGTTGTTGTAGTACCACTTGCCCGTGCGGTCGAACATGATGGGGTAATCGATGTTCGTGCTGTCCAACGCGATATAGCCTACGGTGTCCCCATTTTCCGCATAAGCGGTTTCAAACTTGCTCTCCTCCGCCGTGGTGCTGCGGTTCCAGTCGCCATACTGGGCGATCCGGCCCGTGCCTGCAGCATAAGCCCGGATGACGTTCGTGCCCGCGATCATACGGTTGGCGTCCGTGTAGGTGTAATAGCTCTTCTCCTCGCCGTCGATCGTGGCCTTGAAGGACTCGATCTTGCCCCAGTCCTCATCGTCGCAGGCCTGTGCGGCGCGCAGCGCCGCCATGGAGAGCTGCTGGCCATTCTGCAGGTAATCGAGGATCGCCTGCGCATCCGCCTCGTCGATCACGCCGTCCGAGGTGACATCGCCCATGAGCACCACCGTGCCGGCCGGGGTGTTCTCCGCAGAGCAGGCAACAAGGCCGGTGGCGATGAGGTCGGTCTCCGCTGCGGCGGAACCGTCCGCCTTGAGGAAGCTCGCGCTTTCGCTGCCGGTGACTGCCCGGAGGATGGGCGTCGCTTCCGCAATGGTCATGCCCGGGCGGAAGCCGATGAGGAATTCGCCTTCAGCGTGCGGCCGCAGGAAGAAGCGGTCCACCGCGCACTGGAGGTCGTCGTTTGCGCCATACGCGGCGGCGGTGCCGTCCTGATGCATGAGCACGATGTGCCCGGTGCCAACGGCGGCGGAGACCACGTTCGCTTCGGCGGAAAGGTCAACGGAAGCATCGGAGAGCGCGGTGACGACGGTGCCGTCCGCCTTCACGCCAACTACGCCGAACGCGCCTGCCGCAATGGAGCTGAGGCCGTTCCAGGCGGAAACATCCGCGCCGTTTGAAACGAGCGCCGTGCCATCCTTGGTGAGAGCAGCGATCACATCACCGCCTGCGGAAACAGAAACAACATCCTTCCAGGCGGAAACGTCCGGCGCGGCGCCGGCGGTCACGAGCGTGCCGGCGGAGGTGAGGCCGACGGTGAACGTATCGCCCGCGGCAATGGCGACGATGTCGCTCCAACCGGTCACTTCGCACTGGCCGGAGGCGGTGTTGCCCGCGGCAACGATGGTGCCATCCGTTTTCAGGCCCGCCATGTGCGCCTTGCCGATGGCAACGCTGTGGAGCCCCGTCCACGCGGCGGCGGCTTCCCAGGAAGCGGAGTCGGCAAGCGCCGTGTTGTCGCCCGCAAGGAGGAGCGTGCCATCCGCCTTAACGCCTGCGGTAAACAGCTCGCCCGCGGCAAGGAAGGTCACGTTCTCCCAATCGGAGACTTTGCGCTGGCCCACGGTGTCATGCCCGGCGGAAACGGCGGTGCCGTCCGCGCGGAGGCCGACGGTGTGTACGCTGCCTGCTGCGACCATGCCGACGGGGGCTTCTGCCTGCGCAAGGCCGAGGCCGCTGTCGGGAGCTTCGGTGGGTGCAGGGGTCTCAGCCGGCCCGATGTCGATGGGCTGATCGACGTTGTTGCCGCCGCCGCAGCCGACCATGGCAAACGCGGTCAGCAGCGCCAGCAGCAGGGCGATCCACTTTTTCGTATTCATTGCAATCCTCCTAAAAATCACGCTTACAAGCGCGGCGCGGAAAAACGCCGCACAATAACACAAACATATCATACCATAAAACGGTTGCGGGCGGCAAACGCTCCCACAGGATTTTACAGGCTGTTCATAAAAAATGTGGTGGAGGGGAGGATTGCGTTTCGCAAAGTGGAGTGTTATATTAAAAACCAAATAACTGAAATAACAAAAATCAAAACGATTGTTTCCATGCTGGTTCCGAACCCTGGCTCAGCGGTCAGGCCGGAACCCCATTTCCCGAATAGACCGATGTCTTATGAAGCCTGATGGTTTTTCCGTGTGTCCGTGCGTATGAGAGGGGGGAGAATGAATGCGTCTTGAGCCGCAAGCCGTATCAAAGCTGGAGGTCATGCCCGTTGCCCTGATCGCACAGTCCGTGACCGTGCTTGCGCAAAACGCGGAATCGCTCCGCCAGACGATCGACGCGTTCGTCCTCGGCAATCCGCTGCTTGATTATGCGCCGGCAGCGGGTTCCACGGAAGCGTTTGATATTGCGGAACTTGCCGTGGCAAGCCGCGCAACCCTTGCGGAACACCTCGGCATGCAGCTTCGCGTCGCGGAACGCGACCCGGAGGTGCTCCGCATCGGCAGCATCATCATCGAAAGCCTGGACAGGCATGGTTACCTGCGCGAGTGCATGGAGGATATGCTGCGCATGGCGCACGCTTCCCCGGCGGCATTTGCCCGCGCGCTTTCCGCCGTGCAGGCGCTGGATCCTCCGGGCGTGGCGGCCCGCTCGCTTGGGGAATGCCTGGCGCTGCAGCTGAAGGCCATGCCGGAAGAAAACCCGCTTGCGCTTGAGATCGTGACGGGGCATCTCGAAGAGATGGCAGCGGGTACGCTCCATCTCCCCGGCTGCACAGACGAGGAGCTTGATGCTGCCTGCCGCCTGATCCGTTCGTTGGATCCGCGGCCGGGCGCGGCGTTTGATCAGGATACGATCCACTATATCCTGCCGGATGTGCGGATCGTGCGCGGTGAGAGCGGCAGGCTCGCCGTTTCGCTTGTGAACCAGCCCGCCATGCCTGCCATCATCCCGCAATACATGGAATACCTCAAGGCGGAGGAAGAGCCGGAGCGGCAATATGTGCGGGACAGCCTGATGCAGGCGCGGAGCTTCCTCTTTGCCGTGGAGCAGCGGGCGGAGACTCTGCTCGCGATTGCTTCTCTTGCCGTTGCGGTGCAGGAGGAATATCTGCTTTCCCGCGAACCGGGCGCGCTCAGGCAGTTCACGCTGACGGCGGCTGCCGGGAAAGCCGGGCTTTCCCTTTCCACAGTCAGCCGTACCGTGAATGGGAAATATGTGGAATTTGATGGGCGCGTGTTCCCGTTGCGCATGCTTTTTACGGCAGGCGGAAAGGCCGGGCACTCGCGCGAGGCGATCTTGCAGCGGATGCGGACGCTGCTCAGCGCGGCGAATGGCGAGGCCATGAGCGATGCGCGCCTTGCGGCGCTTCTTGCGGCGGAAGGCATGCCGGTTTCGCGCCGCACGGTGAACAAATACCGCAACACTTATTTAACGGCAGACACTTAACGGGGGAACGGCCGGCAGCTCATGGAACAGCCGCAGCCGCGTTTGTGAGACTTGCATTTCTCCGCAAGGAAAGGATCCTTACATGAACATGAAACGATGCATCCGTGCCGCAGCGTGCCTGGCGCTCATGCTCCTTGCGGCACTCCCTGCCCTGCCTGCGCAGGCGGCTACCACGAATGTGAAGGTAGCGGTGGACTGCAAGCTCCCTCCGTTCCAGTATCAGGACAGCGATGGGAAGCTCAAGGGCATGCACATCGAACTGATGAACGAGATCGCCGAGCGCGGCAAACTGAACGTGGAATATGTGGTGTTCGAGCGCACGATGGACGCCGTGGATGCCCTTGCCGCCGGCGAGGTGGATGCGGTGCTTGGAGCGCTGCCGGAGGATATGGGCGGGCATGAAAGCGCTTTGAGCATTACGCGGGAGCTTTCCTCCGCCTCCACCTGTATGGTCGTTGACAACGACAAGCTCGGCCGCGTGCTCAACCCGGATGAGAACCCGCACCGGTATATTGCGGCCTTTGAGCTTGGCACGATGAAGCTTTATCAGCTCTCCCAGCTCAATATCATGTATACCGCCATCATGGGCAACCAGATCCAGCTCTATGAAGCGCTCCGAAACGGCGAGGTGGATGCGATCATCACCGTGAAGGACAGCGTGCAGCACCTTATGGATCAGGATGACGTGAACGACAGGTATACCATCGCGCTCAACTATATGACGAGCGTCAGTTATTCCATACTGGTGCGCAAAAATGACCGCGTGCTGTACCGCACGCTGGATGAAACCATCGGCCAGCTCCGCGCGAGCGACCGGTATGAGCAGATCCTGGACAAGTGGATCGTCAATGTGGAACTGGAAACGGCGCAGGCGCGCATCCACAAGCTCCTCATTTTCATCGCGATCATCGCAGGCGTGGCGGCTGTCATCATCGGGAACACGATGTATATGAACGCGCGCCTTAAGGGGCTTGTGGCGGAAAAAACGCGCGAAATCTCCCGGCGTATGGATCAGCTGGAGGTGGCGGGCGAGCTGCGCAACCGGCTTATCGAGCATTCCCCGGGCGGGAGCATGCTGCTGCACGCAAACGGCGATGTGCTGCTGATGAACTCCGTCGCGCGCAGCATGGTCGGGAACTCCGAAGAAAGTGCGCCTGCGGAAAACATTCAGGACATGCCTGTGTTCGGCAGCATCTGGGAAAAGGCTGCTCCAAAGGGCGGCGTCATGATGGAGCGCCCGGAACTGATCGTGCTCGATGCGGGGGAATCAGGAAAGCGCACCTATCGTTACCAGTATCATGCTTCAAGCACGCCGGATGAGATCGTCCTGCTCGTGGAGGACGTAACGCGCGAGGAGCGGGAAAAGCAGGAAGTCTTTGAAGAGAGCAAGAACCAGTCCCTCAACCGCATCATCGCGGGCATCGCCCATGAGATCAAGAACCCGTTGATGTCCATCCGTGCGTTCGCGTCGCTGATCCGCCGCCAGGGGGATGACCCGGAATTCCAGGCATCCTTCGGGGAGTATGTGCCCAAAGAGGTGGACCGCATCAACCGCCTGATCGAAACGCTCATCAATTACGCGCGGCCGCCCAGGGGGCAGAAGGAGCGCATCTTCATCGGGGATCTGATCGAGGATTGCGTATGCCTCGCGCATGTTTCCGCGAAAAAGGAGATCGTGCTGCAATGTGAAGTGGCGGCGCCGGCGTATGTTTACGGCAACAAGGATCAGATTCGTCAGGCGCTGATCAACCTGCTCATCAACAGCATCGAATCCGTGGAGGCAAAGCTTTCCACCTTGGGCGGGGAAGCGGTTGGCGGACTTTGCGTGCGCGTGTCCGGCTTCCGGCGCGCGGGCAGCATCGTGATCGAGGTCTATGACGAGGGCCTCGGCATGAGCGAGGATGATGTGGTAAAATGCACGGAGCCGTTTTTTACCACGAAAAAGACGGGTACCGGCATGGGGCTTGCGCTTGCCAAACAGTTCGTGCAGGAAAATGCCGGGCAATTTGAAATTGAAAGCACACCGGGCGCCTTTACGGCGATCCGCATGATCTTTGAGGAGGATATTCAGGAATGAAACCGCATGTGTGGATCATTGATGACGAGCCGGGCATCTGTGCCTCGCTGAGCCTTGCGCTGAAGAAGGATTATGACGTGCGCGCGTTTGACAGCGCAGCCCCCGCCCTCGCCCTTCTGGAGCACGAAAGCTGCGATGTGGTGCTGCTGGATCTTCGCATCGGCAGCGAAAACGGGCTGGACGTACTCCGGCAGCTCAAGGCGGGCGACCCGCATATTGCCGTTATCATGATGACGGCTTATGGCAGCATCGGCTCCTCTGTGGAGGCGATGAAGAATGGCGCGTTCACCTACCTCATCAAGCCGCTCGACATCGATGAGCTGCTGCTTTTCATCGCGCAGGCGCTGGAGTTCCGCAAGCTGAATGAACAGGTGCTCTACCTTTCGGACGAGCTGCGCAGCCAGAGGCATTACGATGAGATCATCGGTGAAAGCGAGCCGATGCAGCGCGTCTATGCCATGATTGACCGGCTGAAGGATGTGGACGCAAACGTGCTCATTACGGGCGAAAGCGGCACGGGTAAGGAGCTTGTCGCAAAGGCCATCCACGATGCGGGCAAACGCAGGAACGAGCGCTTCATCGTCGTGAATTGCGCTGCGATCCCGGAAAACCTGCTGGAGCTTGAGTTCTTCGGCTACAAGCGCGGCGCGTTTACCGGCGCTTCACAGGATCGCAAGGGAAAATTCGAGCTGGCTGACCGGGGCACCATCTTCCTCGATGAGATCGGCGACATGCCCATCAACCTGCAAAGCAAGCTCCTGCGCCTGCTGCAAAACAAGGAATTTACGCCGGTTGGCGCATCCGACACGCGGCATGTGGACGTGCGCGTCGTTGCCGCCACCAACCGGGATCTCAAAGCTATGATCGCGGAGCAGAAGTTCCGGGAGGATCTGTATTACAGGCTCAACGTCATGAATGTGCGCATGCCGGCGCTGCGCGAACGGCTGAGCGACGTGCCGCTTTTGTGCGAGCACTTTCTCAAGCAGTTTTCCGAGGAAATGAACAAATCCATAAGCGGCCTTTCCGCCGAAGCTTCCGAGCAGCTGATGCATTATGATTATCCGGGCAATGTGCGTCAGCTGGCGAACATCCTTGAGTATGCGGCGATCGTGAGCGCGGGCGGCATGATCGATGTGAAGGATTTTCCGGAGGAGCTCCGTGTGCACAGGGAGCATAGCGACGGGCAGTCCGTGGATGAGTACCTTTCCTCCGCAAGCCTCAGGGACATTGAACGCCGTGCCATTGAAGCAACGCTGCGCAAAAACAACGGCCGCCGGGATCAGACGGCTGCGGATCTTGGCATCAGCAAGCGCGGCCTGCTGAACAAGATCAATGAATATGGCCTTTCGTGAGGAGGGCAGCGCCCCATCCCCCTTACCCCCTTCCCCCCGGGAAGGGGGATTTGATGTTGAAGGTGCGGCGCACCTTTGGGGTGCAGGCGAACCATGATGCCGTTGTTTGGGTTTGCGGGACGTCCGGGAGGCCGTCCCCTACATTCGTCCTCTCGGTGGTTATGCGCGTGTAGGGGGCGGCGTCCCCGACACCCCGCCCAACGCCCGCATTGGAGCGCCCCTTGCCTCTCCCCTCGGGAGAGGGGGAGCAGACGCATTTTTTGCACGATAGGTAATTTTTTCGCGGCATCAGGAAATTTTTGCGCGGCGTTCTGCCGCAGGGTTTGCCCGGGAAACGAAAACAGAGGAAAAATCGGGCTGGCATATTTCTTGCTAATATTATTGCATAGGGTCTTTGACCAAAATAAAACGCAGGAGGAACCTTCATGAAACACACGAAGATCATTGCGCTGTTGCTCTGCATCGTAATGGCCGCGGCAATGCTGTTCGGCTGCGCGGGCGAAAGCAATACGCCTGCCACCACGCCCAACGAGGGCCAACAGGGTACAACCACCAACGAAGGCCAGCAGGGCGGCACTGAGCAGCCCACCGGAGAGGTGAAGTACAAGGAAGAAATCGTCATTGCGATGGCGGATGAATTTACGACCATCGACCCCATGGAGACTACCGCAGAAACCAACCAGATCGTTCAGGACTGCACCCATGACCTGCTGACCGACACCAACCTCACCACCATGCAGAACGAAGGGAGCTCGTTGACCATTGGGAAATGCTGGCGCCCGATCATTGGCGTTTCGTCCTGAAGGACAATGTCACCTTCCATGATGGCACCATCCTCAACGTGGATGACGTGGAATTCACCTTCCAGCGCGCCGCGGAGAAATCCACCACCTCAAACTACATGGCGAAGATCACCGAGTTCATCAAGGTGGATGACCTGACCTTCGAAGTCAAGCTCCTCGCGGGCGATGTGGACTTCAATTACACCATGGCCGCCAACTCCCTCGCCATCCTTTCCAAGGAAGCGTTTGAGACCATGCCTGAAGAAGAAGCTATCAAGATCGGTACCGGCCCCTGGATGTTTGAAGAGTTCGTGTCCGGCGATTATGTTTCCCTCGTTCGCTTTGAGGGCAGCACGCTCTACCCCGTCCCGAATACCAAGCGCCTTGTGTTCCGCATGATCCCGGAGGCTTCCGCCCGCATGATCGCGCTTGAAAACGGCGAAGTCGATGTCATCATGACGCCCAACTCCACCGACTATGCCCGCCTGACCGAAAGCGACGACCTGCAGCTCATCACCGAGACTGGCCGCACGCAGAACTTCATTGGCTTCAACCTGCTGAACCCGGATTGCGTCGTGACCGACCCGATCTTCCGCCAGGCTGTTGCTTACGGCGTTGACAAGGAAGAAATGGTCATCGCTGCGTGGGACGGCTATGCACAGGTTTCCACCAGCATGATGTGCCGCGACATGGGCTACTATGCGGACATCGAAGGCATCCCCTATGATCCCGAAAAGGCGCAGCAGCTCTTTGACCAGTGCGGCGCCACCGGCCAGACCATCCACCTTGTGACCTCCGATGCTGCGCACCGCGTCAAGATGGCGGAAAACTTCCAGGCGCAGATGCAGAAATACGGCATCACGATCACCGTTGAGTTCATGCAGAACTCCGCGCTGACCGAGCTCAACACTTCCGACGGCACTACCTCCGGCGTTGAGATGTACATCGCCTCCTGGACGCCCGGCAAGAACGCGGACTACATGTTCCGCAACCCGATGCACTCCACCGGCGGCCGCAACTATTCCCACCTGATGGATCCCGAGATCGACGCCATGATCGACGCGGCCGTTGCCGAGACGGACACCACCAAGCGTGCCGAAATGTACAGGGAGCTGCAGGAGCGCATCACCTGCGAGATCATCCCCTGGGTCCCGATCGCACAGCCGACGCTGACCCTTGGCGCTGCAAAGGGCGTAACCGGCGTACTGCTCCACCCGGGCCTTGTGCACCAGTTCAAGATGATCCAGCGCGTGATCGAAGACTGATCTTACACGTCTGAACCGCTGAAAACAGCTGACGACAATTGAATGATTCCGGTGCAGGCCCGCCGTTTGGCGGCCTGCACGGACCCCACGCTGCCTCCCGGCGCATTTCCGGGTCGGGAGGCATTTCTTTTAAGCATACCGGATAAAGCCGAATCCGCGCCTGCAGGCGGCAGGGACAGGATATCCGGGGGATTTGGATTTATCCGGTATGCTTGCTTTATCGTTAAGGAGGACGTAATGCTTCGCTATATTATAAAGCGCATCTTAATGATGATCCCCGTTCTTCTGGGCGTTTCGTTCGTTGTGTATTATCTCATGGATCTTGCCCCCGGCGACATCGTGGCGCAGATGGCGCCGCAGGATGCAACGCCGGAGCAGATTGAGATGCTGCGCGAAGAGCTCGGAATGAACGGCTCGGTTTTTGAGCGGTACTTCCGCTATCTTGGAAACCTCGTAAAGGGCGACCTCGGCATGTCCCTTTCCCAGAAGCGGCCCGTGATGGAGCTGTTTCTGGAACGCTTCCCTGCAACGGTGGAGCTTGCCTTCGGCAGCATTTTCGTTGCGTTGCTGATATCCATTCCACTGGGAATTGCAGCGGCGACCCATCACCGCACGTGGCTGGACGGCACAAGTATGGTTACGGCGATGATCGGCGTCTCCATGCCGAGCTTCTGGCTTGGGTTGCTGCTCATCATGCTCTTTGCGCTCAAGCTCGGGTGGCTTCCTTCCGGCGGCCGTGAGGGCTTTGTGGCGCTGATTCTGCCGGCGCTTACGCTCGGCGCCAATCAGGCGGGCAACCTTACGCGCATTACCCGATCTTCCATGTTGGATGTCATTCGCCAGGATTATCTGCGCACTGCGCGCGCAAAGGGCGTGAGCGAAAAGCAGGTCATCCGCAAGCATGCGTTGAAAAACGCGCTGATCCCGATCATCACGGTGTTCGGCTCCACGCTTGGCAACGCGTTTGGCGGCGCGATCATGATCGAGACGGTGTTCTCCTGGCCGGGCGTCGGCCGCCTTACCGTGCGTGCGATCAATGACCGTGACATGACGCTTGCGACAGGCTGCATCATCATGTTCACCATGTTCATGACGCTGACGATCCTTCTTGTGGACATTGCATATGCGTTCGTAGATCCGCGCATCAAGGCGCGCTATTCAAAGTGAGGTGAATGCTGTGGAAACGACTAGGAGAAAGTTTACATCCGCTGAACTGCAGCAGTACAAAAAGCGCAGCATGTTCAGCGAAGTATGGCGCAACTACAAAAAGAGCCCGAGTGCGATGAT
The DNA here is from genome assembly GCA_022778545.1 of bacterium. GTDB lineage: Bacteria > Bacillota > Clostridia > Christensenellales > CAG-138 > UBA1685. Next base: position 3,262 of record JALFDW010000027.1, on the reverse strand, counting down.
CGGCCTCGTCATCATTATTATCATCATCATCGCGGCGATCGTTGCGCAGTTTGTGTATGATTATGATACCGATATCGTTCAGCAGAACATCAAGGAACGGTTCCAGCGGCCGAACGCCGAGCACCTGCTCGGTACGGACCAATATGGCCGCGACGTGCTGACCCGCATCCTTTACGGCGCGAAGTACTCCCTCTCCGTGGGCATCGTGTCCGTGGCAATCTCCTGTGTGCTGGGCAGTTCCCTCGGCCTCATCGCAGGCTACTATGGCGGCTTCACGGAGAACCTCATCCTGCGCGTGTGCGAAGTGTTTGCCGGCATCCCGAGCGTGCTGCTCGGCATCGCGATCATGTCCGCGTTCGGGCAGAGCATCGTGGTGCTGATGTTTGCCATAGGCCTTGTGTATGTGCCAATGTTCGCGCGCACGGCACGCGCGGCAGTTTTGCCGGTGCGCGATCAGGAGTATATTGAAGCCGCACGGGTCTCCGGCGTGGGCGACCTCAAGATCATCTTCGGCCACGTTCTGCCCAACGCCATGTCCCCCATCATCGTTCAGGTCACCATGGGCGTCGCCAACGGCATCCTGACCGCATCGAGCCTGAGCTTCCTTGGCCTTGGTGTTCCCGTGCCTGCGCCGGAATGGGGCGCGATGCTTTCCAACGGCCGCGAGTTTATCCGCGATTACGGATACCTGACGCTGTTCCCAGGGCTTGCGATCATGATCACCGTGCTCGTGTTCAACCTCATGGGAGACGGCCTGCGCGATGCGCTTGACCCGAAGCTGAAGCAGTAAGGGGGAACGAAATATGAGCGAGAAAGCAATTGCAAAAGAAAGAGACCTGATCCTTGACGTAAAAAACCTCAACGTGCGGTTTGAAACGGATGACGGCATCGTCCGCGCCGTAAACGGGCTCGATCTTCAGATCGAGCGGGGGCATGCCATCGGCCTTGTGGGCGAAACGGGCGCAGGCAAGACCACGACCGCGCTTGCGCTGCTGCGCCTTGTGCCCGATCCGCCGGGCGTTGTGGAATGCGAAAAGCTGGAGCTTGACGGGCGGGATGTGCTCGGCATGAGCATAAAAGAGCTGGAGAAGGTCCGCGGCAAGGATATCTCCATGATCTTCCAGGATCCGATGACAGCGCTCAACCCCGTGTTCACCGTGGGCGACCAGATCGCAGAGAGCATTTTCCTGCATGAGAACGTTTCGTATGTGGAAGCGCAGAAGCGCGCAGTCGCCATGCTGGAGCTTGTCGGCATCCCCGGCGAGCGCGCGGGCGAATATCCGCACCAGTTCTCCGGCGGCATGAAGCAGCGCGTGGTTATCGCCATCGCGCTTGCGTGCCACCCGCAGCTCCTCATCGCGGATGAACCCACCACTGCGCTCGATGTGACGATTCAGGCGCAGGTGCTCGACCTGATGAAGAACCTGCGCGAGCAGTACAAAACTTCGCTCATTATGATCACGCATGATCTTGGCATCGTGGCGGAGATCTGCGATGAGGTCGCCGTTATGTACGCAGGCAATGTTGTGGAAAAAGGCACGTTGGAGGATGTGTTCAACCGCACCAAGCACCCTTACACCGAAGGCCTGTTCAATTCGCTGCCCAACATCCGGGACAGGAAGGCGATGCTGACGCCCATCAAGGGTCTCATGCCGGACCCGACGGCCCTGCCGGAAGGCTGCCCGTTCAGCCCGCGCTGCCCATATGCCGGGGATGACTGCGCCGCGCCGCAGGTGATCCGCAGCATTTCGGAAACGCACTTTGTGCGCTGCTGCGCTTACGACAGGCCGGGCTTCCACATTGAGCGGAAGGAGAGATAAACCATGGCGGATACGATTCTTGAGGTCAGGAATCTGACCAAGCATTTCAAAACAAAGCACGGCATGCTGCATGCTGTGGACGGAGTGGACTTCAAACTTGCACGCGGCAAGACACTTGGGCTCGTAGGAGAGTCCGGCTGCGGAAAGTCCACGACCGGCCGCACCATCCTGCGCCTCATTGAGCCCACGGCGGGCGAGATCATTTTTGAAGGGAAGGATATCAACAAGCTCAGCCGGAGCGAGCTGCGCCATGCCCGCAAGGACATGCAGCTCATCTTCCAGGATCCTTACTCTTCGCTCGACCCGCGCAAAACGGTGAGCCAGATCATCAGCGAGCCGATCATCGCGAACAAGATCCTTAAGAGCAGCGCGGACATCGACGCGCGCGTAGCGGAGCTGATGTCCACCGTCGGCCTTGCGGCACGCCTGTTCAACGCTTATCCCCACGAGCTGGACGGCGGCCGCCGCCAGCGTATCGGCATTGCCCGTGCGCTTGCGATGGAACCCAAGTTCATCGTGTGTGACGAGCCGGTTTCGGCGCTGGATGTTTCCATTCAGGCGCAGATCCTCAACCTGCTGAAGGAGCTGCAGAGCGAGTTCAACCTTTCCTACATCTTCATTACGCACGATCTTTCCGTGGTCAACCATTTTTCGGATGAGATCGCCGTCATGTACCTTGGGAAGATCGTAGAAAAAGCGCCTGCGGAGCAACTGTTTGAGAACCCGGTTCACCCCTATACCCGCGCGCTGCTCTCCGCGATCCCCATCCCGGAGCTTGGCGCAAAGAAGGAGCGCATCCTCATCAAAGGTGAGATCACTTCTCCGATCAATCCGCCGGATGAATGCCGCTTCTACAAGCGCTGCAATTACGCCTGCGACCGCTGCAAATCGCTGCCGGAGCTCAAGGAGTTCGCACCGGATCACTTTGTGGCGTGCCACCTTGCCGGCGAAGTCTGAATCAAACAGGGGAATGACGTTTCCTTTTCTTCATGCGTGCGGAGGCCGTCCCAAGGGGGCGGCCTCTGCGATTGTAAAAAAGTGGAAGCTTTCATGCTTCCTGTGGCTGCGGCCCCTTATCACCCCGGGGTTTTTCGGCAGGCTGAAAGGCGCGCGCAAATTTTGCGCTTCTGCGCTTTTTTTGCCTTTATACTTGAGCATCCGTGGGCGGAAGCAGCGAAAAAATATGCGGTGAATGATGGATTTGCGCGGCTGTGAAAGTGTGGCATGAAATTTGCTAATAATCCTATAGAAGCGCAATGCGCACTAACATCGCAACAGGAGGAATCGACATGATTTTCGGTGTACTGAAGGATATCAAGGAAGGCGAATACCGGGTAATCTGCACCCCGATGGAAGTAGCGTCCATCGTAGGCGCAGGGCACACGGTGCTGGTGGAAAAGGACTGCGGCGCGAAGGCCGGCTTCCCTGACGAGGCCTATGCG
>JALFDW010000038.1 GCA_022778545.1 bacterium | reverse complement strand
TGGCGCGTTCTTCAATGATACTTATCAGATGCTCCACCTTCGTATACTTTCTTGCCATGTAAATGACCTCCTGTCGTAGCTTCTATTCTACAACAGGAGGTCGTTTATTTCATTGTCCGCTTAACGGGATACAGTCCACTGTACGGGAGGCTGTAGTTTTGCTATGGAAAATCCGGCTTCCTGCGAAACGGTTCAGATGACGAGTGCAAGCCCTGCGAGCGCGGCGGCAAGCGCCGGGATGGAGACGGCTGCACCATAGCGGAGAAAACGGCCGAAGCTGAGCTTTACGCTGTGGTTTCTGAGCATGCCCGTCCACATGATGCCCGCAAGCGCGCCGAGCGGCGTGAAGAACGCGCCGAGGTTGGAGCCGGTCACGGAGGCATAGAGCGCGGCGGTGTGCGCCTGCCCCGAAAGGCCGGATACGATCGAGGAAAACAGCACGCTCATTGGGATGTTGTTAATGAGGTTGGCCGCAAGGAAGGAGGACACGCCATAGCTTGCGACCGGGTGCGCGCTGCCGAGGAGCGCGCCGATGCTGCGGGTCAGGCCGTATTTATCGAGCGCGAGCACCAGCACAAACATGGAAAGGATGAAGGGGACGATCTCCCACGGCGCGGCACGGAACGCATCGCGCAGCAGCGAAAGCCCCCGCCCCCGGCGCAGCAGGTACAGCCCTGCCAGAAGAAAGAGGCTGCAAAAGAACGCGAAGCAGATGAGCCACATCGGCAGGTTCAGGTAAGAGGAGAAAACGAGCAGCACGATGCACAGCGCAAGATGTACAACGCCGAGGCGCACGAGCGCCGGGTCCTGCGGTGCTTCTTCGGCCACGGAATGGGAGATGCCGCCGCGCAGCTTCTTGCGGAACAGCAGCGTGAGCATGCCGAAGGAGGCAAGCCCCGCAAAGAGTGTCGGCAGCAGCATTACGGCAATATAGCCGAGGAAGCTCACGTTTGCCGCCGTAGCGAGGTAGATGTTCGTCGGGTTGCCGATGATGAGCGCCATGCTCCAGGTATTTGCGGCAACAAATTCGCACACGAGATAGGGGATTGGGTCGATCTTCGCATCCCGTGCGAAATAGCAGATGAACGGCGTGAACGTGAGCACGATGATGTCGTTGGAGGTGAACACCGTCAGCACGGATACGAGCGCATAGAGCAGGGCGAACAGCCGGAACTGACTCGCGTTTTGCCGCTGAAGCACGGCGGTGGCCAGGTGGCGGAAGAAGCCCGCGCAATCGAGAAAGATGGAGATCAGCGTCATCGAAAGGAACAGCACGAGGATCTTGAGCGGGTTGATGCTGTTTTGCGCCGTGAGCCCTGCGAGCACCTCCCGCGGGGAGATCGTGCCAAAAAGCAGCAGAATGGCCGCGCCAATGAGCGGCACGACCCAGAAAATGTTGACGGTATGCCCCTTGACCCGCACCGAGGGTTTTGTGAGCACGACGGCAATAAGCGCCGCGCAGGTCATGGGGGAAACAGCAGCCACAAGGTCCATAATGATCGCCTCCTGTGCAAAAACGCACACGAGCGGTATTATAGCACCGGGCGCGGGCAAGCGCAACGGGGAATGCGCCTGCGGGAGGGCGTATTGTAGTCCTACAAGGCGGATAAAAATCACCCTTTTCCTTGACTTTTCATGCCCGGTTTGATATGCTACTCAGGTATGATATTCGGGCAAAGAAGCGGAACAGTAGGGAGCGAGCCACCGAAAGAGAGCTGCCGGGCGGTGCGAGGCAGCGGGGCGGAATCCTGAAGCTCGCCGCAGAGCCTTCCGCGCTGAAGAAACAGTAGGCGCGGGCGCATCCCTGCGTTATGGGGCTTGAGTGGGCGCGTTTGCGCCAACGGGAGTGGTACCGCGGTCAATGGCCGTCTCTTGCTTGCAGGAGGCGGCTTTTATTTTTTAGGAAAAGCGAAGATAAATTGGAGGAAACAGTATGTCACAACGCTATGACCATGACGCGATCGAAGCGAAATGGCAAAAAAAGTGGGAGGAAGCACACTGCTTTGAGGCGAGCGAGGATCATTCCAAGCCGAAGTTCTATGGCCTCATCGAGTTTCCGTATCCTTCCGGTCAGGGCCTGCACGTGGGCCATCCCCTGAGCAACACGGCCATCGACATCATCTGCCGTAAACGCCGCATGGAGGGCTACAACGTCCTCTTCCCGATGGGCTACGACGCGTTCGGCCTGCCTACGGAAAACTATGCCATCAAGACGGGCATCCACCCTGCAAAGGTCACGGAGCAGAACATCGCGCGTTTCCGCAGTCAGCTCAAGCGCCTCGGCTTCTCCTTTGACTGGACGCGCGAGGTGAACACTACCGACCCCAACTATTACAAATGGACGCAGTGGATCTTCCTGAAACTCTTTGAGCATGGCCTTGCCTACAAGGCGGAGATCCCAATCAACTTCTGCACCTCCTGCAAGGTCGGCCTTGCGAATGAGGAGGTCGTGGACGGCCATTGCGAACGCTGCGGCGGCGAAGTCGTGCAGAAGGTCCGCAGCCAGTGGATGCTGCGCATCACGGCTTATGCCCAGCGCCTGATCGACGACCTTGACACCGTGGATTTCATCGACCGCGTCAAGACGCAGCAGCGCAATTGGATCGGCCGCAGCGAGGGCGCGGAGGTCGATTTCGCGCTCGCCGGCACGGACGATAAGCTGCGCGTGTTTACCACCCGCTGCGATACGCTCTTCGGTGCGACCTACATGGTTATGTCTCCGGAACATCCGTACATCGAAAAATACAAGGATCGCATCGAGAATTGGGCAGAGGTGCAGGCCTATCGCGAGGCTGCCGCGCGTAAGAGCGATTTTGAGCGCAGCGAGCTGACCAAGGAAAAGACCGGCGTGCCGCTCCGCGGCCTCAATGCCATCAACCCGGCTACGGGCAAGGAGATCCCCGTCTGGATTTCCGACTATGTGCTCATGACCTACGGCACGGGCGCGATCATGGCTGTGCCTGCCCACGACACGCGCGACTATGAATTCGCGAAGGTGTTTGACCTGCCCGTCATCGAGGTGGTCGCGGGCGGCGATGTGGAAAAGGAAGCGTTCACCGATTGTGAGACCGGCAAGCTGGTCAACTCCGGGTTCCTCAATGGCCTCGAGGTTGAGGAAGCCAAGGAGAAGATGATCGCCTGGCTGGAAGAGAAGGGCATCGGCGCACGCAAGGTGAATTACAAGCTGCGCGACTGGGTGTTCAGCCGCCAGCGTTACTGGGGCGAACCCATCCCGCTCGTGCACTGCGAGAAGTGCGGCTGGGTGCCGCTGCCGGAGAGCGAGCTGCCGCTCGTGCTGCCGGAAATCGACGACTATACGCCTTCCGACGACGGTTCCTCCGCGCTTGCGCGCGCAAAGGAGTGGATCCACACCACCTGCCCGAAGTGCGGCGGCCCGGCCGAGCGCGAGACGGACACCATGCCCAACTGGGCGGGCTCCAGCTGGTACTTCCTGCGCTATTGCGATCCGCATAACGACAAGGAGTTTGCCAGCAAGGAAGCGCTTGATTACTGGATGCCTGTGGACTGGTACAACGGCGGCATGGAACACACCACGCTGCATGTGCTCTACTCCCGCTTCTGGCATAAGTTCCTCTATGACATCGGCCTCGTGCCCACGCCCGAACCGTATCAGAAGCGCACGAGCCACGGCATGATCCTCGGCGAGAACGGGGAGAAGATGTCCAAATCCCGCGGAAACGTCATCAATCCGGATGACATCGTGGCCGAAATGGGCGCGGATTCCTTCCGCCTGTATGAGATGTTTATGGGCGCGTTCGATCAGCCCAAGCCCTGGAGCACGACCTCCGCGCGGGGCTGCCGCCGCTTCCTTGAGCGCGTATGGCGTCTGCAGGATATGCTTTCCGCCGAGAATGGTGTGCGGGATGACCTCAAGGCTTCGCTGCACGGCATGATCAAGAAGGTCAGCGAGGATTACGAGGCGATGAAGTACAACACCGCCATCGCCGCGATGATGAGCTTCGTCAACGATGTGTACGCCAAGGGCGACATCACAAAGGAGGAGTTCCACACGCTGCTGACGCTCCTCAACCCCGTAGCGCCGCATATCACGGAGGAGCTCAATGAGCTACTCGGTTATGAAACGCCGCTGTATGCTACAGCCTGGCCGAAGTGGGATGAAGCCGCGCTCGTGGCCTCCACAATCGAGCTTGGCGTGCAGGTGAACGGCAAGGTGCGCGCCCGCGTGACCGTGCCCGCCGGCCTCTCCAAGGAGGAGACCGAAGCGCGCGTGCTCGCCGCTCCGGAGGTGCAGCCCTGGATCGAGGGCAAGACCGTGCGCAAGGTGATCGCGGTGAAGAACATCGTGAACATCGTGGTGGCATAAAACAGCTCCTGCTGATTTGCCGGAGGATGCTTATATGCGTTTCCTTCATGCGGTACGCCGCTTAAAAAGGGGCTGGGCTTTTATGCCCAGCCTCTTTTCGCTGTCGGGTTCTTCCGCCACAACGGGATTGGTACTGCAATCATGATTGACCGTCAGAACTCCGTTAACAAAGTCAGGCGCGGCTGTGGGGTCCTGATTCCTGAACAGGGAGACGGCACATCCCCAGACAACATGGTGTTGGGTTGCCCTTGCCGTAAGTGATGGTCAGTTTTTTTGACATTGAGCCAGTGGGACTCGGCCCGTATAGCTCCACAGCCTGCGTAAGCCGGTCAATGCGGTATTCTGAGCCATTTGTCTGTGAGAGCATAGGCTGCATTTCTGAGAAATCCTCAAAAATTCATTGAATTACCACTGGTAACGGCCTTAAAATAATGGTAACGTTATTCTTAGCTTAAAATAACGAAATACTGTAAAAAGCAAAATGTACGATATTGATTCAGGAGGAATTAACCATGATCCAAGTCAATGCCATGGGCGATGCCTGCCCCATCCCGGTTGTCAAAACTCTGAACGCACTGCGTGAACTGGCAGGCCCCGGCACGGTGCAGACGCTGGTGGACAATCAGACGGCTGTACAGAACCTGAACCGTTTGGCTGAGAGCAAGGGCTGCACCGTTCAGACGGAACAGTTGTCGGAAAAACAGTATCAGGTGACCATCACCGTGGGCGAGGGTGCGGAGCTGCCCGAGAGTGCCGACGGCATCTGCACCGTGCCCTCCGCCGCAAAACCCGACAACACCGTGGTTGTGATTTCTGCCGACCATATGGGCGAGGGGGATGAGGCATTGGGCAAAGTCCTGCTGAAGGGCTTCCTGTTTGCGCTGACGCAGCAGGAGACGCTGCCTAAGACCATCCTGTTCTATAACGGCGGCGCGTCCATCACCTGTGAAGGCTCAGCTTCGCTGGAAGACCTCCGGCAGTTGAAAGAGCTGGGCGTGGAGATCCTGACCTGCGGCACCTGCCTGAACCACTACGGCCTGACCGAAAAACTGCGGGTGGGTGAGGTAACCAACATGTATGTTATCGCGGAGAAGCAGCTGCAGGCCACGCTGGTGATCCGGCCTTGATCCGTCAGAAAAAACCGGCGTTGGTCATCGCCTTTGACAGCACTTCGCAGGCGCTGGCGGCGGAAGATCTCTTCACCCGTTCTTCCCTTCCGGGTCGTATGATCCCCATTCCTTCTCAGATCACGGCAGGCTGTGGCCTCGCATGGAAAGCGGAGCCCGGCCAACAGCAACTGCTGTGTAGCGCGCTGGAAAAGGCGGGAATTGCCTACGGCACATGTTGTGTATTGGAGATGTTCTGATGGAAAAGCTGATCTATTTGGATAACGCGGCCACCACGCTGCACAAGCCGCCGCAGGTCGCTGAAGCGGTGAAACAGGCAATTCTGACGGCGGGCAACGCTGCGCGAGGGGCACATGGCGCGTCCATGCAGGCCTCGCGCACGGTGTTCGAGACCCGTCAGAAGCTGGCGCGGCTGTTGGGCTGCCCGCAGGCGGATCATGTGGTGTTCACCGCCAATTCCACCATGGCGCTGAACATCGCAATCACAGGTATTCTATCGCCCGGAGATCATGCCATTTCCACCGATTTGGAGCATAACTCCGTCCTACGGCCGTTGTACGCATTGCATGAACAGGGTGTGGCGTTGAGCTTTGTCCCGGCAGATAAGCAGGGCCGCGTTCGGTATGAGGATTTTGCCTCCCTGTTCCGCCCCAATACAAAAGCTGTGATCTGTACCCACGCCTCCAACCTGACCGGCAACATGCTGGATCTTGCCTGCATTGCCGCCATGGCGCATGAACACGGGGCGCTGTTGATCGTAGACGCCTCTCAGACGGCAGGTGCGGTGCCCATCGACATGACAGCCATGGGGGTGGATGTGCTGTGCTTCACCGGTCACAAGGGCCTGATGGGCCCACAGGGTACTGGCGGTCTTTGCATTCGCCCCGGCGTGGAGATCCGCCCGCTGCTGCGGGGCGGAAGCGGCGTTCACTCCTTTGACCGGCAGCAGCCTGCTGCCTATCCTACCCGCCTGGAGGCGGGAACGCTGAACAGCCACGGTATTGCCGGGCTGGACGCTGCGGTTGACTATCTTCTCTCGGAGGGCGTAGCGGCCATCGAAAAGCGGGAGCAGGCGCTGATGCGGCGGTTTTATGAGAATGTGTGTGACATCGACGGTGTGCAGGTTTACGGCGATTTTGCCGCGCAGCAGCGTGCCGCGATTGTGGCGCTGAATATCCGGGACTATGATTCCGCCGAGATTGCGGACGTGCTGTTTGCCGACTATGGCATTGCCACGAGGCCCGGCGCACACTGCGCACCCCGGATGCATCAGGCGCTCGGGACGGTGCAGCAGGGGGTGGTGCGGTTCAGCTTTTCCGTGTTCAACACGGAGGATGAGGTGGACGCTGCCATTCAGGCCGTGCGGGAGCTTGCGCAGACATAAGGTTTTTGCTCGACAAATCGGAATTTGAATTTCTACAAATTATGACCTCTTAACAGAGGTTACAGGTTATCAATAAAATCCTCCAAACACCTTGCAAATAAAGGATTTTTCGCAGTGTGCTCACCTTATCCCTTTATACGATTTCACAACAATTTATTCTTCCCTCGCTATCTCATAAGGGAAAAATTGAGGGAAGAAAAAACTCGTAACACGACATAACAAATTGTGGTAATCGGGAAACTGTGACATATGTGCGAATATATGATACAGGAGGATTTTATTGTGGACAAGTACATTTACGACAACAGCAACGGCTTATGGTATGAATTACAGGGCGATTATTACATTCCCTGCCTGGTATTACCCACCGAAAAAGAAGAACGACATATCGGCATATGGGGACATCGACATTTACGGAGGTGATCTTAGTATGAGAAAACGGAAGTATTACCTTTACCTCACAGCAGAGGAACGACGGTATATCTTCAACGCTCTGCTTTCCTACCGTAACAAACGGATTGCACAGGGCAGATATACGGATGCGGTGGATGAGGTTATGATAAAGTTGCAAAAATAGGCTTCGGCGGCAGGGAGAAATCCCTGCCGTTTTCACATAGAATGATTCAGATTTTTGTACTACCTTCTTGAAAAATCAAAGCAAAAGCAGTATAATATTAACGACCGTTCACTTTACTGGCGAAGAAAGGGGGGGATCTATTGCGCACTGTAAACGAAGAAGCTCGCAGGGCAAAGCAAATTGAGATCATGGAAAAATGCTTCGATTGCTATGCGGAGAACGGATTTTCCGCTGTCGGAATAAAAGCTATCGCAAAAGCCTGCGATTGCAGTGTTGCGACACTGTATCTGTATTTTGACAATCTCGATGACCTTATCGTTCAGTCCACCGAATACTGTATGAGCAAGGTGGAAGATGAGTTTATGGCGAAAGCCCCCACGGATGTGGAGGACTTGTGGCGGTTTATCGACGAGATACCCTACTGGACGGCAAAAAACCACGGCAAGAAGTACCGCCTGATGTATCAGGTCTATACCCACCCCAAATACAGGGAATACGGTCAGAAGTTCTTTAAGGGTGTAGATGAACGATATACCGAATACGCCAAGAGCCTGGAGCCAAAGCTCGGTATTCCCTACCAGAAGCTGACACCGCTGATTTTTATTCTGATAAGAGCGTGTGTCCACTTTGCACTGTTTGAGGATGAATATTACTTAAAGAGCCAAATAGAGGTCTTAAAGCAGGCAGCCAACCTGTTTGCAGATAAATACAGCTCGGATTATCCTAATGGAGGTACAACAAAATGAAGAAACGAATACTCAGTATCCTGCTGTGCTGCGTGATGCTGGTGGGGCTGCTACCCACGGTGGCGCTGGCGGAGGGCGGCGTGTCCTATCTGGACGAAACCGGCACGTCGCAGACCTGCGACAGCGCCACGGAAGTGACCGACAGCGTCACCGCATGGACCGGCACAACAGGAAATCCCGGCTGGTATGTGGCCACCGGCAATATTATCATCAACAGCCGCGTCACCGTCACCGGCGATGTCCGTCTGATCCTGACAGACGGCTGCACCCTCACCGTCAATGGCGGCATTCAGGTGCAGGACGATGACGACGATATCACCAACGGCAGCGCCAACGCCCTGACCATCTACGCCCAGTCCACGGATAAAAGCACCATGGGCAAGCTGATCGCCAATGGTGCTGAAGACGACTACAATGCGGTCATAGGAGGCAACGAAGGCAACGGCTACGGC
>JALFDW010000002.1 GCA_022778545.1 bacterium | reverse complement strand
GAGGCAAGAACGCTACGATGCGGGTGTTGGTGAAAATACGCCTTGGCTCCCCCTTTGGGGGAGCTGTCACCGCAGGTGACTGAGAGGGCTGAACAAAGGCATCATATTTTCACAATCGTTCGAGAGAACATAATGTAGGGGACGGCCTCTGGACGTCCCGCATCCCCCTCTCCGTCAATGCCTTTCGGCATTGCCACCTCTCCCGAGGGGAGAGGCAAGAATCTCCTTTTGCGGGTGTTGGTGGAAATACGCCTTGGCTCCCCCTTTGGGGGAGCTGTCACCGCAGGTGACTGACACCCGCCCGCAGGCGGGCGTGCATAGCGCCCCTTGCCGAAGGCAAGTCTAGGCGCGGAGTAGAGGGCGCCCCGAAGGTGCGCCGCACCTTCAAAAAAATATCCCCCTTCCCCGGGGAAGGGGGCAAGGGGGATGGGGTACATAAACTCCGGTTTTGTTTTACCGCGTAACGCGGATGAAAATATCCACGCCGTCCTCGCGGTCCTGCTGCTCCACGGCAACGGTCATGCCCGCGTCGCGCAGCGTGTTCACCGCGGCGTTGATTGTGTTCATAAACAGGCGGTAATCCTTCACGATCCGCAGGATCTTCGGGCGCGGGCGCGCGCCGTCCGCCTTCTCATCGTACAGCCGGTTGAGCGTTTTCTCCACGAGCTTTTCCGTCTCTTTCACGGAAAGGTTCTTTTTTGCGACCTTTTCCACAAGCTCAAGCTGCGTCTTTTCATCCTTCAATTTGAGCAGCGCCCGGGCATGGCGTTCGGTCAGGTGCGCATCCGCCATGGCGTCCTTCACCTCGTCCGGCAGGCGCAGCAGGCGGAGTTTGTTTGCAATGGAGGATTGGCTCTTGCCGAGGCGCTGGGCCAGCTCCTCCTGCGTGAGATTATAGGTAGAAAGCAGGGTGCTGTAGCACTGCGCCTCCTCCAGATAATGCAAATCCTCGCGCTGCAGGTTCTCGATGAGCGCCATCATGGCGGAGGATTCATTTTCCACATCCTGCTCCACAATGCAGGTCACCTTTTCCATGCCGAGGCTCTTCACGGCGCGCAGACGGCGCTCGCCCGCAACGAGCTCATACCCGCCGGATGCTGCCTTGCGCACCACAAGCGGTTGGATCAGCCCGACCTGCCGGATCGACTGCGCAAGCTCCGAGATGCTCTCCTCGTCAAAGGTGACGCGCGGTTGATAAGGGCTCCTGTGAATCGACGCAACGGGGATCTCCGTGAGCTTACGGCCGGTGTCGGCCGCCTTCGCATCCTTCATAAAATCAAATACGGGCATATGCTGATTCCTCCTTAATAGATGGGTTTCTGCACCCGGGCAATATTTCCTGCATGGTCTGCAAATATGGGCAAAATCCGCCAAATTCAGGCAGGGTATCCGCGCGTTAAAGCGGCTTTTTTGCCGCCGTTCCCGCTTTGCGGGGATATTCCTTCGGCGTTTTTCCGTCCTTTCGGGCAGCGATGACATACCGTTCGCCCCAGGGCGCTTCATAGCGCACGATCGTCGCGGAAGCGGAAAGCAGGCTGAGCGCGTTTTCCGCCGCAGCAAGCTCCTCTTCGGCCTTTGCGCCCTTGTAGAGCAGCGACGTCCCGCCCACCTTCAGGAACGGGATCGTCCATTCCAGCGCAACGGAAGCGGGCGCAACCGCGCGCGTAAAGGCCACGTCGAACCCGCCGCGCAGCGCATCCATGCGGCCTCCGTCCTCCGCGCGGGCATGCACGCGCTTCGCCCGCGCCGAAAGCCCCAGCTCCGCAAGCACGGCTTCCAGAAAAGTGAGGCGCTTGTTGAGCGAATCGAGCAGCACGAGCTTGATATCCGGCCTTGCGATGAGGATGGGCACGCCGGGGAAGCCCGCGCCGGTTCCCACGTCGATGCACCGCGCGCCCTCCGGCACGAGCGCAAGCGGCAGGAGGCTGTCCGCGAAATGCTTTTCCGCCACGTCCTCCGGGGCGGTGAGCGCAGTCAGGTTCATGCGCGCGTTCCAATCCACGAGCATGGCGTAATATGTTTCAAACTGTGTGAGCTGCTCCGCCGTGAGGAACGGGCAGAGGGCGGCAAGGCGTTCGCGCATGGGATCTCCTTTCGGCAGGCTAATTAATAATGGATAATTGACAATGGACAATGGGGGTGCGGGTGCGAGGTATGCCTTGGTTCCCCCTTTGGGGGAGCTGTCACCGCAGGTGACGGAGAGGGCACGTTCCAACGTGCGCCGCACCTTCAACATTATGTCCCCCTTCCCCGGGGATGGGGGTCTGGGGGATGGGGCATCCTCCGTCAATGCCCATCCCCGATGCGTTTCAGGTGGACGAGCAGCACGGCAATGTCCGCAGGCGAAACGCCGCTGATGCGGGAAGCCTGCCCCAGCGAGCGCGGCCGCTGCGCCGCGAGCTTCTGCCGCGCCTCCAGCCGGAGGCCGTCGAGCGCCGCATAATCGATCTCGTCGGGAAGGAGCATGTCCTCAAGGCTGCGGAAACGCTCCACCTGTGCCCGCTGCTTTTCGATGTAGCCATCGTAGCGCGCCATGATCTCCACCTGCTCGCGCACCTCCTCCGAAACGGCGGGGAGCACAGCGTAAAGCCCCATGAGGTCGGTATAGCCCACGCCCGCGCGCTTGAGCAGATCGAACAGGCGCACGCCCGTTTTCGGCACGGGCTCGCCATGCTCCGTCAGCAGCGCCGCAAGCGCCTCGTCAGGCGGGGCATAGGCGGAGAGCGCCTTTACGGCCTCCGCGATCCCTTCGCGCTTTCGCATCAGGCGGGCATACCGCTCCTCGGAAATGAGCCCCGTGCGGCGGCCCAATTCCGTGAGGCGCAGGTCGGCATTGTCCTGCCGGAGCAGCAGCCGGTATTCCGCCCGGGATGTCATCATGCGGTAAGGCTCGTTCGTGCCCTTTGTGGCAAGGTCATCCACCAGCACGCCGATGTACGCATCCGCCCGGGATAGCACGAGCGGCGGCTCTTTTTTCAAATATAACCCGCAGTTGATGCCGGCATACAGCCCCTGCGCGGCGGCTTCTTCATAGCCGGAGGAGCCGTTGATCTGCCCGGCGAAGTACAGTCCGGAGATGGCTTTTGCACCGAGCGTCACATCGAGCATCAGCGGGTCGATGCAGTCGTATTCAATGGCATAGCCCGGGCGCGTGATCCTGCAATGGCGCAGGCCCGGCATGGTGTGGAGCATATCCGCCTGCACATCCTGCGGGAGGCTCGTGGACATGCCCTGCACATACATCTCATCCGTGGAAAGGCCCTCCGGTTCAATGAAGATCTGGTGCCTGTCCTTATCCGCAAAGCGGGTGATCTTATCCTCGATGGAGGGGCAGTAGCGCGTGCCTGTGGCCTGAATGAGGCCGGAGTACATGGCGCTGCGGTGGATGTTCGCGCGGATGACCGCGTGAGTCGCTTCGTTGGTATAGGTGAGGTAGCAGGGGCTCTGCGGCCGCGGGTCGCTTTCCGTCAGGAAGGAGAAATGAGGTGCCGGCACATCGCCCGGCTGGATCTCCATCTCGTCATAATCGAGCGTTCTCCCGAGCACGCGGGCGGGCGTACCCGTCTTGAACCGGCGCAGCGGGAAGCCGAGCGACGCGAGCGACGCGGAAAGCCCCTCCGCGCGCAGCAGGCCGGAAGGGCCGCTTTCGCGCACATGATCGCCGATGAGGATGCGGCTCTTGAGGTATACGCCCGTGGCGACGACCGCAGCGCGGCATGGGATCAGCTCCCCTTCGGTGTTCACGCCGCCGGAAAGGCGCACGGCGGAAACGCGGCCGTTCTCCGTGAGGATCTCCGAGACCTCGCCCTGCAGAATATCGAGGTTTTCCTGCGCCTCCAACGCGCGCTTCATGCGTTCGTGATAGCGGCGCTTGTCCATCTGCGCGCGGAGCGAATGCACGGCCGGGCCTTTGCCCGTGTTGAGCATGCGCATCTGGATGAACTCCGCGTCCGCGGCAAGGCCCATTTCGCCGCCGAGCGCATCCACCTCGCGCACAAGGTGGCCTTTTGAAGTGCCGCCTATGGCCGGGTTGCAGGCCATGAGCGCCACGGAATCCAAATTGAGCGTCACAACGAGCGTGGAAAGCCCCATGCGCGCAAGCGCAAGGGCGGCTTCGCACCCGGCATGCCCTGCGCCGAGTACCACGGCGTCATATAGTGCGGCCATATCCCACACCCCCCTTGATTTTTGCATGATAAGCGGCTTAAATGCCGCCGGAATCCTGAATATTATACCAAACCCGCGCCCGGTTTGGAAGCGCATATTTCCCAAGCCTTCGGCTGTCGAAAAAGTGGAAATACCACTTTTTCGAGGGTTTCTCAAGGGCAGCTTGCGCCTGTGGCGCGGCCAGCCGCCCTTGCAGAGAAAGCCTTGCTCCGCAAGTGCTTTTGCGGCTTCGGCGTACATGCCGCCGGAGCCGAACCAAGCCTCCGGGGGCTGC
Source organism: bacterium (assembly GCA_022778545.1). GTDB lineage: Bacteria > Bacillota > Clostridia > Christensenellales > CAG-138 > UBA1685. The sequence continues at coordinate 16,709 of JALFDW010000002.1, read as the reverse complement.
GGCCCCCGAACCCCCAGCGGGTTTGCCGGCAGGCGGAAACGCGGTATTTCCCGCCGCGGGGATTGACAAGGCGTTTCCGCGGCGCTATAATGGCCTTGCTTCAGGGGGTGGTGAAATTCCACACCGGCGGTGAAGCGGCATCCCGCCAAAGGGAATGCCGACAAGTCCGCGAACGGCGCGAAAGCGCCGCCGAACCGGTCAGAATCCGGTACCGACGGTACAGTCCGGATGGGAGAAGCTGGTCTGCCTATGGTCTTTTTGATCTGCGCACACGCCCCCGCTTTTTGTGAAGCGGGGGTTTTCGTTTCCCCTGAAACCATCATTTTTGTGCGGGGCATTTCCCCGGGAAAGAAGGTTTTTTATGCGGAATGCAAAGGTTCAATGGCTGGTGAAAATGGCTGTGCTTGCGGCGATGTCGCTCGTGCTGATGTATGTGGTGCGCTTCAGCATCTTTCCCGCCGCGCCGTACCTCGAGTACGACATGGCGGATGTGCCGATCCTCATCGGGACGTTCCTGTTTGGCCCCGTGTCCGGCCTGATCCTCACGCTCATCGTGAGCCTGCTGCAATGGGTCACCGTCTCCGCGGCAAGCGGCTGGGTCGGCGCTGTGATGCACTTCTGCGCAACCGGCGCGTTTGCGCTCGTCGCCGGGCTGATCTATAAAAAGATACACAACCTCAAGGGCGCGCTCCTCGGCCTCGTGTGCGGTTCGCTCGTGATGATCGCGCTGATGATTCCGCTCAACCTGATCTTCACCGTGCATTACAACGGCGTCCCGGCGGAAGTGGTAAAGGGCATGATCTGGCCGATCCTCGTGCCGTTCAACGCCATCAAGGCAGGCATCAACTCGCTGGTGACGTTCCTCGCCTACAAGCCGATCTCCCGCCTGTTCAAGAAGAACGCAAAATAATGCTTCCCAGATCCCGCGCGATGGGATATGATATGCATATACCATACAGAGGAGGGCGGGAAGCATGAAGGTTGTATTCGGTGAAAAGTGCATCGGCTGCGGCGTGTGCGCCAAGAGCTGCCCGGCGGTGTTTGCGTTTAACAAGGAAGCGCGCCGCGCGAGCCTCCGGCCGGACGCCGTGGACGCCGTGCCGGAAGAGCATGAAGGAGCCGTGCGCGATGCGGTGCTGATGTGCCTCACGGGGAACATCAAGGTCGTTGACGGCTGAAATTGTTGATTGAAGCAAAAGATGAAGGGCGCGCCATGGGGTGCGCCCTTTTTCGTGCGGTGGGATGGGGTGGGAGGTTCGCGGGACGTCCGGGAGGCCGTCCCCTACATTCGTGCTCTCGGCGGTTATGCACAAGGGTGTTGCCTTTGTTCTACCCTCTCAGTCACCTTCGGTGACAGCTCCCCCGAAGGGGGAGCCAAGGCGTATTCCCGCCAACACCCACTTTGAAGTGGGCTTGCCTCTCCCCGCGGGAGAGGTGGCAGCGCTGACGGAGAGGAAGAAGCATCTTCACCATTCGCCATCATTTCCCCACGCAGAATTTTGAGAAGATGCGTTCGATGAGGTCGGCGGCAGCGGTGCGCCCGGTGATCTGCCCAAGGGCGGAAAGCGTCTCGCGCAGGTCGGTGGCGACAAGCTCCAGCTCCGCGCCGCCGGCGTTCTGTTGGGCTTCGGCCACGGATGCGGCCGCAAGCTGCAGCGCTTCGATGTGCCGGGCGTTCGTCACAAGCGCGCTCTCCTGTTCCGGCGCAACGCGCACCGCGATCGCATGGCGGAGCGACGCAAGCCCTTCGCCCGTTTCCGCGCTGACGGTGCAGGCGGAAATACCTTGTGCGGCAAGCGTTTCCGCGCTCCAGAGGGCAGGCAGGTCGCTCTTGTTGCAAACGGCGATGCGCGGCCTCCCTTCCGTTTCCCGCAGGAGCGCAAGATCCTCTTCCGTGAGGGGCGCCGCCGCGTCAAAGCAGACGAGCAGCAAATCCGCCCGTTCCGCCGCAAGGCGCGCACGCTCCACGCCGATGCGCTCCACCGGGTCGTCCGCCGCGCGGATGCCCGCCGTGTCATACAGCGTCACGGGAACGCCCTCCATGGAGACGGTCTCCTCCAGAACATCCCGCGTCGTGCCGGCAAACCGGGTGACGATGGCGCGCTCCGCGCCCGCAAGCGCGTTGAGCAGCGAGGATTTCCCCGCGTTTGGCCTGCCGACGATCGCCACCCGCGCGCCCTCGCGCAGCACGCGCCCGGAAAGCCCCGCGCCAGCGAGCGCGTGAAGCTCCTGCTCCGCGGCGGCAAGCACCTCCGGCAGGGCGGAAGTCACATCGTCCTCCAGCTCCTCCGGATAGTCAATGGCGGCCTCAAGGCCGGAAAGCGCGTCAAGAAGCTCCCGTTCAACGCCGACGATGCGCGCGCTCAGGCGGCCTTCCAGCTGCGCCAGCGCACTTTTTGCGCTGCGCTCCGCACCCGCGTTGATGAGGTCCATCACCGCTTCGGCCTGCGCAAGGTCCATCTTGCCCGCAAGGAAGGCGCGCTCGGTGAATTCGCCCGGCCGGGCGCTGCGCGCATGGCAGCCGAGCAGCGCAAGCACGCGCCGCACCGTTACCTGCCCGCCGTGCAGGTAAAGCTCCGCCATGTCCTCCCCCGTGTAGGAACGCGGGGCGGGGAAGAAGGCGGCCATCGCCTCGTCGAGCGTTTCACCCGCGCCATCCACTACGCGCCCATAGGCCATCTCCCGCGGCGCGCCGCGCCCGGTGAAAACGCGTTTAAGAAGTGCCTCCGCGCCCGGGCCGGAAATGCGCACCACGGCGATCGCCCCGCCCACAGGCGTCGCAAGGGCATAAATGAGATCGTTCACAGGGAAATCAGCTCCATGAATTTTATTTGATATGCGGAAGCGCGGATTTACCGCGCCTCCATATGCTTTCTTGCAAGGTCAGTGAGCCATTCAAAGGGTTCCAGCCAGCCTGTGCGTTCCGGATGGAACTGCATCGCAAGGACGCGGCCGTTCTCATGCTCGATGGCCTCGATGACCCCCTCCGGGGAGGTGGCGCTCACGGTGAAGCCCTTTCCCGGCGTTTTTACGGCCTGGTGATGGTAGCTCGCAACGGCCGGCCGCCGCTTGAGCATGGAAGCCACAAGCGTGCCTTCCACCGGCACGATGGGGTGCAGCGCTACGGCGAACGGCTTCACGATGTGGTTTTCTGTGTAGCCCGCCGCCGGGATGTCGATGAGCGTCTTCCCGCCGTGCATGAAGTTGAGGAACTGTATGCCCCGGCAGATGCCGAGCATCGGCAGTTCCCGTTCGTCCGCCGCGTGGAACAGGCGGGTCTCAAATTCATCCCGCGCATCGGAGATGCTTTTCGCCTCGCCCTTGTCACCTTCATCATAGGCGCCGAGCGCCGGGTTGATGTCCCCGCCGCCCGCGAAGAGCACGCCGTCGAGAATATCCCAATCGTCAAAGGTGTAGGGCAGAATCACAGCCGTCGCGCCCGCGCTGTGCAGCGCGTTGCTGTAGGTGTCATGCAGGTGGTAATGGTTCCCCATATCGTCTTCCGACGGGTCGCATTTATAGCAGGTCATGCCGATGAGAGGTCTCTTATTCATAAATATTGCACTCCTGTTTCATCTTTGTGTTTTACGCTTTTCTTGCCTTCGCAAGCTCCGTCAGCCAAACGAACGGTTCCGGCCAGCCCATGTATTCCGGGTGAAACTGGAAGCAGAGGATGCGCCCGTTTTCATGCTCGATGGCCTCGATGACGCCCTCCGGGGAGGTAGCGCTCACGGTGAAGCCCCTGCCCGGCGTTTTTACGGCCTGGTGATGGTTGCTCTTGAAGAGATCGCGCCCGCGGAACATCTCCGCCGCGCGCGTGCCCTCCTTCAACACGACGGGATGCAGCTCGCGGTGGTTCTCCGTATAGCCTGCCTCCGCAAGATCGAGCACCGCCGTGCCGCCATACATGAAGTTGAGGAACTGTATGCCCCTGCAGATGCCGAGCATCGGCAGCTCCCGCTCGGTCGCCGCATGGAACAGCCGGAGCTCGAAATCATCCCGCACGTCGGTGATGCCCTTCGCCTCGCCCTTGTCGCCTGCGTCATAGGCGCCGCGCGCCGGGTTGATGTCCCCGCCGCCCGCGAAGATCACGCCGTCAAGAATGTCCCAATCATCAAAGGTATAGGGCAGGAACACCGCCGTTGAACCCGCGGCTTGCAGCATTTTGCTGTAGTTTGCGTTCTGATGATAATGGTTTCCATTATCGCTGTCCAGCGGATTCCGCTTGCAGCAGGTCACGCCGATGAGAGGCCGTTTACTCATGTTTCTGTGCACTCCTGTTTTCTTTTTTTATATTGTGTTTTATGCTTTCCTTGCCTTCGCAAGCTCTGTCAGCCAAAGGAACGGCTCCAGCCATTCCACCTGCTCCGGGTGGGATTGGATGCCGATCATACGCCCGTTTTCGTGCTCGATGGCTTCCACAACGCCCTCGGGCGACCGGGCCGTCACACGGAAGCCTTCCCCAAGCTCCTTTACCGCCTGGTGGTGCGAGCTGCAAACGCTCGTGCTCCCGGCAAGGAGCTTTTCCATCAGCGAGCCGGGTTCGGCCTTGACCGGGTGCTGACCCCCGATGCCGAAAGGCTCGATCACATGCTCCTCCTGAACGCCCGCGGAATGAAGATCCCGCACGAGCGAACCGCCGTGCGCGCAGTTGATGAGCTGGCAGCCCCGGCAGATGCCGAACACCGGCAGCTTGCGCGCCTCCGCCTCGCGGAGCAGGGCAAGCTCAAACGCGTCCCGCGCAGGGGTTACGCCGTGGTGTTCGCCCGGGTCATTTCCGTTTTTCGCAACGTCGGGGCCGACGTCACCGCCGCCGCAGAGGAGCACGCCGTCAAGAATATCCCATGCGTCAAAGGTATAGGGCAGCAGGAGGGGGATGCCTCCCGCGCGGCTCACCATGTTGGTATAGGTCTCCTTCAGGGAATAGTAATTACCCTCCGAGCCCTCCTGTTTCGGCCCATAGTACATCGTGATCCCAATGAGCGGCCTGTTTTCCATGTTTTGTTCAGCCTCCTATGTCTTTTGCGATCTTTTTAAGCCGTGCGCGGCAGTTGTCCTTCGGGTGGCAGGCGCAGTGCAGCAGCAGCCTGTGCTTCACCGCGCCGATGCGCGGGGAAGCGGAAAGCCCCAGCCATTCCATGATGTCCGCGCCCGTGCAGTTGAGCTCCGACGGAGAGAGGGGCGCACCCTCCTCCCGCATGCGCACAACGAGTGCCCGCCAGCGCGCGGCGCTTTTCACTTCGCCTGGGATACGGCCCGAACCGTGCACATCCGCCTCGCGCAGATCCGCGAGCGCAAGCGTGAATTCCGCGTCCCACCCGGCAAAGCGGCGGCGCAGCGTCGTTTCCTTCGCATTTCCGTTGAGGTCGTACATATGATGCCGTACAAGGGCGGCCACATCCTCCCGGATGGCGTTTGGGTATTTGAGCCGCGTGAGGATTTCCCGGGAAATATCCGCACCGACCGCATCATGCCCCAGCATACGGCCGGTTTTTTCCACCATAACGGGCTTCCCGACGTCGTGCAGCAGCGCGGCAAGGCGGGCGGTCCGCTCCGGCTTTGCGGCGGCGCAGGCGCGGAGCATGTGCTCCTGCACATCGTAGGCATGGTATTCCGGCCGCTGCGCAATGCCCGCACCGGCTGCGACTTCCGGCAGGATCACCGAAAGCGCGCCGCTTTCCGCAAGCAGATGCAGCCCGAACAGCACCCGCTGTGACTCACCGCCATAGCGTATATCGGCAAGGAGTATTTTGTCAAGCTCTTCCCGGATGCGTTCCGGAGAAATATCCGCGATGCCCGCGGCGTTCTCCCTTGCGGCAGCGAGCGTACCGCGTTCCACAGAAAAACCCAGCTCCGCGGCAAAGCGGGCCATGCGCAGGATGCGCAGCCCATCATCCCGCAGGATGAGGGCAGGGTCGGGCGATGTGGCGCGAATCACGCGGGCTTCAAGGTCGGCGAGGCCGCCCGTCGGGTCAATGTATTCCTCCCGCAGGATGTCATAATAAAGCGCATTCACGGTGAAATCCCGCCGGAAGGCATCCTCCGCAAGCGTTGCGCCAAAGCGCACCGCATTCGGCCGGTGTGCGCCGCCTGCGCCGTATTCCTCCGCACGGAAGGAAGCGTACTCGAACGTATATGCGCCCATCGCAATATCGAGCGTGCCGAAGAACGCGCCCTTTTCCCGGCAGGCCACGCCGTGCGCGTCAAGCAGCGCGCGCGCCTCCGCCACGGGCATGGGGGAGGCCACATCCATATCCTGCACGGGCAGGCCAAGGCAGGCATTGCGCACCATGCCGCCCACGGCATACAGCGTAACGCCCGCGCCATCAAAGATGCGGGCAAGGGATGTCAATTCTGCCGGAATGGTGATCTTCATAGGAATTTCCTCCGAAAAATCTGTGATGGGGGAAGAGCCCCTCTCCGTCAGCGCTTTGCGCTGCCACCTCTCCCGAGGGGAGAGGCAAGTCCCACCTCTTGCAAGTGTCAGCGGAAACACGCCTTGGCTCCCCCTTTGGGGGAGCTGTCACCGCAGGTGACTGAGAGGGCTTGCAAAAGCTCCGTGCTCTATACCCCCTCTCCGTCAGCGCTGCGCGCTGCCACCTCTCCCGAGGGGAGAGGCAAGTTTTGGCTCAGTGTAGAGAGCCGTCTGCAGGTAAACACATTCTCTCCTGTATCGTGCGGTTTATCGTTTTGCAGACCGTGCAAAAGTCCTGATCTATTTCCTTATTTGTAAAGCGTAAAACCGTTATCCCACGTCCAGCAAGGATCGCGCTGCGCTCCATGTCATACGCCAGCCCTTGTTCCGTATAATGCTGCATCCCATCAAGTTCTATTGCAAGTTTTGCAGCATGGCAGTAGAAATCAACAATAAAGGAGCCTATAATGCGCTGCTTATAAACCTTTACAGAATAATCCCGTAAAAACAGGTACCAAAGCTTTCGTTCCTGCGGCGTCATCTCTTGACGCAGTTGCCGCGCTGTTGGCAGCAGCTTATTGTTTTTCCGTGTTTCCGGCTTCATTTCTCTGCCCCTTCACTTGCGTCCAGACCAACTTCATTTTGCATGTGTCCATTTGTGTGCCCCTCTCCGTCAGCGCTGCGCGCTGCCACCTCTCCCGAGGGGAGAGGCAAGTCCGTTTCAATGCAGGTATTGGCAGGAGCAAGTCTTGGCTCCCCCTTTGGGGGAGCTGTCACCGCAGGTGACTGAGAGGACTCCAACGCAAAGCGCGCCTTACGGCGCGCCTATGCTTTTCTGTTCTTATTCTTCCGACTTTGCCTCCGCCGTATGCTGCGCGGCGGCCTCGGCTTCGACCTCGTTTTCCTCGTCATGCGGGACGAGTGCCACGGAGACGACCCGCGTGCCTTCGTCCACGCGCATCAGGCGCACGCCCTGCGTGTTGCGGGAGGTGATGCTGATCTGACCCACCGGCATGCGGATGATCGTGCCGTCGTCGCGGATCATCATGATATCCTCCGTGCCGTTGCAGAGCTTCATGCAGGCAAGCTCGCCGGTCTTTTCCGTGATGGCCGTGGCGATCACGCCCTTGCCGCCGCGGCTCTGGCGGCGGTATTGATCCTCCGGCGTGCGCTTGCCCATGCCGCGCTCGGTGATGGAAAGCACCGTTGCGCCGGGCAGGATGCGGTTGACATCAACGACTTCGTCGCCCTCGTCGAGCAGGATGCTGCGCACGCCCGTCGCGGTGCGCCCCATGGCGCGGACATCGTCCTCATGGAAGCGGATGCATTTGCCGCAGCGCGTGCCCACGAGGAACTCGTCATTCCCGGTGGAGAGCATCACGCCGATGAGCTCATCGCCTTCCCTGAGGCCGAGGGCGATCAGGCCGCCCTTGCGGATGTTGTCGAAATCGCTCATGGGCGTTTTCTTGATGACGCCGCCGCGGGTGGCGAACACAAGATATTCACCCTCCGCTTCCTTCGTGACGGGGAACATGGCGGTGATCTTCTCGCCGCCCTGCAGCTGCAGCAGGTTCACGATGGCCGTGCCCTTCGCGGCGCGCCCGGCCTCCGGGATGTTATAGCACTTGAGTTTGAACGCGCGCCCCATATTCGTAAAGAACATGATCTCGGAGTGGGTGGAGGTCACGAACAGGTGCTCCACGAAGTCCTCCTCCCGGGTGGTCTGCCCCATGATGCCCTTGCCGCCGCGGTTCTGCGCCCGGTATGTGTCGAGCGCGATGCGCTTGCAATAGCCAAGGTGCGTGAGCGTCACGGCCATGTCCTCTTCCTGAATGATGTCGTCGAGGTCGATATCGTCTGTGGCGAGCGTGATCTCCGTGCGGCGCGGGTCGGCGTACTTGCGGCGCACCTCGAGGATCTCCTCCTTGATGATACCGAGCAGCAGCCCCTCGTCCGAAAGGATCGCCTCATAGTGGGCGACGGTCTTTACGAGCTCCGCGTGCTCATCCATGATCTTGTCGCGCTCGAGGCCCGTGAGGCGGGCAAGGCGCATATCGAGGATGGCCTGCGACTGCTTCTCCGAAAGGCCGAAGCGTTCGCACAGGCGCTCCTTTGCAACGGGGGTGGAGGGGGATTTCTTGATGATCTCCACCACCTCGTCGATGTTGTCAAGCGCGATGATGAGGCCTTCCAAAATGTGCAGGCGTTCCTTTGCGCGGTCAAGGTCGTACTGCGTCCTGCGGGTGACGACCTCCTCCTGGAAGGTGAGATAATGGGAGAGCATCTCCCGGAGGTTGAGCACCTTCGGCTCGCCGTCCACAAGGGCAAGCATGATAACGCCGAAGGTATCCTGCAGCTGGGTGTGCTTGTAGAGCTGGTTCAGGATGACGTTCGCGTTCACGTCCTTCTTGAGCTCGATGACGATGCGCATGCCGTTGCGGTCGGATTCATCCCTGAGGTCGGAAATGCCCTCCACGCGCTTATCATGCACAAGCTCCGCGATCTTTTCCACAAGGCGCGCCTTGTTCACCTGGTAGGGGATCTCCGTGACGACGATGCGGCTCTTGCCGCCGTGCATCTCCTCGATCTCCGCCTTTGCGCGCACCACGAGGCGGCCGCGGCCGGTGCGGTAGGCCTGGCGGATGCCCGCCGTGCCCATGATGGTTGCGCCCGTGGGGAAGTCCGGGCCGGGGATGTAGGCCATGAGTTCCTCCACGGAGATGTCCCGGTTTTCGATCATGGCGACGTATGCGTCGATCACCTCGCCCAGGTTGTGGGGCGGGATGTTCGTCGCCATGCCGACGGCGATGCCGCCCGAGCCGTTAACGAGCAGGTTCGGAAAGCGGCAGGGGAGCACCTTGGGCTGCATGAGCGTCTCATCGAAGTTCGGCCCGAAGTCCACGGTGTTCTTGTTGATGTCTGCGAGCATCTCTTCGGAAATGCGGGAGAGGCGCGCCTCGGTGTAACGCATGGCGGCGGCGCTGTCGCCGTCCACGGAGCCGTAATTGCCCTGGCCTTCCACGAGCATGTAGCGGGTATTGAAATCCTGTGCAAGGCGCACCATCGCGTCATAGACGGAGGAGTCGCCGTGGGGATGGTATTTGCCCAGCACATCGCCCACGATGCGCGCGCTCTTGTGGAACGGTTTGTCGGCGGTGAAGCCCTGTTCGTCCATGGAATAGAGGATGCGCCGGTGCACGGGCTTGAGGCCGTCCCGCACGTCGGGCAGCGCACGGTCGATGATGACCGCCATGGCGTAGGAGATAAACGATTTCTGCATCTCCTCCTCAATGTTGAGGGGATAGATCCTGTGGTTCATTTCTGACATATGACTTCCTCTTTAAAATTGACAATTGACAATGGACAATTGACAATTAATTTGTTGTCCGGTTCTCTTGCGTGCCGTGCGTTTCCGGCGGTTCAAAAAAGCAGTCGTCTTTCCACTGCGCGGGGTTCGTGTGGATGTATTCCCATATCTTTCGGTAATCCGCTTCGCCGCGGATGATATGGTCGTGGTAGGAGCGCTGCCAGATGTTTTCACCCACGTCCCTGTTCACAAACCGCTTCAGCGTTGAGACAAGGCGCGGAATGGTTTCGTTTGTAGGGGACGGCGTCCTCGACGTCCCGCTTGTTTCATGAATCCTCACGATCATGTGAACATGGTTCGGCATAATCACATATTTTACGATGGATACCGATCCATACGCCTTATTGATCCCCGCAATATGCCGTTCCACGTATTTTCCGCAATCGGAGAGACGAACGGACGGGACGTCGGGGACGCCGTCCCCTACATGGATCTCATCAATCTCGCCCAAAATCGGATAACGTCCCTTCACACAAAACGTGATGAAATACGCGCCGTCTCCGCTGTAATCGCGCCCGGTAAGCCGGTTCCGTTTGCGCTGTGGCAGCTCAAGCTGCGCGCTCACGCGCTCCTCACACATCCAAATCCGTCACGAGCTTGCTGTTCTGCTCGATGAACTCGCGGCGCGGCTCCACCTTGTCGCCCATGAGCGTGGTGAATATCTCGTCCGCGCGCATGGCGTCCTCCAGCTGCACCTGCCAGAGGATGCGGTTCTCCGGGTCCATGGTGGTCTCCCAGAGCTGATCGGCGTTCATCTCGCCAAGGCCCTTGTAGCGCTGGATGGCCGGCTTCGGATCGCGCCCGATCTCGTTGAGGATGTTGTTGAGCTCCTCGTCCGAATAGGCATACCAGACGTTCTTCCCGCGGGAGATCTTGTAAAGCGGCGGCTGCGCGGCATAGACATAGCCTTTTTCGAGCAGCGGACGCATGTGCCGGAAGAAGAAGGTCAGCATCAGAATGCGGATATGCGCGCCGTCCACGTCCGCATCCGTCATGCAGACGATCTTGTGGTAGCGGAGCTTGGATTCGTCAAAATCGCTGTCGATGCCCGCACCGAAGGCTGTGATCATGGACTTGATGGCGTCGCTCGAAAGGATGCGGTCAAGTCGCGCCTTCTCCACGTTGAGGATCTTGCCGCGCAGCGGCAGAATGGCCTGGAACTTCGGGTTGCGCCCCTGCTTGGCGCTGCCGCCTGCGGAATCGCCCTCCACGAGGAAGATCTCGCACTTGGCCGGGTCCTTTTCGGAGCAGTCCGCCAGCTTGCCCGGGAGCGCCGTGGTGTCGAGCGCCGTCTTGCGGCGGGTCAGCTCGCGGGCCTTGCGCGCCGCGTCCCGCGCGCGGGCGGCGGTGACGCATTTTTCCACGATGGCCTTCGCCTCCTGCGGGTGCTCCTCCAGATAAACGGAGAGCGCGCCGGAGACTGCACTGTCCACCATGTTGCGGATGTAGGCGTTGCCGAGCTTGGTCTTGGTCTGCCCCTCAAACTGCGGCTCCACAAGCTTCACGCTCACGATGGCGGAAAGTCCCTCGCGGATGTCCTCGCCCTTTAAGCCTTCGTCCGTCTCCTTGATGTATTTGTATTTCTTCGCATAATCGTTCACCACGCGCGTGAGCGCCGTGCGGAAGCCCACAAGGTGGCTGCCGCCTTCCACGGTGTTGATGTTGTTGGCGAATGTGAACACGTTCTCGTTGTAGTCGTCATTGTATTGCATGGCGACCTCGAGGGAAGCCGATTCGCCCTTTGCAGGGTCTTCCCGCCGGGCCTCGATGTAGATCGGCTCCGGGTGCAGCACGTCCTTGTTGCGGTTGATGTGCTTCACGAAGGAGACGATGCCGCCCTCATAGCAGAAGGACTTCTGCACCGGCTCTTCCGGCCGCTCATCAGTGACGGTGATGCGCACGCCGCGGTTGAGGAACGCAAGCTCCCGCATGCGGTTCACCATGGTGTCGAAATTGTAATTGACCTCGTCGAAAATCTCGTCGTTGGCAAGGAAAGTAACCTGCGTGCCGCTTTCGTCGCCCTCATATTCGCCCACGACGGCAACCGGCGCAAGCGGATCGCCCAGGCGGTATTCCTGGCGGTATATCTTGTTGTCACGCCGTACCTCCACGGTGAGCCAGGTGGAAAGCGCGTTCACGACCGAAAGGCCGACGCCGTGCAGGCCGCCGGAGACCTTGTAGCCGCTGCCGCCGAACTTACCGCCCGCGTGCAGCACCGTGAGCGCGACCTCGAGCGCGCTCTTGTGGAGCTTCGGGTGTTCGTCCACAGGGATGCCGCGGCCGTTGTCGGTAACGGTCAGGGAATTGTCCTTATGGATGTTGATTTCGATGTGGTTGCAGTAGCCGCCCATGGCTTCGTCGATGGCGTTGTCCACCAGCTCTTTCACAAGGTGGTGCAATCCGCGCACGTCGGTGGAGCCGATGTACATGCCCGGGCGGCGCTTGACGGCCTCGAGGCCCTCAAGGACCTGGATTTGCGAAGCGTCGTAATCGTTGTGGTTGCTCATGGTCTTATCCTTTCACCTTCCCGCGCGGGGAAGAAGCTTTGTCGTTGGGGAAAATTGATGGCCGCAGGAGCATTCTCAGCGGTTCGCATCCGCGAGCTGTTCCGCCATGCCGCCCGCCGCGCGCTTTAGGAGCGTTTCCGCGGCGATGGGGGAGGACCAGACGGAGAACGCGCCGTCACGCTCCAGCAGGACGTAGGATTTTTCCGGCGCATCGGAAACGCTGCGGATGCGCCCGCTTCCGATGGCCGCGTCGATCGCGCGGCGCGTATCCCGCGAGCGCATGGCCGTTTCCCGGCTCACGATGGCGATCACTTCACCGGTGTCCACCATGGCGTCCCCGCCGATGTGCAAGAGATCCATTCCGGCATGCCTCCGTTTCTATTTTTGCCAGTTTATTGCCAGGATAACAATCCGCATCCAAGCACCCCTTCCCCAGGGAAGGAGGATATATGTTGAAGGTGTGGCGCACCTTCACGGCGTAGGTGAATCGTGATGCCGTTATTTTTCTGCGGAACGTCCGGGATGCCCCCGCCTTACATAAACGGCATTTGGGTTATGCCGCGGGACGTCCAGAGGCCGTCCCCTACATTCCTCCTCTCGGCGGTTTGCATTTGTAGGGGGCGATGCCCTGCTAGCCCGCAGGCTGATCCAGCGAGCCGTCTCCCGGCGAGTCGGACATCGCCCCGCCTTATTTTATCTGCACCTTCATCGGAGCGTTCTTGCTTCTCCCTTCGGGAGAGGGGGCAATGCCGTCAGGCATTGACGGACACCCGCCCGCAGGCGGGCGTGCATAGCGCCCCTTGCCGAAGGCAAGTCCAGGCGCGGAGTAGAGGGGAGCATCAATCGTCCATTTCCCTGAGCGTTCCGCGCACGCAGGCATAGGCGTGGATGCCGCGCATGCCGGCGCGTTCAAGCCCCGCAAGGGAGGTACAGGTCAGGAAGCACTGGCAATCCTGCATGGCTTCGAGCAGCGCGCGCTGGCGCGGCTCATCAAGCTCGGAGAGCACATCGTCAAGGAGCAGCACGGGCGGCTCGCCCTTTTCCTCCCTGAGGAGGGCAAGCTCGGAGAGCTTCAGCGAAAGCGCAGCCGTGCGCTGCTGCCCCTGTGAGCCGTACACGCGCACGGGCGCCTCCCCGAGGCAGACGGAGAGATCGTCCCTGTGCGGCCCCATGGTGGTGAAACCGCGGCGAATATCATCCAGCGCGGAGGTATAGAGCGCCTCCTGCAGCGCTTCGCGCATGGTGCCGCCGTAACGCGCCGTATCCACGCTCGGCGCATAGGACACGGCAAGCTGCTCCCGCCCGCCGGAAATGCTCCGGTGCAGATCCCGCGCAAGGGTGGAAAGCGCGTCCACAAACTCCTGCCGCATGCGCATCACGTCCGCACCCGCCGCGGCAAGCTGCTCATCCCAGACATAAAGCTGCTCGCGCACCTCGCGCTGCGGGCGTTCCCGCCCCGGCTCGCCCTTCAAAAGGGCGTTGCGCTGCTTGAGCGCGGCGTTGTACTGCTGCAGGCGGTAATAATATGCCGGGCGCAGCTGGCTCAGCTCCATATCAAGAAAACGGCGCCGTTCCGCCGGCGCGCCTTTCACGAGGGAAAGATCCTCCGGGGAGAACATGACCACGTTGAGCACGCCCATCAGCTCGCCGCTGCGCTGAGCCTGCAGCCGGTCGATGAACACCTGCTTGCGTTCCCCCACGCGCAGTTTCATCTCGATGCGCCGCTCGCCCGCGAGGGTCTTTACATCCAGCCCCACATAGCCGCCGGCCATACCCTGGTTGATGAGCTCCGCGTCCCGCGGCGTGCGGTGGGAGCGGCCGAACGCACAAAGGAAGAGCGCCTCAACGGCGTTTGTTTTGCCCTGCGCGTTCTCGCCGACGATCACGTTGAGGCCGGGGTTCGGGCGCAGGTCGAGCGCTTCATAATTGCGGAAATAATTCAGTTTCAGCCGCTCAACTTGCATGGCTTTCCCCTTATAATCATTCGGTTTAGTATACCACATTACGGCTGTTTTTTCAAGTTTGTTTATTATAATAAGAAGAAAGGACTTGCTTTCCGTGCTGATCCGCAAAAAAGAACCGGCTCCGCGCAGGAGGCGGAGCCGGGATGAGGATGTGTTTTGTCAGTTTATAGATGCCGCGACCCAAATGAGCAGCAGCACAAGTGCGGCCGCGAAAAACAGGTGAAAGTAAACCGTTCTGCGGGCCTTTTGCTCCGCAGCGTCATCCGGCGCGGCGTCCCGGAAGGCTGCAGCCCAGCAATCGAAGGCAGGAATGAGCAACATGAGGATCTCCAGAATGATGACCGCAAAGAAAACGATCCGTTTCGCCGTCACACTCTCCCACACGTCGAGCAGGTGGGGGCTGAGAATTCCGAGCAGACATGCGCTGATGTCCGCAGCATAGAAGCTCTCTTTTCGTTTGAGCTTTGCCCACGTTTTTTTCGCCCAAGCTGCAAAACCGTGTTCTTCCATCGTCTTTCCCCTTTATCGTTATTGCCACAGCCGCTGCTGTGAACGCATTATTCCGTCTAATAGTGCTGTGTTAAGAAAGGGCTCCGGTCAACAGGGTATTCTTTGCTGCTGTCTTGATTTCATTCTATTTGATGGTAATGTAATTGTCAACAGATAAATAATATGTCATTTTTTTGTTTCATTCTTAGAGCTTTCTCACCCAATCTTAATGAAATCTTAGGGTTCCGTTGATAATTTGTTTATATCTGTTTGTTATTCTATTTTTACCCACACGCCGTCCCCATGGATGGCAGAGCACAAAGGAGGAACCAATGGCCTTTTTGACGCGCATCAACGATGTTCTTTCGGCGCTGTTCTGCGCCTTTTTCGCATACCAGATCGTCTATCTCCTCATCGCGTTGTTCCGGCGGGGAAAACCGCTGCCGCCCGCCCCGCCCCAGCGCTACGCGGCGCTCATCTGTGCCCGCAATGAAGAGGCTGTCATCGGCAACCTGATCGACAGCATCCGCGCGCAGAAATACCCGGCCGGGCTTGTGGACATTTATGTCTGCGCCGACAACTGCACGGACGGCACAGCCAAGCTCGCGCGCGCACACGGGGCGGTGGTGTTTGAGCGGTTCGACACGCTTCGCATCGGCAAAGGCTATGCGCTCGACTTCCTGTTTGAACGGCTGCGCGCCTCGGGCGCATTCCCGCGGTACGAAGGGTTTTTCTTTTTTGACGCGGACAATCTCCTGCATGAGAATTTCATCGCGGAGATGAACAAGTCCTTCGCGGCGGGGAACCGCATCGTCACGGGCTACCGCAACTCCAAGAATTTCGGTGACAACTGGATCAGCGCGGGCTATTCGCTCTGGTTCCTGCGGGATGCCCAGTACATGAACAACCCGCGCATGCAGATCGGCACATCGAGCGTCGTCAGCGGCACGGGCTTCCTCGTGGCGCGCTCCGTCATCGAAAAGAACGGCGGCTGGCCCTTCCACCTGCTGACAGAGGACACGGAGTTCACCATTGACAGCGTGCTTTCCGGCGAGTTTATCGCCTACTGCGGCGGCGCGATCCTCTATGACGAGCAGCCCACCTCCTTCCGCCAGTCCTGGCATCAGCGGCTGCGCTGGTCCCGCGGCTATCTTCAGGTGCTGCGCAAATACGGCCTGAGGCTCGTTGGCGGCATGTTCCGCGGCGGGAAGCGGGGCTATGCCTGTTTCGATATGCTCATGGCGATCCTGCCGGCGATCGTCCTCACGCTTGCTTGCACGCTCCTCAACGTGGGCGGCGCGCTTTACAGCCTCATCGTGCTGCATGAGCCGGTGTTCGGCACGCTCTTTGCCGAGCTTCTGCGCTGGTTCGGCGGCATGTATGTAACGCTTCTTTTCACCGGCAGCGTGACGCTCGTGAGCGAGTGGAGGCACATCTATTGCGGCAGCTTCCGCAAGGTGTTTTTCCTGTTCACGTTCCCGCTTTTCATGATGACGTATCTGCCCGTTTCCGTGGCGGCTCTGTTCCGGAAGGCCGAATGGAAGCCCATCCGCCACAGCGTGAGCAAAACCCTTTCCGACCTGCGCGACGCGGCGTAGGCGAAGGGGGACATGAAATTGAAGGTGCGGCGCACCTTCGGGCGCGTATGAAACCGATGCCGTCGTTATAATTCGCGGGACGTCCGGAGGCCGTCCCCTACATTCTTTTTCTTGGGGGATGCGCGTGTAGGGGGCGGCGTCTCGACGCCCCGCCTTATATAGGCAAATGCTCACATTGGGGCGTCCTTGCCTCTCCCTGCGGGAGAGGTGGCAGCGCGCATAAGCCGCTGACGGAGAGGGGCAGAGAAGGCGTTGCCGCATTCGAGCGCCCCATCCCCCTTACCCCCTTCCCCAGGGAAGAGGGACATGTTGTTGAAGGTGCGGCGCACCTTCACGGCGCGTATGAAACCGATGCCGTCGTTATAATTC
>JALFDW010000028.1 GCA_022778545.1 bacterium | reverse complement strand
CTTTTGGGTCTGTAGACAGTAAGACGCGCAGCGTTCTTGGCTGGCGATGGGTGGAGGCCGATGCGAAGCAGAAAACGCTCCGGTGGAGCGTTTTCAGGCCGACACGGGCGGACGCTTGCCGGCCGCCCCGGGTTGTGATGCAGCATGCAAACCGCTGTACCCAGAGCGGGGTAGTTAAACCGAAAAAAGCAGAAAGCAACGAGCGCCGCCAGTGGCGGATGCAGCGAGGTGGCAGCCCAGTGAGCAAGGGAGCGTTAGGCAGCCGCTCTGCGGCAACGCTGCGCGACCTTGCCGCACTGTGCGGAAAGATAGGTAGCTGCCGGATCCCACAGAAGCGCTGAAGGCCACCATTTTTCTTTTGATATAGCTGCTTTCTGAATATTGTGAAGCATATTATATGGTAGCACACGGCAACTTTTTGGCAACCTTTTGAAAATAGAGGTTTCGATTGCAGCTGTTGCTTCATGTATCCCTCGCGCGACCTTTCAAACTGTGGACGCGTTAGTGGAAAAGATAGGTAGCTGCCAGGCTGGACTGCATACTTCCGACTTAGTGTGTCAGATAATGACTCCGTGTGCGAACAGTTAAACCATGTGCCACGCCATGCGCCCGGCGTGATCGACGGCTTGTACGCAAATTTGAGGGTGGTTTGGGGCTGTGAGTACCGTCTCTGAAGTGGGCCTGAGCGTATACATGAATGGAGTGAAAATTCCGTCGGAATCAAGGCTTCCTGCGGCAAGATAGGCAAGCGCTGCTCCTTCGGCATTGTCGTAGCGGATATGTGCCGCATCTACATTGCGCGTGATCGTAAGTGCGGGCATAATGTCACCAAGCGGCGGCGCATCATAAAGGATGCGCATTGCGTGCGCTCCGTCAAAGAGGGTGGGCTCGCTTTGGCCGATGAGCTGGCGGGCGCGCAGAAGCTGCATCGCAACGGGGGAAGCATCCGTTGCAAGGAAACGCCGGCCAAGCTTCGTGGCAACGGCGGCTGTAGTTCCGCTGCCGGAAAAAAGATCGCATACAAGATCTCCCGGCCGGGAGGAAGCAAGAATGATCCGGCGCAACAACGCTTCCGGCTTTTGGGTGCTGAACCCGGTGCGTTCCGGGTCGCGCTGATGGAGGTGCTCCACGTCATCCCATACATCGCTCGGGAAGATGGGGGTATCTTCGTAGTAAGTGTAGGTTTTTCCGCCGGAACGGATGGAGAAATACACGCGGCCAAGCTCATCCACGCTGCGCTTCATGTTATTGCGTTTTTCCGGCCCGCGCGGCACGCCGACGGCGTTGATATTGAAGAACACAGCCTTTGATTTACGGTAGAACAGGATCGTATCATGCTTGCGGGAGAAATGGCGTGTACTGCGGCCGCCGGATTTATAGGCCCAAATAATCTCGTTCATGAAGTTTGCTGCGCCGAAAATCTCGTCCAGCATCAGGCGCAGATAAGGGCTCATGCGGTAGTCGATGTGCAAATAAAGCGAACCATCCGGCGCCAGCATTCTGTGACAGGCAGTCAGCACGGTACGCATCATAGCGAGGTAATCCTCGCGGGAAAGCGTATCGGCATATGCGGGGATGGAAAGCGTCTTTTTCCCGGAAGAGAGCTTAACGGAGAAAGTGTCCCCTGTGCCGAAAGGCGGATCCAGATAAACAAGCTGAACGCGGCCCTCGTATTCCGAGGAAAGCCTTTCGGAAAGTGTTTCAGCCCGGCCGAGTAAAAACAACCCGGGGCCGCCCGAAGAATATACTTCACCCTTGCATATGATGGAGCCTTCCATGCGTCGATCCTCCTAAAATAAAAATCCCTTCGGAAATTGCCGAAGGGAATACGGTGGGCTCAGTGGTTATCAAAACGCCTGCTGTGGGCATTGTTGATATGCGCTTCCATGCGCATTTTCGCATCCTCAGGCCTGTGGTGCTCGATCGCTTCAAAGATGGCACGGTGCTCCGAAAGGGACTGCGTGGGGCGCTCAGGAACAGTGAGCGAAGTGCGGCGCACGCGGCGTGTATTCTGATGCAGGGATGTCAGAATATGGCGCAGGATGCGGCTGTCGCTTGCAGAGAAGATCACATCGTGAAACTCGGTATCCAGACGTGCAAGGTTCGCCGCATCGTTTTTTCGGGTATACATTTCCATCAGTTCAACAATCTCCGTGAGCCGTGCAAGGTTTGCCGCATCGATGCGTTCGGCTGCCCAATATGCAGCCTGCCCTTCAAGAAGGTGGCGTACTGTAAAGATATCGTCAATATCATGGCTTGTCATGCCTTGCACCATCATGCCGCGGTTTGGGATGGACACAACAAGATCCTCCAACTCAAGCTGCTTAAGCGCTTCACGAATGGGAGTGCGGCTTACATCGAGCTCTTCTGCGAGCTTCGTTTCGACAAGGTAATCGCCCGTTTTGTAGCGGCCTTCGATAATGTCGTCCCGAATGTGCGTGTAGACTTTCGCGGTCAAGGACTGTTTATCATTTGGATCAAAAAACATAGAATGGCCTCCTAATTCAAGTCATATTTTAGTGCATTCTGCGGAAAAATGCAAGGAAAATACATGCATACATGTTCTTGCAACTTAATGCGGCGAAAGGAACGCTGTGCCTGTGGGCATACTAAAGTCTGTGGCTGCAGCGAAAGCTGCCGGAATGAAAATGCGGGAGGGTTTATGAAACGGGTTCGTTGGCTGCTGTTCCTGGCGTTTGGGATCACGCTTTTGTCAGGATGTGAAAAAAGGGAATATGCGGACATTGCGGAAGCGATCCGCGCAGGCGCCGTGCTTGGAGAGAACATCGAGATCAATGGGGAGGACGTCTCGCGGATGGAGGTGGCTCTTGCACGGCGTATCCTTACAGAACAGCAGGATGCTTATTTTTCCTCGCTGCAACATGAAATCCGGGCAGGAGAGAGGAATGTGCATGTGAGCGCGGCAGAACTTGGTGCTTCGTGGAATCTGGATGATGTACTGCTGAAAGCGCTTTGCCTTACGCAGTATTATCCGGGCGCGAACAAGGCGCGCACGTTTGCGCCTTCCCTTGTCATTGACGAAAGAAAGCTTGGGGAGCAGGCGGAGCATATTGCTGAAGCGCTCCAGGTTGCCCCACAAAATGCTTATGCAACCTATGATGCGGAAAAGGACCGCTTCGATTATACGGAATCGGCAGAGGGGCTGCAGATCGATGCCGCACGCCTTGCCGACCAGCTAAAGATCGCGTTGCTTGCGGAGCGCAGTGCTTCCATCGAGGCACATACCATTTCAGTACCGCCGGAATACACCATTGAGGAAGTGCGTGCGGATACGCAGCGCATTGCGGAGTTTTCCACCTCGTTCCGGGGTGGAACTTATGGAAAGGCAAATCGTGTGTTCAACATCGCAAAGGCGGCGGAGCGGATCAACGGGATCACGCTCGCTCCCGGCGAGGAGTTCGACATGAACGCGGTTCTTGGCCCGCGCAACGGGGAAAACGGTTGGAAGGAGGCCACAGGAATCCGGGATGCTGTTTACGTGCAGGAATATGGCGGCGGCGTATGCCAGGTAAGCACGACGCTTTATAATGCCGTGTTGATGGCTGACCTCACAGTAACGGAGCGCATACATCATTCCTGGCCGCTTGGGTATATCGGCATCGGGCGGGATGCAACAATCAGCACAGGCGGGCCAAACTTCAAGTTCCGCAATACGCAGGAGGTGCCCATCACCATAGGCGCTCATACGGACAAGAAGAAAAAGACGGTCACCGTCTGCATCTATGGCCGCCCGCTTGCGGATGGTGAAACGATCCGCATAACATCAAAAAAGGTTGAAACGCTTCCGGAACCGGAAACGGAGGTCATCATAGATGCGAGCCTTGCCCCGGGTGTGCAGCAGGTGGTGCGTGAGCCGCGACAGGGCAGCGTGGCTGTGACCTATAAAGAGTATTACGATGCCGATGGGAACTTTTTACGCAGGGAGCAGGTAACGAAGGATAAATATCGTTCCATCAAGGGTATCATCCATATCGGGCCGGGAACGGGCAGCGTATACGGCGACTCTGTTCCATCCGATTGACATTATCTGGCTGCGATGCTACCCTATAATCGCATTCTGAATTAAATTGGAGGGTGGGCAATATGCGGATCAGGAAGATGGAAGAGCGGGATTTCGATGCGGTACACCTGCTTTTTGAGCAGGTGCATGCGCTGCATGTTGAAAACCGGCCGGATGTTTACCGAAATACCGATCCTCTGCCGCAAGCGCGCTTTGAGGAAATGCTCACAAATGAAAGCGCCGCCTGCCTCGTGGCGGAGGAGGAAGGAGTGGCTGTGGGCCTCTGTGTGCTCCGGCTGCGTGCCCCTTCCGAAAACCCTGTAATGCGGCCTGTGCGCATTGCTTTCATTGAAGACATTTGCGTCCATCGTGATTTCCGCAGGCGTGGCATAGGGAAAGCATTGCTGGAAGCTGCCCGGGAAGTGGCGCGCTCGCATGGTGCAGAGACGCTGATGCTCCAGGTCTGGGCATTTAACGAAGCTGCGCTCCGCTTTTATGAGGCTGCGGGGATGCGCGTGCGCAATCTGAACATGGAGGAAACGCTCTGAACCCGTGTGGGGCAACAGCGCGTTGCTTTACACTGCCATGGTTTGCGTCTATAATGGAACGCATCAGGAGGTAGAAACATGACGTTTTCAGAGGTTTTTTCTGCGCTGCGCAAAAAAGAAGGGCTTTCGCAAAATGAGATGGCAGAGCGCCTGTTTGTGACGAGGCAGGCTGTATCGCGCTGGGAATGCGGCGAGACTACGCCGAACCTTGAAACGATGCAGCGCATTTCAAAGGAGTTTCGCGTTTCGATCAATACGCTGCTTGGCAGCCCGCAAACCCTTGTGTGCCAAAGCTGCGGCATGCCGCTTACGGACGACTGCCTGATCAGCAAGGAGGCGGATGGGGCGCTGAACGAAAAATACTGCAAATGGTGCTTTGCGGATGGGAAATTCACTTATGATTGCACCATGGAAGAGATGATCGAATCCTGCCTTCCGCATATGCTGGGCAACGGCTGGGAAAACGAGGCGGATTGCCGCGCGTTCATGGCGCGCCTGCTGCCTACGCTGGAACGATGGAAGCCGGGGATTGTTTCATCGGAACAGGGAGAATAGGGCTGAATAAAACAAGTGCCTCCGCATGGGTTATGTGCGGAGGCACTTGTTGTATAACGAAAAGGCAGGCCGCATGGACGGCCTGCTTAGAAGAGAGACTCTTATTTCTTGAGCTCGTTGTACTTCTTGATGCCGAGGGCAAGAAGATCCATCGCGCGCTCGAGGTCGGCCTGTTTGAGCACATAAGCCAGGCGCACTTCGTCCTTGCCGTGGCCGGGCGTGGCATAGAAGCCTTCGCCGGGAGCGTACATGACGGTTTCGCCGTTGTCTTCAAACTCGGTCAAAAGCCACTTCTGGAATTCGTCCGTGTTGTCCACGGGGAGCTTTGCCATGACGTAGAACGCGCCTTTGGGCTCCTTGCAGACAACGCCGGGGATGGCCTGCAGCTTGGCGTAGATGGTATCGCGGCGGCGCTTGTATTCCTCGCGCACAGCGTCGAAGTAGGAAGGATCGACGGTGTAAAGCGCGGCGGAAGCGATCTGATCCAGCGTGGCAACGGAAAGGCGCGCCTGGCAGAATTTCATGATCTGCTGCTGGAGATCCTTGTTGCGGGTAATGAGTGTGCCGATGCGCGCGCCGCAGGCGCTGAAACGCTTGGAAACGGAATCGATGACGATGGCGTTCTCGGCGATATCATCGAAGGAGAGAATGGTCTGCAGCGGTTCACCGCCGTAAACAAACTCGCGATATACTTCGTCGCCGATGAGGAAGAGGCCATGCTCCTTCGCGATGTCCGCGATCATGCGCATCTCTTCCGGCTTGAGGACGATGCCCGTGGGGTTGCCGGGGTTGGTGAACATGATGGCGCGGGTCTTCTCGTTGATGAGCGCCTCAATCCGCTCGCGGTTAGCGAAATTGTAGCCTTCCTCGGGCGTGGTGGTCAGCGGGCGGATGGTCGCGCCCGTTGCGCGCACGAAGGTGTTGTAGTTGGGGTAGAAGGGCTCCGGAACGATGATCTCATCGCCATCATCCAGAATGCAGTTGAGCGCGATGGAAAGCGCTTCGCTGCCGCCGGTGGTGATGATCACGTCGTTGGTCTCCAGATGAATGTTCAGATTGGCGTAATATTTTTTGACAGCCTCGATCATTTCCGGGATACCGGGGGAGGGAGCGTACTCAAGCACGGGCTGCTCAAAGTTTTTGATAGCATCAAAATAAGCCTGAGGCGTTTCAATGTCGGGCTGGCCGATGTTGAGATGGTAAATCTTCGTGCCCCGCTTTTTGGCTTCTACCTGATAGGGATAGAATTTGCGGATGGGCGAAAGATTGCATTTCTGCACTTTGCTGGAGAACTTCATGGAAAACCTCCTGATGTAATAAATTGGGTTGCCCCAAAAGGATAATCACAGTTTGATTCAGGAACCGGAGGAAGCGGGCTTTGGCAGGCTCGGATCCCCTGTGCCGACCGTCTTTTTCTGCGTGACCGCATTGTAGGTCTCCGAATACAGCGTTTCCGTGGATTCGAGAACGCCGTTGCGGTACAGGTCACGGTAGGCGGTTACTTTGTAGCCGGTACGCGCGGTGACGGTGACCTCTTCGTATCCGGTGGGCCAGGACGGTTCTTCGGTGATGATGGGTTCGCCGGGAGCGAGCTCTTCATCCACTACGCCGCGCACTTCATAGGTTACGCCCTCGGGCAGCGGTTCGCCGTAAATGTAGACCGTCATCGTGTATTCTTCCTGGTTGCAATAAGCGAAGATGTAGAGCGGAGCGCCCGTGTTGTTTACAAAGTTGAGACTCTTGCCGCTTTCCACCGTGCCGGTCACCGTAGAATCAAGCCCCTTATCCACATAGCTGGAGGGCCAGGAGTGGTGCTTGCGTTCCGTGATGGAGATGCCTTCGATGTTCTGCGCAAGGATCTCTTCCAGCGTGGAACCACGCTGCATGGAGGCGTTTGCCCGCAGCAGAGCATTATACAGCGTCGTGCTGACCTGGCAGATGCCGCCGCCGGCCTGATCTTCATACCGTTCGCCGCTGACGATGCCCGGTGCGAGCGGCCAGCCGCCCGCTTCCGTGCGCGGGCCGATAAAGGCGTTGAAGTTGAATTCCGTGCCGGCTTCGATCTTGGCGCCGTTGAGCAAGGTCGCCGCCTTCTGGATGTTGCCGACGCGCTTTTCATTGCGCGCGGCGCGGCTGCCGCCAAAGCTCGTCTGGAACTCGGAACGGTACTGCGTCATGCGCTGCACGTCCTCTACGGTGTATGTGGGGGAAACATAGGAAAGATCCGGTGTGAGCGTTGCCGTATACTGGCCGCTCTCCATCAGGGACATGATCTCCTCAAACAGAGCCTCCTGATCGAGCATATAACCGTCCGCCCCTTCGGAATAGGTGAAGGAAGGGGTGGTGGTCGTAGTGACGGGGGTCGCCACAGGTTCGATGGGCATGGTATCGACCGCTTCGCCGATCGTGGCAAGCCGCGCCATAAGCACATCGTAAGTTGGCGTAAGTGCGGCAGTATAGGCTTTCCCGTTTTCGCGTACTTCGTCTGCAACCGCATTGTTTTGCAGCAGCGTGCCTGTCTTGCCGAGCAGGATCGCTTCATCGAGCACTTCTTCCAGCGAGGAGACAGGGGCCATATCGGTCGCCGTGAGCACCCAGAGTTCCGAGCCGTGGCGCACGGTGATGTTGATGGAAGAAAGCGCAGCGTCAAGCTGCGGAAGGACGGCGGAGCGGGCTTCGGCACGCGTCATGCCGGAGATATCCACGCCGTTGATGATGATCCCATCAAGGAAAGTACCGTGTGTTTTTTCGGCTTCGATCTGCGCCGCGCTCGGCTTCTCAACGAACAGGTGCAACACAAAGAGGACTGCCGAAACCAACAGCAGACCAAAAAAAACGAGCTTTGCGATATTCACAAGGCGCTCGAGGTGCATCTGCACCCGCCTTGCACGGCTTTTGGGGATGTTGCCGGTGTGCCCACCGGCAACGGGGTGGCGTTTTTCCATTGCGTTCATACCTCAATGAAATTATACAACAACTTTGTGTTTTGAGCAACAGGCGGCGAAGGATTATCTCACCGGGGGCAATGATTGTTCACAAATTCCCACGCTTGTTAGAACTGGAAAAAGAGAGTATACTATCATTGAGTAAATTTGGGGCAGTATGCCCCATCGCATAAATTAGGAATTGAGAAAGAGAGGCTTTCATTTGGCATCAAGATCAAAAGCAAAGCTGAAGATCATCCCGCTTGGCGGCGTGGGTGAAATCGGCAAGAATATGACCGTGATCGAATACGGCAAGGATATTATCGTGGTGGACTGCGGGTTGATTTTCCCGGATGACGACATGCCCGGCATCGACCTTGTGATTCCGGACATGTCTTATTTGGAAAAAAACGTGGAGAAGATCCGCGGCATCCTCATCACCCATGGCCATGAGGATCACATCGGCGCCGTCCCGTATGCGCTCAAGAAATTCCAGACGCCGGTATTCGGCACGCGGCTTACGATGGCGCTTATCGAGCATAAGCTGGATGAGGCAAAGGTCAAAAACGCGGATCTGCGCTGCATTGCACCTGGGGACAAAGTGCAGCTTGGCTGTTTTACGGTGGAATTCATCAAGACCAGCCACTCCATTGCAGGGGCAGTCGCGCTTGCGATCATTACGCCTGTTGGCACGCTGATCCATACAGGCGATTTCAAAGTGGATTATACGCCGCTTGACGGTGAACCCATCGATGTTGCCCGCCTTGCCCATTATGGTGCGAAGGGCGTCCTTGCCCTGATGAGTGACTCCACGAACGCGGAGCTTTCCGGGCATACACAGTCCGAGCGGGAGATCGGGAAGACCTTCGAGCATTATTTCGAGATCGCAAAGGGCCGCGTTATCGTAGCGACATTTGCTTCCAACATCTACCGCATCCAGCAGATTGCGGATGTGGCGATCGCACACGGGCGGGTGATCTGCTTCCAGGGCCGCAGCATGGTGAACATTGCGAAGGTGGCAAGTGAGCTCGGTTACCTGAACATCCCCGTGGAGAAGATCGTCGAAGTGGAAAAGCTGCGCAAGATTGATGATGAAAAGGTCTGCGTCATCACGACCGGTAGCCAGGGAGAACCCATGAGCGGTCTGTTCCGCATGGCGAACGCTTCCCACAGGCTCAACATCGGCAAGGGGGACATGGTCATCATCTCCGCATCCTCGATTCCCGGGAATGAGATTGCGGTTTCCCGCGTCATCAATCAATTGTATCAAAAAGGCGCAAAAGTCGTTTACGACCGCATGGCGGACGTGCACGTTTCCGGCCATGCACGGCGCGAGGAGCTCCGGCTGATGTTCACGCTCACGAAGCCCAAGTATTTCATCCCCGTGCATGGCGAGGCGCGCCACCTTTACCAGCATGCGGAGCTTGCGGAAGAGATGGGCATCCCGGCGGACAACATCGTCGTTTCCGAGATCGGGAATGTCATCGAGCTTACGCGAAACGATATCCGGATCAACGGCTCCGTTCCCGCGGGCAGTGTAATGATCGATGGCAACAGCGTGGGCGAGATCGGCGACGTTGTGCTGCGCGACAGGAAACTGCTTGCGGAGGAAGGGCTTTTCACGGTGGTGATCCTGCTTAAAAAGAAAACGGGAGAGCTGGCCGCTCCGGCGG
Source organism: bacterium (assembly GCA_022778545.1). Lineage (GTDB taxonomy): Bacteria > Bacillota > Clostridia > Christensenellales > CAG-138 > UBA1685. The sequence goes on along the minus strand of JALFDW010000028.1, from coordinate 13,517 downwards.
AGGTCATTTCCCGCGGGTTTGTGTACCTGAAGAATTCCGAGGATCTTGTGAAGGAGGCACGCACGCTTGTGACGGAGCTTGCCGCGCAGTTCCAGACGGCGCACCGCTCGGAATGGTCATCCATCAAGAACAACATCCGTTCGTCCCTCAAGAGCTTCCTTTATAACAAAACGAAGCGCACACCGATGATCTTCCCGATCATCATCGAGATCGACTGAGGCGGAATGAAAGACAAAACCGAAAGGAGAACGAAACATGATTTACGACAAGGCGAGAGAGCTTTCTAGGATGCTTGCGGAAAGCGAGGAATACAAGGCTTATAAGCAGACGCAGGAGAAAGCGTTCGCAAACGACACCACGAAGGCGCTCATCAAGGAATACCATCAGCTTCAGATGCAGGCCCAAGCTGCGATGATGCAGGGCCAGAAGGACGATGCCTGCATGGAACGCCTGCAGAAGATCGGTGAAGTGCTCCAGTTGAACCGGGATGCTTCTGATTATCTGATGGCGGAATACCGCCTGAACGTGATGCTGGGCGACGTATACAAGATCCTTGCCGAGGCTATCGACATCGACCTTGGCATGTTGGAAGGCTGACCATGGAACGCGGCAACGGCGGCGGCCGCCGCGGCAACCCGGATGTGAAGCGTATGTGGCGGCGCATACGGCCGCTCATCGTGTTTTTACTGAGCCTCAGCATCTGCCTTGGTGTGCTTGTAGCTGCTGCGAACATCGCTTTTGAGAAGCTGTTTGCGCCGGTGGATGCGGACGATGCAACGCCGATCGTGGTGACAATCCCTTCGAGCTCCGGCGCTTCCCGCATTGCGAACATCCTGTATACCGCCGGTGGTACGGATGCGGAGGGCAATCAGCTTCCGGGTCTGATCGCAAGCAAAACGGTTTTCAAGATTTACGCCGATTTTACCGGGAAAACGAGCAAGCTCAAGGCCGGGACGTATGTGCTTTCCCGCAACATGGATATCGGGCAGATCCTTGACATCATCTGCAAGGGCAACCCGCCGCGCACCACGATGCGCCTCACGATTTCCGAAGGCACGACAGTGGAAGGCATTGCGGAGAAGCTCGTTGCGCTCGGCGTGCTTTCCGATTCGGAGGAGTTCCTTGCGCTCTGCAAAACAGGGGAGGCGTTCGACTATTCATTCCTTTCCGCCATTGAGCAGAACCCGGATGAGGCGCGCAGGTATTTGCTTGAAGGGTATCTTTTCCCGGATACTTATGAGATCTATACCGATGAGTCCGCAAAGTCCATCATTACCCGTTTGCTGCTGCGCTTCCGCAATGTGTTTTCGGACGAATACGCTGCCCGTGCGCAGGAGCTTGGCATGACGATGGATGAAGTCGTGACGCTGGCTTCCCTGATCGAAAAAGAGGCAAAGGTGGAGAGTGACTTTGCAAAGGTTTCAGCTGTGTTCCATAACCGCCTGAACGCGGGGATGCGGCTGCAATCCGATGCGCCGCTCAAATACATCTTCAACACCACCGGAACGTTGACTTACACGGAAGAACAGATGAACGACCCTTCACGGTATAACACCCATGTGTATGAAGGGCTGCCGCTCGGCCCCATCTGCAACCCGGGCGAGCGCGCCATCCGCGCGGCGCTTTACCCGAATGAGGATTATGTTTCCGAAGGCTTCCTGTATTTCTGCCTGATGGATGCAACAACGGGCGAAAACGCATATGCCAAGACACTTGAAGAACATAATGCCAACGTGGAGCGGTACAAGGATTCATGGAACACAACGCAATGAATGGGAAAACACACGAGAGGCTGCCGGAGCTGCTTGCCCCGGCAGGCAATATGGAACGGTTTGAGGCGGCGTTGCGCTTTGGCGCAGACGCCGTCTACGTTGGCGCGGAAACGATGAGCCTGCGCAACTACGCGGATAACTTTACGACGGAAGGCCTCAAAGCTGCCTGTGCGTATGCCCATGCGCGCGGCAAGCGGGTCTACGTTGCCTGCAACGCCTTTGCGCGGGATGCGGACATCCGCACTCTGCCATCGCTGCTCAAAGAGCTTCGTGCTGCCGATGCGGATGCGCTTATTGTGAATGATCCGGGCGTGATCCGTGTTGCGCGGGATGTGGTGCCGGAGCTGCCGCTGCACCTGAGCACGCAGGCGAATACGCTCAACGCTGAAGCCGCATTGTTCTGGCATGAGGCGGGCATCCGCCGCATCGTGCTTGCGCGGGAGCTTTCGCTCGCAGAAATCAAGGCGATGCGCGCTGCGCTGCCGGATACGCTGGAGCTTGAGATTTTCGTGCACGGCGCAATGTGCGTTTCCTATTCCGGCCGGTGCCTGCTCAGCAACTATATTGCGGGGCGCGACTCCAACCGGGGCGAATGCGCGCAGCCATGCCGCTGGACATATGAACTCCGGGAACGCGGCCGGGACGGGGAATACTTCGGCGTGGAGCAGGATGCGCTCGGAACGTATATCCTCAACGCGCGGGATATGAACCTGATTGCGCACCTGAAAGAGGTCATCGGCACGGGAGCCTGCAGCTTGAAGATCGAGGGGCGGATGAAATCCATCGCCTATGTGGCGACGGTGGTAAACGCCTACCGCATGGCGCTCGACCATTATGCGACCGCGCCGGATGAGCCGCTGCCGCCTGCAATTGAAAAGGAACTTGATTATGCAAGCCACCGCCCATATACGACGGGCTTTGCCTTTGGCGACCCGGGCGCGGCGGGGCAGGCACCGCGGAGCGCGGATTATGTTTCCGATGCGCAGATCAGCGCTGTTGTGCTTTCCTACGATGCACAAACGCAAACCGCCTATATCGAACAGCGCAACCGCTTTCAGGATGGAGAAACGCTCTCCATTCTTTCGCCCGGCGATGTTTCGCGCTCGTTTGCCGTTCGGGGTATCCGCAATGAAGAAGGGGAAGCGCAGGATGCGGCGCCGCACCCGAAGCAGCGCCTGTTCATCGGCTGTGCCGAGCCGGTGCGGGCAGGGGATCTTTTGCGGAAAATCAAAGCGGAATAGCGGTATGCCCATGAAAAAGAAAGAAACCCGGATACGGCTGCAAACCGTTTCCGGGCTTTTGCTTATTGGATTCAGCGATAAGTTGGAAGCTATGGACACGGACTATGCGCAGTGCGAGGGCCTATTGCTTCCGGAGCAGAGCAAGTACCTTGATCAGCGGAATGAGCAGGAGTACCATAATCAAAACAGCTCCGGCAAATTGCAGGTATGCGGGAAAGGCGACCGGCTCCAGGGGCCAGGGCTCGATTATTGCCAATGCTACCCGGAATACCCACACAAAAGTTAAACCGCCGTATACGGTGACAGTTTCTCTGTTCAGGGCAAAGACCTTCCTACCCCATAAAAGCATCAAAAGGCTCGTCCCAAACAGAAAAAGGGAAAAGCAGAGATTCGTCCAGTTGATTCCTACGATCAGGTTTTTGTAGGAAGCGGGTATGTAAGAATACCACGCAAACATCCATGGCACGAAGAAATGCCACAGCCCGACCAAAAGGCTCAGAACCATTCCGGTATAGTACAGCGCTTTATATGTTTTCATTGGGGGTGCCCTTGTTTTATTTCATCCGCTCCACGATCGCAGCACAGGCTGTGTCCGTGCTCATCTCACTGCTTTTGATGAGAATGTCATGTGGCTCTGCGTCGAACATGCCGTGCTTTTTCTCGAGCATCGCTGCAAGCGGCGGCGGAAGTTTGCCGCCCGTGCGCCGGGCAAAACGCTCCTGAATGACCGGGAGATCCGCCGTAACGAGTACGCGCAGCGCGCCTTCGGGCAGAATGGCAATGTGCTCCTTCTCGCTGATGACGTAAATGAGCGTACCCGCGCCCGGTTCCATATATGTGGAAAGCAGCGCCTTGAATTTCTGTTTGGCTTCGGCTTCGCCTTTTGAAAGACGAAGATAATCCTTGCCGGAATACACCTTGGCGCCGAGCTGCGTTTTTAATGCGTTTGCCAGGGTGGATTTTCCCGTGCAGCTTTCGCCGATCAATGCGATGACCATATTGCACCTCGTTTTCTGTTCAAAGCATGATTTATTGAATCTGAAGCCAAGTATACCATGAATATGACACGGTATGCTATAATAAACCAAAATACGGAGGAGGAATGCGTATGAAGCTTGCAAACGCGCTGACGGAACGCGCAGAGCTGCAAACAAAGGTGCGCCAGCTGGAAAACCGGCTGATGAATAACGCGCAGGTGCAGGAAGGAGAGCGCCCGGCGGAGGATCCCGCTGCGCTGCTTGCGGAGCTGGAAGCATCCTATGCCGCGCTTGAAGATCTCATTGCGCGCATCAATCTCACGAACAGCGCCACGCTTTCCGGCGGGAAGTCCTTGACGGCGCTTTTGGCGCGGCGGGATTGCCTTGCGGGGAAGATTGGCGTGCTGCGCTCTTTCTGTGATGCTGCAAGCGCGCTTGTAACGCGGCGCACGATCGGCGAGATCAGGATCAAAAGCACCGTGGATGTGGCGGCACTGCAAAAGCAGATCGACGCGCTCTCAAAGGAGCTGCGCGAGCTGGATGCCGCCATTCAGGAAAAAAACTGGACAACGGAGCTTCTGTAAAACGAAAGAGTGGCCGGAAAAAGCGTGTAGCGGAGGGACGCGGGCGTGATCTCAGCCGTTTGAGAAGGAAACGGCACAGATGGCAGCGCGTGGGGACGCGCGGGGTTCGAATCCCCGTGGCAATGTAAATCCCGGCAATGTAACACCTGCAGCGATCACTTTTAATGTTTTTACCACAGCGCCGGCTCTGCCGCGAGGGTGGGCCGCGGGCATTTTAACCGGCCAAAGAAAAACGGGCGTCTTTCAGCGTTTTCCCGCTGAAAAGGCGCTCGCTTCTGCTACCCAGCGCATGAGTTCCTCGTCGATTTCTTCCGGCGTTGCAATGAGCACATGGTGCGTCCAACGGTTGGGGTAGGGTTCCGTCGCAGCGTCGATGCGCGGTGACGTGAGCCGGTAGCTTAAACCGAACGTGACGGTGATATAGGCAACGGGGCGCTCTTTCGCCTTTCGCACGGGCAGGAAGGAGACAAAGGCGAAATTGTGCCTGTTCGAGAAGGCGATCTGCGTTTTCTGAACACGGATGCGGACATCTCCGACCGCGGCGCAGACCTTCGCAGCAAACGCTTCATACAAGGGAAGCGCCGCTTCATGCTGCGCAAAAAAGAGGAGCGTTTCGGGAGTCAGGTTCGTATCAGGCATAGTTTACAGCGTGAAGCCGAAGCCGATTGCACGCACAGTTTCCGCCCGTTCCGCAAGGGCAGGGAGCGGCAGCTCATGCATCTGCACGACGTAATTTTTGGATTCGTCCCCTTCAAACAGCGTGTTCCGCGTGAAGTACCATGCGCCGAGGAAATTTTCCTCCGCATCATAGAAGCCCACATGCACGACGTTCATTTCACAGCCGAACACGCCTGCACAGCTGATCCGCCCGGAAAGGGTGGTGAAGTTGGGGTAATTGTCCGCAAGGTAGAGATGATCGACTACGAGCAGCGTGCGCGCGGCTTCTGCGCGGCGCGGGGTGAGTGAAACGGAGAGGGAGACCTCTGCGCCGGCCGCAAACGGGCTTTCTTCGCCCTGCGGCACCCAGGCAGTCAGGTAGGATGTTTCACCGGGCATGAGCACGGCGTATTCCGCAAGCGGAGGGGTAAAGCTGTGCTCGACAGTTTGCCCGCCTGCGGTGAAGGTAAAGCATGCGTTTTCGATGGTGATAGGGCAATCGCCCGTGTTGGTATAGGCTGCAGCGCCGTAAAGCGTAAACCCTTCCACGCCTTCATATACGGCTGCGGCCGTGCTGTCCGTGCGGGCGGCGGGAGTCTTGCCGGAAGAAGAGACGGAAGGATTCGCCCCGTCAGGGGAGGTTGTGGGCAGGGGGGATGCGCCGACATCCACAAGCATGTCGGAAGGCGAATCCGCACGGCAGGCGGAAAACGCGAAGATCAATGAAAAAATAAGCGAAAAAGCAAGCATACGTTTCATATGCGCATTATACCATAACTGCGTAAAACCGTCCATAATAACGGGCGGCGGAGGTATTGGAATTCACAAATTGGCAATACGGATTGTATGTGTTAAAATAGTATCGCTAAAAATAGGAGCATGATTTTGTTTAGGAGGATAGAACGAATGGCAAAGAAAACCGTAATGGATGTTGACGTAAAGGGCAAGCGCGTCCTTGTGCGCGTGGACTACAACGTGCCGCTCAATGCAGCGGGCGAGGTTACGGATGATAAGCGCATCGTAGCGTCCCTGCCTACGGTAAATTATCTGCTTGAGCATGGCGCGCGGGTGATCCTGTGCTCCCATCTGGGCCGCCCGAAGGGCGAGCGCAAGCTGGAGTTTTCGCTCAAGCCTGTTGCGGAATGCCTGAAGGCGCTGCTGCCGGGCGTGAAGGTCAGCTTTGCGGATGACTGCATCGGCGAAGAGGCGGAGAAAAAGGCCATGGAGCTTCAGGATGGCGAGATTCTCCTGCTTGAGAACCTGCGCTTCCATAAAGAAGAAGAAAAGAACGACCCTGCATTTGCAAAGCAGCTTGCTTCCCTCGCGGAGCTCTATGTTTCCGATGCGTTTGGCACGGTGCACCGCGCACATGCGTCCACGGCGGGCGTTGCGGCGTATCTTCCCGCCGTTGCGGGCTTCCTGATCGGCAAGGAGCTTTCCGTCATGGGCGCGGCGCTTGAAAACCCGGAGCGTCCTTTTGTGGCGATCCTCGGCGGCGCAAAGGTTGCGGACAAGATCGGTGTCATCAAAAATCTGCTGCAGAAGTGCGATACGCTCATCATCGGCGGCGGCATGGCGTACACGTTCTTCAAAGCCATGGGTTATGAGATCGGCGATTCCCTCCTTGATGCGGACAGCATCGGCCTTGCAAATGAGCTGATGGCGGAAGCCAAGGAGCGCGGCGTGAAGCTGCTGCTGCCTGTGGATACCGTCGTGGCGGAGGCTTTCGATGCGGATGCGCCGTATAAGACCGTGCGCGCCAACGCGATTCCCGCGGGATGGCAGGGCCTTGACATCGGCGAGGAGACGCGCGCCCTGTTTGCGGAGGAGATCAAGAAGGCAAAGACCGTCATCTGGAACGGTCCCATGGGCGTGTTCGAGTTCCCGGCGTTTGCGAAGGGAACGGCTGCGGTCGCCGAAGCCTGCGCGGAGTGCGCCGGCACGACAATCATCGGCGGCGGCGATTCTGCTTCCGCGGTGAAGAAACTTGGCTTTGCGGATAAGATGACGCACATTTCCACCGGCGGTGGCGCAAGCCTTGAGTTCCTCGAGGGGAAGACGCTCCCCGGCGTGGCGGCACTCAACGACAAATAAGCTTTGAAATTTCAATATAAAGGAGAAGAATCATGGCACGCAAACCCATTATTGCGGGAAACTGGAAAATGAACATGACGCCCTCGGAGGCGAAGGAACTCATCACGGCGCTCATTCCCCTCGTGGCGGATGCGCAATGCGATGTCGTCATCTGCCCGCCGTTCGTTGATCTTCCCATCGCGGTGGAGCTGACAAAGGGCACGAACATTGCCGTCGGCGCACAGAACATCCACTGGGCGGAAAAGGGCGCATATACCGGCGAGATCAGCGCTGCCATGCTCAAGTGCGTGGGCGCGGAATATGCGATCATCGGGCACAGTGAGCGCAGGCAGTACTTTGGCGAAACGAATGAGACCGTGAACCAGCGTGCAAAGGCGGCGATCGCGGCGGGCATCACGCCCATCATCTGTGTGGGCGAATCCCTTGCTGAGCGCGAGGCAGGCGAAACGGAAGCCGTTGTTTCCGGGCAGACGGAGGCTGTGCTTTCCGGCATCGCGGCGGAGGATGTGAAAAAGCTCGTTATTGCCTATGAACCCATCTGGGCGATCGGCACGGGGAAGACGGCCACGAAGGAGCAGGCGAACGAGACGATCGCCAGCATCCGCAAAACGGTGGAGCGGATCTATTGCGCCGCAACGGCGGAGGCTGTGCGCATCCAATACGGCGGTAGCATGAACCCGAAGAACGCATCTGAGCTGATGGCCATGCCGGAGATCGACGGCGGCCTGATTGGCGGCGCAAGTCTCAAGGCGGAGGATTTCGCCAAGGTCGTTAAATACTGAGGGCCCAATGAAACAGATTACAGCACTCATCATTTTAGACGGCTTCGGCTGCCGGGAAAGCGCGGAAGGGAATGCGATCCGTGCTGATGGCGCAAAGCACATCGCTGAACTTTGGAATGCATATCCGCACACGCAGATCGAGGCCTCCGGCAACGCGGTGGGCCTCCCTGCGGGGCAGATGGGCAATTCCGAGGTCGGCCACCTGAACATCGGCGCAGGACGTGTGGTGTATCAGGAGCTGACGCGCATCACGAAATCCATTGAGGACGGGGACTTCTTCGAAAATCCCGCCTTCCTCGGCGCGATCAAAAACTGCAAAAAGCACGGTTCCGCGCTGCACCTTTACGGCCTTTGCAGCGACGGCGGCGTACATAGTCACCTGACGCACCTGTATGCACTCGTGAAGCTGGCGCGGGACAACGGCCTGAAGGATGTGTTCATCCACTGCTTTATGGATGGACGCGATGTGCCGCCTGAAAGCGGCAAAGGCTACATCCATGCGCTGCAAAACGAGCTTAAAGCGCTCGGCTGCGGTAAGATTGCGACCGTGATGGGGCGCTATTATGCCATGGACCGGGACAACCGGTTCGAGCGTGTGGAAAAGGCATATGCTGCGCTGGTCTATGGAGAAGGCGTTCTGGCGGAAAACCCTGAGGCGGCGATGCAGGCTTCTTATGATGCGGGCGTGACGGATGAGTTTGTGGTGCCCGTTGTCATTACGGAAAACGGTGCGCCTGTGGCCACGATCCGGGAGAACGACAGCGTCATCTTCTTCAACTTCAGGCCGGACCGTGCGCGGGAGATCACGCGTGCATTCATACTGCCGGAGTTCGATGGCTTTACGCGGAGAAACGGCTTCTTCCCGCTGTATTACGTCTGCATGACGCAATATGATAAAACGTTCGGCGATCGGGTGGAAGTTGCTTTCCGGCCGGAGAGCCTGACCAATACGTTTGGCGCTTACCTGTCCTCTTTGGGAAAGACGCAGCTTCGCATTGCGGAAACGGAAAAATACGCGCATGTGACGTTCTTCTTCAACGGCGGTGTGGAAGCGCCGAACCCGGGCGAAGATCGTGTGCTGGTGCCCTCCCCCAAGGTGGCAACGTATGACCTCAAGCCAGAAATGAGCGCGTATGAGGTCGCGGAGGAGGCTGTGAAGCGCGTTGAGAGTGGAGCGTACGACGTGATGATCCTCAACTTCGCGAACCCGGATATGGTCGGCCACACCGGCGTGATGGATGCGGCGACAGCAGCTGTTCATGCGGTGGATGCGTGTGCTGCAAAGGTCGTGGAGGCGATCCGAAAAGCGGGCGGCCGTGCGATCATTACGGCGGATCACGGCAACTGCGAGCAGATGTTTGCGGAGGATGGAACGCCCTTTACGGCGCACACCACAAATCCTGTCCCGCTGATCCTCGTGGATGATGCAAAAAAGGATGCAGCATTGCGGGCGGGCGGCCGGCTTTGCGACATTGCCCCCACGCTGCTTACGCTGATGGGGCTGCCCATCCCGCATGAGATGACGGGCGAAAGCCTGCTGGTATCGTGCACAGCCTGCCAAAATAAGTGAAAATTCGGAGAGAACCATGCGGATGCAGGGAAAATGCTTGCGCTTTCGGCATCCGCATGGTATAATGCCCCTTGCAGTCAATTAGGAGGTTGTATATATTATGGAAACGTTAGGAATAATCGTTAACATAGTCCTCATTCTTGCTTCCGCGGCGTTGATCGCTGTGGTTTTAATGCAGCAGACCAAGAGCGCAGGTCTTGGCGGTGCCTTCGGCGGCGATACCGCTTCGTTTACTGCGCGCGGCCGCAGAGCCAGCAGAGAAGCTAAGCTTCAGAAGATCACCATCATCCTTGGCATTGTCATCGCGGTGCTTGCGATTGCAATGATGATCATCGGCTAAGCTGCCCGAATCGTCCCTTAGGTGTGCTGCATGTGCAGCACACCTTTTTGCGTTGAAATGCACGGAAGGAGGACGTTCCTCCGGAACTGAAAAAGAAGGTGAAAGGAAACGACAGAAAACGAAATGGAAAACAGAGTAATGGAAACGCTTCGCCGCGAGGGGAAACCGCTTGCGCCGGAAGTGGTTTTGGAAGAATTCCCGGCAGAGGAGCGCGATGCGGCTGCAGTAGCCATCGAACGGCTGCTTTCGGAGAGCAGGTTGATCCTGACGCGCAAACGGAAGCTTGCGCTCCCGGAGCAGACGGGGCTTACCTACGGGCGTATACAGGGCAACGCGAGGGGCTACGGCTTCTTCATTCCGGAGGATGGAAGCGCGGACCTGTTCGTTCCTGCAGATGCCATGCACGGCGCGATGCACGGGGACAAGGTTTGGGTGCGCCCAACGGAAACGGTCAGCCGCAACGGAAGTGCGGAAGCTGAAGTTATGCTGATCGCAGCGCGTGCTCAGATGAACATCGTGGGCACGTTTGAAAAGAGCCAGAGCACGCCGGGAGGGTATGTGATCCCGGATGATACGCGGCTTTATATGGACGCGCTTGTATATGAAGCGGCGGCAGGCAGTGCAAAGCATGGTGATAAGGTGGTCTTAAAGATCACGCAATATCCGGACGGCCGCCGCCCGCTTATGGGCGAGGTCACAGAGGTGCTTGGCGGCAAGGATGAAGCCGGAACGGATATCCTCTCCGTGATCCGGCGCATGGAGCTGCCGGAGACATTTTCAAAAGCCTCCATGCGGCAGGCGCGCAGTCTGAACAAGCCTGTCAATGCGGATGCGATCGCGCGGCGCGAGGATCTGCGCGGCCAGCTTATCATCACCATTGACGGCGCGGATGCGAAGGACCTTGACGATGCGGTATCGCTTGTGAAGCTGAAGGACGGTTGGCTGCTCGGCGTGCATATCGCGGATGTGAGCCACTATGTGCAGCCCGGAACGGCGTTGGATGCGGACGCTTATAAGCGCGGCACCAGCGTGTATTTCCCGGATCGCGTGCTGCCGATGTTCCCGCCGGAGGTGAGCAACGGCGTATGCTCGCTGACTGAAGGTACGGAAAAGCTGACAATCTCCTGCTTCATGGAGATCGGGAAGAACGGAAAGGTCATGGCGCACCGTTTTTCGGAGACCGTTATCAAAACGGCGCACCGCATGACGTATGACGATGTGAACGCCATTTTTGACGGCGATGATGCTCTGCGCGAAAAATATGCGGATATCGTCCCTATGCTTGAGGAGATGCGCACGCTGATGGAACTGATCAATGCGCAGCGTGTAAAGCGGGGCAGCATCGATTTTGATCTCGATGAGGCGAAGATCACGCTGAACAAGGCAGGAAAGGCAACGGATGTTTCCGTGGCGGTGCGCGGCATCGCCAACCGCATGATTGAAGAATTCATGCTCATCGCCAATGAAACCGTGGCGCAGCATGCGTTTGATCTTGGAATGCCGCTCGTTTACCGCGTGCATGAAACGCCGGATAAAACAAAGCTTGCGGATCTCAACGCATTCCTCGGCACACTGGGCTATGGGATCAAGAGCATGGGCAACGTGAAACCGCAGACGTTCCAGAAAATCCTTCAGAAGGTGAAGGGAACGAAGGAGGAGAACGTTGTGAGCCGCGTTGTGCTGCGTTCCATGCGCAAAGCGCGGTATGCGCCGGAATGCCTGGGGCACTTCGGCCTTGCAGCGCCGTGCTACTGCCACTTCACTTCTCCGATCCGGCGGTATCCGGATCTTATGGTGCACCGCATGCTGCGTGAGATCCTGCATGGCGAGATGACAAAGGAGCGCATTTCCCGTTATGAAGAAACGCTCGAAGAGCTCACGCGCCACTGTTCTGAGCGGGAGGTTACGGCGATGGAAGCCGAGCGCGCGGCGGATGACCTCAAAAAGTGCGAATACATGCAGTCGCGCATCGGGACGGTTGAAACGGGCGTGATCTCCGGGGTCGCACAGTACGGTTTTTTTGTGCAGCTGAGCAACACGGTTGAGGGCATGGTGCGCGTGACCTCCATCGCAGGGGATTTCTATGTTTGCGATGCGAAGAATTACCGCATGGTGGGCAGAAATTCAAAGCGCGTGTTTCGGCTCGGCGATCCCGTGCGCGTGCGCGTGGCAGGCGTTGACCTGGAAAACAGCAACGTGGATTTTGAGCTTGTCCCAAGCGCGAACGGCGGCGCACCCAGGCCGAAGAACGGGGAGGAAAAGCCGGCAAAGGCAGCGGAGGGGAAAACAGCTGCAAAGTCGCGGCACAGGCGCGCGAAGAACGCGGGCAAAGTTGCAAAGGATACGGGGAAATAGTATAATGATTGGGAAAAGGGGGTGAACGCATTGCCGGTCAGGAAGGGTGTGCGGCAGATTGCGGAAAACCGCAAAGCGCGGCACGAGTATTTCATTGAGGATACTTACGAATGCGGGCTTGCGCTCGTCGGCACGGAGGTGAAGAGCATCCGTGCGGGCAAGGTAAACCTGAAGGATTCCTATGCGCAGGTAAAAAACGGCGAGGCGTTCGTGATCGGCATGCATGTGAGCCCGTATGAGCAGGGCAACATCTTCAATGCCGACCCGTTTCGCCAGAGGAAGTTGCTCCTGCATAAGCAGGAGATCCGCAAGCTGCAATCGCTTGCGCAGGCGGATGGATACAGCCTGATTCCGCTCAGGCTTTATCTGCGCGATGGCCTTGTGAAGATGGAGCTTGCCGTTGCCAAGGGCAAGAAACTCTATGATAAGCGCCACAGCCTGGCGGAGCGCGACGCGAAGAGGGACATCGAACGCCGCATGAAGAATGTGGATTGAGGTTTTTCTTTGGCCGTGCTATAATCTTTAAAAACAAATGCACGTTTTCGTGCAGCCTGAATGCGCCGCGAAAGGGTACGGCGGCGCATCATGGGGCCGTAAATGGTTTCGACGGGGATCGCTGAAGCCGGATAAGCGAGCCGAAGCCCCGCGCTTCGTTAAAAGCGGGAATTAAAAAATAACTGACGAATCTAATTTCGTACCCGTCGCTGCTTAAGCAGTGACCGTCCGTCCCCGGTTGCCCACGACCGGGATCCCGGGCGTCATCAATGTGGGGAACCAGCCTGCATAAGCTTTGCCGCAGGTGGGATCTTATGAAGCTACCAAAGTCCTGACCCTGCCGTTGGGGGCTGGATGGAGGGAATGTTAAAACACCGGCTACGCTCGTAGAAAGTCTTGTGGACGGATTTTCGGACAGGAGTTCGACTCTCCTCGGCTCCACCACAGCAATTAAATCCGAACCCAACGCCAATCGGTGAGGGGTTCGGATTTGTTGTTTATTTTAGCGGTCTCTATAAATAAAATGATTTGGAGAGTGATAAGATGAACAGGACGAAAATTAACAAGGCGCGAATCGGACGGTATGGGAGCAAGCTGCTTTCGTACATGAAGGAGCACAATCAAAATCTGTATATGGAATTGCTCTTTTC
>JALFDW010000026.1 GCA_022778545.1 bacterium | reverse complement strand
AATTCGGTCAGCACGTCGTTCTCGTTGGAAGCGCACACGAGCGTCCCTACGGGAAGACCCATGCGCTTTGCGAGATACCCCGCAAGGATGTCGCCGAAGTTTCCAGTCGGCACGATGAAATCCACCGGGGCGCCGGGCTCTATGACGCCTGTGCGCCGGAGATCCACGTACGCTTTGAAATAATATGCCACCTGCGGCGCAAGCCTGCCGATGTTGATGGAGTTTGCGCTCGAAAGGCGCACGCCCTTGCCCGAGAACTGCGCAAAGACTTCTTTGACGCCGCGCTGCGCATCGTCAAAATTGCCGCGCACCGCGCACACGCAAACGTTCCCGCCCTCCTGCGTGACCATCTGCGCGCGCTGCACTTCGCTCACGCCGCCTTCCGGATAGAACACCATCACGCGGGTGTGCGGCGCATCCGCAAAGCCCGCAAGGGCAGCCTTGCCCGTGTCCCCGCTCGTCGCGGTCAGCACGAGCACATCCTCCTTCACGCCGCATGCTTCGGAAGCCGCCGCAACAAGGCGCGGCAGCAGGCAGAGCGCCATGTCCTTAAATGCGCTCGTCGGGCCGTGATACAGCTCCAGCACGTGCGCGCCCGCCACCGGCACGGTGGGCGTAAGGTCTTCTGTTTCGAACTTGCCGGAATATCCGTCCCGCACCGCAGCCGCAACAGCGCCATCGGGAAAATCGGGCAGCAGCTTCGCAAGGATATGCGCCGTGAGCGCGTATTGATCCAGTGAAAGCAGCTCCGCGTCCGAAAGGCCGGCCGCGGGGATCCTCTCCGGCACATAAAGGCCTCCGTCCGGCGCAAGGCCGCGCAACACCGCCTCTGCGGATGTGGCTTTTTCATCGTGGGAACGGGTGCTCAGATACTGCATGGTTTTGTTCTTCCTTTCTATGGTAAAACATCTTTATAATCATATTTCGCGGTTTTCTCGCATTTTGGGGCTTGCATTCGCCCCATCAGATATGATATATTGTCCGCAGCAGAAAAACAAGTGTTTTTTGTTTGAAAACATTTGATTTTATAAAAGTTTGAAAGGAACCTTTTCAAAATGAAGACCGCACTTTTGGGTTATGGCGTTGTCGGCAGCGGCACACATGCGCTGCTTGATCTGCGCCCGGAACACGGCATCACAGCCGAGCGGGTACTCGTCCGGCGCGATATTGCATCCGTCCGCGCCATCGCCACGCGCGATTTCAGCGAGATCCTCTCCGACCCTTCCATTGAAACGGTAGTCGAAGTCATGGGCGGGGAAGAACCCGCGTTTTCCTATGTAAAAGCAGCGCTTCTTGCAAAGAAAAACGTCGTCACCGCCAACAAGCTGATGCTTTCGCTGCATTATGCTGAGCTTATTTCCCTTGCGCGGGAAAACGGCGTTCATCTCGCGTTTTCCGCTGCCGTGGGCGGCGGCATCCCCTGGCTTATGAACCTGCTCCGCGTTGCGCGTGTGGATACAGTGGAATCCCTCGGCGGCATCATGAACGGCACCACGAACTTCATCCTGACCGCCATGCAGCAGGGTGGTGCGGATTTCGCCGAGACCCTCGCCGAAGCGCAGCGCCTGGGCTATGCGGAAGCAGACCCCACTGCCGATATCGACGGCCTTGACGTCCGCGCAAAGCTTGCGCTTTCCTCAGACGCAGCGTTCTCCCGCATGGCGGATGCTTCCGCCATCCCCACCCTCGGCATCCGTCACATCACCGCAGCGGATGTCGCTCTGTTCAAGCAGCTCGGCCTGACCTGCCGCCTCATCGGCAAAGCGGAACGCACTGAAGCCGGCGTGGCCGCCTATGTTGAGCCGATGCTCTTTTCAGCCAATGCGCCGGAAGCAGGCGTAAACGGCACGGGGAACATCATCTCCTACCGCTGCGCAGGGCTTGGCGCACAAAGCTTCTTCGGCCTTGGCGCGGGGCAGAAACCCACAGCCTCCGCTGTCGTGCAGGACCTTATCGACATTTCCCGCGGCGCAACGGCCTTTGACCTTGCCCGCTGCGAAGGCGCGTTTACGCCGGATGCATCCCTTGCGGCACATGCCTATTACCTGCGCGCAAACAGCCTGCTTCCCGCGGCGCAGATCGAAACGGCGCTCGGCGAAACGCCCGCAGGCCCGGCCTGCATCACAAAGCCCATGCCCGTAAGCACGATGCACGCATTCGTGCGGGAACGCCTTGCGGCAGGCGAAAACGTATTTGCGGCAGGGCTTACGGAATGAGCCTGCCAATGCCCGGGTTGATTTGAATTGATTTTTAAGATAAAGGAACGGAATCAGCTATGCTCAAGACGGTAAAATTCGGCGGCAGCTCGCTCGCCGACGCGCAGCATTTCTCCGCTGTGCGGGACATCGTCCGCGCGGATGGCGCGCGGCGCATCGTGGTCGTCAGCGCGCCCGGCAAGCGCGCAAAAGGCGACAACAAGGTCACTGACCTGCTCTATCTTTGCCATGCGCACATCAAATACGGCGTGGATCACGAAAGCGTACTCAGCATGATCGAATCGCGTTACCGCGAGATCGCTGAAACGCTCAGCATCCCGTTCGATGTTGCTGCCGCGTTTGATGAAATCCGCAGCCGCATCAAGACCTCTCCGGATGAGGACTATCTCGTTTCCCGCGGGGAAGCGCTCTGCGCTGCGCTCATGGCGGCCTACCTCGGATATGACTTCGTGGATTCCTACGGCACGGTCAAATTCCGCCTGGATGGCCGCATCGACCTGCCGGCGACCTATACCGCCATTGCGGAAGCATTTGAAGCTTCAAGCGGCCGCATCGTGATGCCCGGTTTTTACGGCACGATGCCGGGTGGTAAACTCCGCCTGATGACCCGCGGCGGTTCGGATATCACGGGCGCGCTTGCGGCAGCGGCACTCAACTGCGACCTTTACGAAAACTGGACAGACGTGCCCGGCATCCTGATGGCCGATCCTTCCATCGTGCCCGATCCGCAGCCCATCCCGCGCATCACATACAGCGAGCTGCGCGAGCTGACCTACATGGGTGCGAAGGTGCTGCACGAGGAATCCGTTTTCCCGGTGCGGGAGATGAACATCCCGCTCAACATCCGCAACACCAACGATCCTTCCGCCCCCGGCACGATGATCCGCGAGGAGTTCGCGGAGGATGCTTCCCAGCAGGAATCCTATTTCATCACAGGCGTTGCGGGCAGGCGCGGCTATTGCATCATCGACATCCACAAGAACCACGTTTCTGCGAAGCTCGGCATTGTGCGCAGCGTGCTTGCGCTGTTTGAAAAGCATGAACTGCACATCGAGCAGATCGTATCCGGGATTGACTGCTTCTCGCTCGTGGTCTCCACGGAGGCGGTGAAGCCGTATCTCTTCAGCATCACGGAGGAGATTGAGAGCTACTGCGGTCCGGATTCCGTAAAAGTCACGGAGGGCATCTCCCTCATCGCCTGCGTCGGCCGCCGCATGGTATTCCGCCCGGGCATTTCGGGCAGGCTCTTCGCCACGCTCGGCGAAAACAACATCAATATCCGCATGATCTCCCAGGGCCCGGAGGAGCTGAACATCATCGTCGGCGTAGACGACCGGGATTACGAAAAGACCATCCGGGTGCTTTATAACAGTTTTACGAGAAAGGATCGACCCCTATGAAACAGAAAGAGCTTTATAACGTAGCCGTCCTCGGCGCAACGGGAGCCGTCGGGCAGGAAATGATCAAAGTGCTTGCCGAGCGCAACTTCCCCATCGCAAAGCTGCGCCTGCTCGCAAGCGCGCGCAGCGCGGGCAAGACTGTTTCCTTTGCGGGGCAGGAAATCGTCATCGAGGAAGCCTGCGACGCGGCGTTTGAAGGCATGGACATCGTGCTCGGCGCGGCGGAAAACGACATCGCAAAGCGCTTTGCCCCCGCCATCAAAGCTGCGGGCGCGGTGTTTGTGGACAATTCCAGCGCCTTCCGTCTTGACCCGGACGTTCCGCTCGTCGTGCCGGAAATCAACCCCGGCGATGCGCTCCAGCACAACGGTATCATCGCCAACCCCAACTGCTCCACCATCATCACGCTGATGGCGCTTGCGCCCATCGCGCGGATCTCGCCCATTGAAACGCTCGTCGCCTCCACCTATCAGGCGGTATCCGGCGCGGGTGCGGAAGGGCTTGCGGAGCTTGAAGCGCAGGCCGAAGCTTACCCGAAGGGCGAACCACTCACGGCAAAAACATTCCCGCACCAGATCCTCTTCAACCTCATCCCGCGCATCGGCGGCGTAGGCGAAAACGGCTACTCCTCCGAGGAGATGAAGCTGCAGAACGAGGGCCGCAAGATCCTGCACCTGCCGGAACTCCGCGTTACCTGCACCTGTGTGCGCGTGCCCGTGATGCGTTCCCACTCCATCAGCGCCACGTTCACCACAAAACGCCCCGTTTCCGTGGAGGAAGCGCGCGCGGCCATCGCCGCGGCAGAGGGCGTGCAGCTCGTGGATGAGCCCAATAGCGACGTATATCCCATGCCCCTTGACACAAGCGACCAGGACGATGTGTTCGTCGGCCGTATCCGCCGCGACCTTGTGAGCGAAAACGGGCTCACGCTCTGGTGCTGCGGCGACCAGATCCGCAAAGGCGCGGCAACCAACGCCGTGCAGATCGCGGAACTGCTCGTGAAATAAGGAAAAAGAAAAGCCAAGGCTGCGGATAAGCTCCGCAGCCTTTGTTTATTGCGCAATTTACTTTGTTCGCCTTATTCCGCCATGCCCGGAACATATCCGGCCGTGTCCTCATCGGTGCGCTCACACCGCGCCGTAACGCGGCTCTTACCGCCCACGGTGCAGGTGAACAGAGTCAGATCCCAATCCCCGCCCTCCATCTCATCCACATCGGTGGGCTGCAGGATTTCGAGGAGCGCCACCTCATAGGAAAACACATTCCCGTCCATATCGGTAAAATGGACAACATCGCCTTCGCAAAGCTCCTTCAGGTTGCCAAAGTGCGAACGATAGTTGTGGGCGGCAATAATCAAATTTCCCAGATAGGCGGAGCCGGTGTACCGGCACGGCGCGATCTTCAACCGGGGATAGCTCCATTCGCTCATCACAGGCATCGTAAGGCCCAGCGACGGGATCTCCAGCACGCCGATGTAATCCTCCCCGCCGATGTTCCGCACCGGCATTTCATGGTTTGGGTCGAGCACATAATCCGGGATCTCAACCTCGCCCGGCCCTGCCGGCTGCAGCGTCCCCCCATTTTCCGGCAGCGTTTCCGCCGGGGATTCCGCAGGCAGGCAAGCCTCCAGCTGTTCAACAGTCTGCTGTGCCGCCTGCTCCGCACGCCGCTCGTCATAGAGATTATAGGCCGCAAGGAAAAGAGCCGCTGCAATCAGCAGCAACCCGAGGCAGATTAACCAGGTTCCTTTTTTACTTTTCATCGCCAATGTTTCTCCGGCGGATCAGCCCAAGCACGATCAGCAGCAGGCCGCCCGCAAGCAGCACGGGCACCGGCCACCAAAGCTGCCCTGTCTGGATCAGCGGCGGTTTGCCGGAGCCACCCCCGCCCGATGGGCTGCCGGAGCCTCCGTATGTGTTGGTCACCACAAAGGTGATGCCTTCCTGCGTTACGGTAACGGTATATCCCTTCTGTTCCTTCTCCACGACCGTCCACTTGTGGCCGCCGGGCAGGTTTTCCCAGGTATACCGCCAGTTGTTGGCCGCGTTCAGCGTCACGGTGTCAACGATCTCGCTGTCCCGGATCAGCTGGACTACGACCTCCTTCGGGCGCGATTGTTCATGTCCGCTGTCCTTCCAGACCTTCAGCACCTTGCGGGTGCTCGTATCCAGGCTGGCGGTCGGCGCCGGATAGGAAATAAACTTTGCGTTCACCGTCACATCATAGATCCAGGCGTTGGCTTCCATGTCAATGCCCGGTACCATCACCATAAAGGTCGCAGCCTCATAGATGGTACCATCCTGCTTGTGCCGCTGCCCCTTCACCAGGTAAAGGCCCGGCGTCAGGCGCTCCTGCGCGCTCGGGAACACCGCAAGACCCTGCGCATCCGTTTTTGCGCTGTCCGTCGGCGCAATCTTATCCCGCAGGATATAGCCCTCCAGCGTGGAAGCCACCTTGTTCCATGCTTCATCGTTTTTGCCCCGAATATCCACGTTGAACAGGGAGAATGTCTCCGTCGTCGTCAGTTCGCCGCATTCGTCCACCGTGGCCACAAGGTAAATATCAAACTGTGCGCCGCTCAGGTACGTCTTGCCGTCCACATAGGAAACGGTCAGGCTCATGTCGCGGTTCAATTCAATGCTCCCTGCCGCATATGCCTGCAC
Source organism: bacterium (assembly GCA_022778545.1). Taxonomy (GTDB): domain Bacteria; phylum Bacillota; class Clostridia; order Christensenellales; family CAG-138; genus UBA1685. Next base: position 46,935 of record JALFDW010000026.1, on the reverse strand, counting down.
GGGCAGGAGCAGCACGGCTGTGAGCACGCTCAGCAGCGCGGCAGCGATGCGTTTAAGCCTCTTCATCGGCGTCACCTCCATGTTCTTTGTTGGGCTGCTTGGGCAGCAGCAACAGGATCAAAAGCAAAAGCAGCATCGGGATCGCCACGATGGGCGCCACGAGCAGCGGCTCGATCTGTATTGCATCCGCCGTGATGCGCACAGCCTTCGCTTCTTCAATGTTCTCGATCCGGTGCCCACGCACCAGCAGGCGGTGCGTATTCACGCCATAGGGCGTGCAGGTCACCAATGTGCAGTAGTCCTTCCCCTCCACGATCTGCAGCGCTGCGACCTCCTGCGGTTCCACGATCAGGATCTGATCCACCTCGTAGGTCAGCACCTCATCCAGCACGCGGAGCATGAACACGTCCCCTTCCACAAGCTTATCCAGATTGGTGAACAGCTTTGCGCTGGGGAGCCCCCGGTGCCCGGACAAAACGCAGTGAGTGCTTGCGCCGCCCACGGGCAGGCTCGTCCAATCCAAGTGGCCCACGGCGATCTGGAGGACGGATTCCTCCGTGCCGTGATAAACGGGCAAAGAGCAGCCGATGCTCGGAATCTCAATGTATCCCATCACGCCAAGCCCGGAAACGTCAAGCAGCTCATCATATTGCGCCCGCTGCGCTTCGCTGAGGAGATAGGCATTGCTCCGCCCCAGGAGGGAGGCGTTGTACGCCTTTGCTTCTTCCCACAGCGCGTCATACCGCGCCTGATCCAGCGTTGCCACATTCTCGGCATAGCTGGCGATGGCCTGCGTCTGATGGAAAGAGTTCCAGTAATCGCTGACGGAAGGATACAGCAGCAGGGACAATCCTGCAAGCAAGACCAAAATCAGGATGAACGTTATGGAATTGCCTTTTTTCTTCTTCATGCAGGGCTCTCCCTGCCGCTGTGGGCCGGGAGAGCCTCTCCCCCGGCCGCATGCGGCAATTTACAGGGTTTCAGTCAGCGGAAGAGCTTAGCGCTCCACGTTGTTCATGCGCTTCTTGGTGACGAGCAGGACGACCGCGCCGACCACGAGCACGCCGCCGACGATGTAGAAGATGGTCGTGCCGATGCCGCCGGTGGAGGGCAGCTCGGTGCCGGACTGGTTCAGAACCTTGACTTCATTTACGCCCTGCGGCGCTTCGGTTGTGCCATTGACCACGCCGTTTTCACCGATGACGATGGTGACAGGGTCAGCGAGCTTGTTGTAGCCGGCAGGAGCCGCAGTCTCGGTCAGGTAGTAAGTATCGGCATCCAGACCCTTGATGGTGAACTTGCCGGTAGCATCCGTGGTGATCTCAGTCACAGTGCCGGTCTCGCCGGTCTTGGCCACACGATACACATTGTTGCCCTCGGAGACAAGCGCGATGGGGTTGGAGCCGTCAGAGTTCTTGCTCAGGGTGAAGGTCGCACCGGCCAGAGCCTTTTCGGTCTCGCCGTCCATGGTGTACTTGAACACATCCACATCCCAGGTATAGGTCTTGGTCTCGCTGGGCGGAGTGGTGCCGCTGGGCGGATTGGTGCCGCTCGGCTCGCCAGTGGTGCTGTCAGCTACACCGTAGCTCAGCTTGCTCTCGTTGGGGTTGCCCTCACCGGCGATCACAGCGTTTTCATTCAGCGTAGCGGAATAGGTGATGGTAATCGTGGTAGCCTGAGTGATCGTATCGAGATAGCTCTGCGCGAAGGCAATCTCAAACGTGCAGCCATCAGTGCCTTCGCCAGAAGGATAGGAAACCGTATAGTTATCACCGGCTACATCATTTCCCTGTGCATCCGTCACAGCAACGTTGTTCACCTTGATGGAAGCCTTATCCAGCGTCAGGCCCTCGCTCATCTTATCATGGAACACATAGTTCTCGGCGCCGGGCTGCGCGGTGATGGTGGACTTGAAGTTCACAACTTGGCCGATGTCGGCATCGTTGGCACTACCCCAAGCGTCTACACCCTCTTTGCCAACCTTAGAATCTTCCTCAACGGTCTTGACGTTGGTGGGTACTTCGTTCTTTTCTTCCATCACCACATCAGGATTGGTGGTGTCCAGAGAGCACAGCGTACCCAGGGTAGTGTCGACAAGATAATAGCCCAGCTTCAGGTTTTCAAACTTGACGGTGGAATAAGTTGCACCTTCGGCCGCGGCGGGCGCAGTCGCGGTAGCATCGGCAGTCATTTTAGCAGCCTGAGCCTGCGCCAGCTTCGCAAAAGCGGCAGCGTCAGCATCCTTAACCCAAGTCACATAACCCTGAGCGTCAAAGGAAAGATAGGCGGTCTGAGTTTTGAGCCAAGGTTCCCATGCGCTGTTGGCCTTGTAGGCATAGGCATTGGCATCTGCATTGTAGCTCTCCAGATACAGGATCTGATATGCTTTGTAAACCTGACCGGGAACGGCATCGTTGATGGTGATGGAGCCGCCGGTCAGGGTGCCCTCCTGCGTCGCCAACGCGGTCGCAGCAAGACCCAGCACCATGGCCAGTGCCAGCAGGATGCCGGCGAGTTTCTTCGTGAGTTTCATTCGTTTGGTTTCCTTTCTTGGTTCGTGGATTTTTTAAAAATTGGGACTTTTAACGCATCAGGAAGATGCGGGATCCTCCTTCCTGCGTTTTTTGTGGTTATACAACAGGAGCACGCTTGCCGCTGCCGTCAGCAGCAGCCCTCCTGTAATATACGATCCCGTGCCGGCGCCACCCGTGGAGGGCAGCTCATAATAGGGCGTGTTCACAAAGGATGCCGGCTTAATTGCGCCCGTTTCTATCGTTCCGGAAACGATGTAGCCCTCGTTCCCGTTTACGGCAACATGGTAGCCCTGCGTAGAAAGCTCCGTCACCCGGTAATACGTCCCCGCGGGGATACCGCTGATGGTGACAACATCATTCTGATGCATCGTGATCGTTCCGCCGCTCTTGATGGTGCCGTAGGTGCCGTCGCTGCGGCTGTAGCTGAAGGTCTGGTTCAGCGGGGAGCCGTTCTCGCCCGTCAGCAGTTCCACCTTGAACTGATATTCTTCGCCGCTGAAGTCCGCGTCGCTGGTACCAGAAACGGACTTTGCGATCTGCAGGCTTCCGGTCTCCCGGCCGGTGGTGGCGCTGGAGACGGAAGGCAGCGTGAAGCTCATCCAGCAGGTGGAGCCGGAAGCGCCGCGCTCCGTGTAGAAGAAGCTCAGCGTGTGCTGCCCGGAGGAGCCCACGGGCAGGTAATCCCGCAGGTTGACGTATTCGCCGATGGAGCTGTGGACGCCGCCGATGTCACAGACGAGCTTCCCATCCAGGAACACCCAAAGGTCATCGTCGCCGAAGAAGTAATATTCCAGCGGCCCTTCGTAATCCGCCGTCAGGTTAAAGCTGATGGCAAAATTCATGCCGAAGAACCAGTTGTGGGCACGGCCGTCATCGCTCACCGGGAAATTCGCAGCAAGATCAGCCCAGTTATGATCGTTGGTTTCAGCATAGCCCTGGAAGCTGCCCGGATTGCCATAAGTACCCCACAGCGCATCCGTCCTCCCGGCCGCCTGATCCATAGGCCAGAAGTTGTTTGTGAAAATATGCGTATGGGTCGTTCCAGAAGTCGGCGAGGGATTGAAGAAATACTGCAGGCCGCTCAGCGTGTTGCTTTGCCCGTTGGAATTCTTCAAAGTCGCCGCGCTCAGGGTATAGGTATCGCCCACCCGGTCAAAGGTCAGGGAGCTGCCGGTATAGGTCTGCTTGCCGGTGGCATCGCCATCGTTGAAGAGCTTTGGCGCCACGATCCATTCGTTATAGCGGATGGTGCCGTCGCTGTTCAGGCTGCTTGCAAGGTTAAAGGTCGCCCCACCATAGTCGGTATTCCTGCCTGTATAGTTTTTGTTTGTACCGTTCCACTTGTTCAGCGGACCTCCGTCAAACCAGTAGCCGGACATGCCTGTGCCGCAGTTTGCATTGCCGAAAGCGAAAATATCAGAGTTAGAATTCCAACTGCGCTGCCTGTTCCCGCTGGTGCCGTAATTGCTCTCGCTGTTGATGCCGGTGATGCCGGTGCGCCAACGGCCGTCCGCATTCTGGCCGCTGGAGATGTTATAGTCATAGAAGGTGGTGCCGTTGTGGTAGCTGCCGGTGCTGGTATCGGACACAAGGCGGATCACCGTGCCCTCGCTGATGAGGATCGTATTCCCCACGGCCTGCCCGGCCTCATTGGTGAAGGCCGTGTCCTCCGTATAGGGGTAGATCTCCCAGTCATCCCGGTTCGTGCTGGCCGCGTCTTTGCCCGGCTTCAGCACCCAGATCTCCTTCAGCGCATAGCTTTCGTTGTCCTTGAGCTTGTTGAAATACGAAAGCCCCGGGGAGGATTGATACTGGAATTCTCCATCCGTATACATCTTCGTCAGCTCCGTGGTGGTCGCAACGCGATAAAGCTCCGTAGCAACGCCGGCATTCTGGTTCGTTTTCTGGCGGATCCCTTCAAGGTACAGGCTTCGCGTGGCCATGCTGCCTCCGTTTGTGGGCAAAGCCTTGCCAGAGGTATCGATGACCGTCAGCGGATTGTTGCCCGAGTTGGCATACCGCACAATGTTGCCGTAATACTGCACCGTGAACGACGGGTTGGCACGGGTAGCCACGACCTCAACGGGCTGGGTGATGTTTTTGATTACAAAGGTGGTATAACCCTCGGCCTGCGTGGATTCCACCTCAACAGGCTGACCGTTCACACCCCGGCAGGACCAAAGCACGCCGTCCGCGTTCAGGACGGTAACGGTGGCTTCGCCGCCGTTGGCCACGGTCTGCACCATCATGCTGAGTTCGCCCTCGGAATAAACGAGGCGCTCATCGTCGCGCACCGTGACATCCCAGAAGCTCGTACTCGTCAAAGCGCTTTCCGTCACGTTGGTATAAACATGAGCCGTTTCCCCGGGCATGTAATAGCAGACGATGTCGCCGTTCGATTCCGCCGTCAGGCCAATGTTCCATGTGCCGTCAGCGTTTTGAGCGGAAACCGTGTCGTTGGAGACCCGGTACTGCTGCACCATGTACCAATACCGGGCGCCGCCGGTGGAATGCCATACCTGCAGCGTGCCTCCATTGGCCATGTTCGCATTGTTCAAATCAATGACCTGATCGGTGGGGGCAATTGCCGACCAGAAGGTCGTTCTGCCGTCAGAGCCGGTATCTACCATCCATTGGGAGTTCTCATTGACCGCGCTGGAGAGTTTCAACTGCGTGGATGAGGGGTCTCCCGTTGTATAGCCATAGACATTCACATGGAGCGCGCTGTTGCCGATGGGCGTAATAAAGGAATATCCATCCCCGGCATCCCAAACCCGGAACACCTGTGCATCCGAGTTGTTGCTTGTATACAGCTGTACTACTTGCGCCTCTTGCAGCTCGCCTTGGTTAACATCCATGCAGAAATTGGTTTTGGTGCTGCCGTTTGCGTAGAAGATCGTATAGATATCGTTATAGCTGTAGCCAAACTGTTTCCCGGGTTCTTCCGTTGCCTCATAGCCATAGCTGCCGAAGAACTGCGCGGCCATGTCCGAGGTGATGTAGGCTCTCTGGAAACCATTGACACTGCCGGAATAATAGTACGGCAAAGAGCCGACCGTCTTCCACTGGCCGTCCACCAGAACCTTGAAGGTGACACTGTGGCTGTTCACGTCACCTCGGGCCGGGGAAAGGGTGACCGTGGAGGTGATGTTTTCCAGCGCGAGAGAATCGCCGGTGACGGAAATCGCCTTCGTGTGCCCATCGCCGTAAGCCACAAGCCAATTGGTCACACCGGTTTCAGCAGCGTCATAGGTAAAGCTGCCGCCTGTTTTTATAATCTCGGAGGTGAGCAGCTTCCCTTGAGCGTCATACACCTTGACGGTGTAGAAGCCGTTCGCGGTTTTGTCCAGACTCTCCGGGGAGGAAACGCCCCCGATCTGAGCCGCGTTCCCGGGCAGATAGTAAAGATTGTAGCCGGCGTGGTCGTTGTTTCTGGAAAGGGGAAGGATTTTTGTTCCATTTTCCGCCCCCTCGGGAACCGTAACGGTATTCGTATCGCAGTAGATACTGGTATTGCCGGATTTCTGCTGGTAGGCGGTAACCAAAGAGGGGTTCTCTTCATTTCCGGTAAAGCCGTAGGGCCCCAGAATCGATACCGCCTGCTCAACGGTGATATAGTCCCGGTTGTAATCGTCCCAACCGGCAGCCGTATAGTTGCCGTACCAACCGGTGCGGGTCGAACCGACACAGGTCCATGCACCGTCGATGCACACAAAATAATCAACAGGCAGGGCATCGGGGCCATTGTCTGCGGCATTGTAGGTGTTTGATGCCGTCACCATGTCGCCCACCACGGAGAAGCCGTCCTGCGTGTGGGTGAAGCTCGTGGTGTCCTCATCCGGGTTGGCCGTCTCCACCGTGAGCAGCTCCGGCCCTTCCTCGGTGAAGTGAATGGCCTGGCAGTTGACATCTTCACCGGTCTCCACCTGCTCGGCATAAGTGATCGTCACCGATACCGGGGCAGCAGGCTCGATCTTCTGCCCGTCCAGTTGGAACTGTATGTCAAAGAAGCGGGCAAAGATGACCATCTCCTCCGATTCCGCCACTCCCATGGCAGCAACGGACTGCGCGTAATAATGCTGATATTCCTCGGAATCCGCGGGGATCTCCTCCACGAGAAGCGCCACGCCCTCGGGCAGCGCCGCAGCGCTGTAGCGCACCTCAACCGTGTAATCCGGCCCGGTGAACTGCAGCGTAACTGGCTCTTCCTGCGGGATTTCGCAGGCCTCCGTGTGGATATGCTCCGCGAGGCCGCAGATGAGCTGCCCCTCGCTGTCCTCACACTCCGGCCCATGGGCATGCCCCTGCATGCCGCAGAAGAAGTTCTGCTCCGGCAGCAGGCCATAGCCGAGGATCACAGGGCTTTCCAGCTCATAAGTCTCATAGCGCACCCGGTTGGAGGTGTTGCCCTCGATGGTCTTGATCTGGGCAGGCGTGCTCTCCGTCGCCGGGATCAGCTCCGCCACGATGCCCACATGATCCGAAATGCCGTTCTGATCATAGCTGAAGAAGATCAGGTCGCCCACCGTGGGGACATAGGTTTCCTCGCCTCCGTCCGCATTCACGAAACGGGCGGGGCGATACAGGTTGTACGGCTCCTGTGAGAGCGTCTCGATCCAGCTTACACAGCCGGCGCTTATGGGGTATTTTTCCTCCGGCACGCCCGCATGACGGAGGCAGAAGGAAACATACATGGCACACCAGTCGCTGTATGGCGAACCATACCACGCGCCGTATCTCGTGTAGCCTTTCTGCGTCGTTCCGTCCTCTTCATCGATGATGAAGTTTTTCGTGCTTTCCGTATAGCCAAGCTGCGTCTCAGCGATGGCAAGCACATCCTGCCGCCATTCGCCGGTCAGCTTCGCGTTGGCGATGGTTTTTTCCCACACTTCGGCAGTCTCAAGATCCGCCGTCGGGTCTGCATAGCAGATGGGGGTGTGGGTGTGTTCTTCCTGCGTGCAGGTCAGCACCCAGGTGCCGTAGCAAAGGGCGCTGTGCTGGTGCTCTTCGCTCTCGGGAAGCTCGCACGTTAAAGTTTCGGTATCAACGGGTTCCTCGATGGTCGTGAAGCAGTCCGCGTTGTGGGCATGCTCAAGCACCTGAGTCTTTCCGCAGATCAGGGTGCCGTTATGGTCAAAGCACTCTTCCGTATGTTCATGGAGGATGATCTCTTTTTTTCCGCAGATCGGCTCCGGTTCGGCGGGAGTTTCTCCATCCGCAGGCTCGGCATCCTGCCCGCAGGTCAGCATTTTATCCCAGGCATAGCAGCTGTCTGCATGCTCATGCCCCTGCGTTTCCGGCAGCGTGCAGGTCAGCTCCCGCGCCGTCTCATAGCAACCTTCCCCATGCTGATGCGCATCGCTTTCCGGGATCGTGCATACTAAGGAAGTGGTCTCCGTATAGCAACTCTCGCCATGGGTATGCCCGCCGCCCGCCGCTTCCGTGCAGATCAGCGCACCGCGCGTGAGCGTGAAGCATTCCTCCGTGTGAACATGCTCAGCAGCGGTGCCGGTCTCCGCCGGGAAGCAGCGCTCATCATGCGTATGCGTCCGGATCTGCGGCAACGGGCACCAAAGATCCCCGTTTTCATCGTAGCAGGAAGCGTCATGCACATGCACGACAAAGTCGGCATAGCCGCAGACCGGCTCGCCGTTCTCATCATAGCATTCATCCGTATGTTCATGGATGTTCAGCGTCTCTTTTGAGCATGTCAGAACCCTCTGCGGGATGGAGGTCACCTGCACATAGCAGGATATGTCATGGGTATGCTCCGGGATCTCGCACTGCCCCTCCTGTTCCATCGTAATCGCAGGCAGGATCAGCGCGTAGACCGTGCAGAAAACCACCACCGCAGCAAGGCAGGTGACCACACGGTGCCACTTTCTTTTGCGCTGGTGCGTTTTTATATATTTGTCGGCCTCTTGCATAAAATTCTGCTTCATTGCAGGAATCATCAACCTTTCTAGTTCAAAGCTCCAAAGCCTGCGAGCGGCCAAACCCGGAACACGATCTTGCCAACGATCTGTTCTTCCGCAACGCAGCCCACGGCGGTGTTGCGCGAATCCACGGATGTAGCCCTGTGGTCGCCCAGGCAAAAATAGCGGTTGTCCGGCACCTGATAGGGCAGCTCGATGTTGCAGTCGCCCAAAGCCTTCTCCGCAAGGTAAGGCTCGTCCAGCAGCTTGCCGTCCACAAACACGTTTCCGTCCTCATCGATGTCGACCCATTGGCCGGGCCCGGCAATACAGCGTTTCACGAGGATCTTGTTGCCAAGGTAAAACGCAACAAGTTCTCCCGGGACAAAGTCCGTTCCCTTGATGGAAACGACGATGTCGCTTTCGTCCAGCGTCGGAGTCATGGAAGAGCCGTATATCTGCAGAACCGGCATCCAGATCGTCGCAACCAGAACGGCAACTGCCGCAACCACGATCAGGGTGTAGACGGTGCTGCGCAGAACCCGTTTATAGCGTTTTTTATATTTTTCCCGCTGTAATTCCGCTTCCAGCTGTGCCACATCCGGCATCTGCCGCGGCTCGCTCCCGTTGGCTTTCATTTTTCTTCGTTCCTTCCGACGGCTTGGATCAGCTCCCGCAGGGCGTCCCGCTCTTTCAAGAGTGCTCTCGCCCTCGCAACGATCTGTTTCCAGTATGCGTCCGCTTCCGCATGCGTCTTTTTGCTGTATTCCTGCGCTTCGCGCACGATCTCCGCCGCTTTCGCTTCCGCTTCCGCCTGCATGTCCCGGCAAATCGTCTCCTGCTGCCCGCTCATGCGTTCGATGTTCTCAAGATATTGTTGGGCAGCCGCTTCCGCCGCCTCAAACACACCGTTGAGCGAAAGCGACGCTTCCGCTAAAGTTCCGGCTTTTTCCACAGCGATCTGCCGGTCGTTGAGCTGCGCCTCAGCCAGTTCCAGCCGGCTCTGCAGCGCCTCGTTTTCTTTCATCTGTGCGATGAGCATTTCCAGCAGCTCGCTTCGGCTCAGCCGCTTTAATTCTTTGTCCGTCATCCGGCGCCTCCAAATCGATGCCGCGCTGCGCAAATATGCAAAGCATACAGCTTTGCGGCACATCAGCACTCCATGCAAAGTACAGTACAGCTCCTGCTGTACATGAAGTTGCTGATAGTTACTCCACATATTACATTATAATTAAGGAATTATAGCACGCAAATGAAGCAAAAACAAGCATTATCTTGGATTAAAATGTAAAATCACAGTATAATCTAAACGTTATTTGGCTGAGTGCCTCCGTTTTTTCCCGCCCGGAAGCTTTTACCTGCCATCTGCCCGGCTGTCCGGCTCTCCGGCAGGCACGGAAAGTTCCGTTTTCTCCCGTTCTGTTCTCATTTTCCATCCGTTGAAGCGAGGTATGTTCCAACGGCCATGACGGCAAGCGCCGGCAGGAAAAGGCAGCCCGGCAGCGTCCCAAAAACCGCGAGTGACAGCCCCGCGCCGATGAACGGCGCGACTGCATAATATGCACTCGTTTTTGCTGCGCCGAGTATGCGCTGTGCGCGCACATAGAAGAAGATACTGAGGCCATATGCCACAAAGCCGAGCAGCACCGCCCAGAGAATGGCGCTTGCAGCCGTAATCAGGCCGATTGCCGCAAGCAGCCGCCACTTACCCGCTCGCGGAGCACAAGCATGGCGATGAGCGTTGTGGCGACAATTTCAAAGTTGTTCCAAAACGCCGCGTTCGCCGCCGTGGTTTCCGCAAGCCCGATCGCGCCCGCATGCTGCCACGGTTTGCAGTTCATTTTATATTGTTCTCCTCATGCTTTTCCATCCAGTTTATGATCGCTTCCTGATTTTTCAGAATTGCTTCCTGGTTTTTGAGCATAGTATCCATCTTGCCGTGCAGATCCTCGAGGATGCACTCGGATTTGATGTTCACCTGATAATCGTTCTCCGCACGCAGACGGTCCTTTTCTTCCTGCCGGTTCTGGCTCATCATGATGAGCGGAGCCTGCACTGCCGCAACACAGGAAAGCACCAGGTTGAGCAGGATGAATGGATAAGGATCAAACCCATCATTTGCAAGGAACACGGCATTTACGACCATCCAAAGCAGGAGAACGCCAATGAACACAAAGATAAACGTCCAGCTCCCGGCAAAGTGCGCGATGGCGTCTGCCGCACGCTGCCCCAGTGTGTATTGTTCCTTTGCCTTGCGATAGGTGTTTTTGGAAACCTTATTTTCAAGAAGGTCGTGCAGAGTGCTTTCATCCGGCTTATGCCCATGTGTGCCAAGCAATTCCCAAAGGTCGCTTTTCTCTCGTTTTTCCAGCCGTTTCGTCCGCTTCATGGTTTTCTGCCCTCCGTTTTTTGTTGTACATGGCGTGATGACGCTTCCATGCAAAGCGTACTACGCGCTCTGATAAATTGCAAGCCCCTTTCCCTGTTTGACGCGCTTTACGGCCGCATGCTAAAATGATGCATAGGATTCCATCTGCTTCATAGGATACATCATGAAAATGCGTTCCTTTTTTAAGCCTTTTGCCCTCGCCTGCCTGGCAGCGTTCACACTCTGCACGGCCGGGTGCGCTGCCGCACCCTCTCCAACACCGGAAGTGCCGCCTGCGCCTTCCCCGACACCGTATCTCAAGATCGAGCGCATCACACCCGCCCCGACGCCAAGCCCCACGCCCGTTCCGGATGCGCTCACCGCTTTGGGCGGCATATATACGTTCGCCTGGATCTCCGACCCACAGCATTACAGCGAAGCATATCCCGAAATATTCAAAACGATGACGCGCTTTCTGAAGGAGGAGCGCGCCCGGCTCAACCTTGCTTACGTCGTGCACACCGGGGACATGGTGCAGGACTATGACGTTTCCGCCCAGTGGGACGCGGCGGAAGCCGCTATGCGCGCGCTTGCGGACATCCCGCACGGCGTGCTCGCCGGAAACCATGATGTCGGCAACAGTCGCCACGACTTTTCCGAATTCAACGCCCGTTTCGGCGGTGAGGCCATGGAGGCAGCTCCCTATTGCGGCAGCATCTACAAGGGCGGCATGGGGCACTATGACCTCATCGACGCGGGGAACACGGGCTACGTGTTTGCCTATATGGGCTATCAGCCGGATGATGCGGCCGTGCGCTGGCTCGCATCCGTGTTCGATCAATATCCGGAGCGCGTGGGCGTGCTCTGCGTGCATGATTATTTCAGGACGGATCTCTCGCTCTATGACAGCGGAAAGACACTGCAAAAAAACGTCCTGGCGAAATGCCCGAACGTCTATCTCGTGCTTTGCGGCCACCGCTACAACGTGGCGGCTGTCCCCGTTGCCTTCGACGATGACGGCGACGGAACGGAGGAACGCACCGTTTACCAGATGATCGCCAACTATCAGTCGGCGGGCAGCGAAGGCGGGAGCGGCTACATGCGCTTTTTGCAGATTGACGAGGCCGCGGGCGTGCTGCGCGCCTATTCCTATTCCCCGTATACGGAGGATTACCGCTATTGGGACGAGCCCGGCACGGAGAATGAGAAATACCCTGTGGATCCTGCCAACGAGGAGATCATGCTGCCGCTGCCATGGGCTTGACAGCATGTGGCAATGCGAGAAAAAGCCCGCGGCCGTTTTACGGCAGCAGGCTTTTTTAGTACACGTTATAGGCAACCCAAGCTACTTCACCTCGTTTTTCTGCCTGAAACGCAGTTCTTCGCCGCAGTCCGGGCAGTGGAGCACGGAATCCTTTTTCAAACGGCTGAGCGCAAACGCGGTGGTCGTTTTGTGTTTTCCGCAACGCGGGCAGGGGAACGCGATAGCCCGCAGCACCACTTGGAGGATAATACAGCCGATCGCTATGATCCCCGGCAGAGCGCACCGAAGCGCAGAAGCTCCCGCCGGCTGCGTGAAAGCCAGAATTAAAATCGCCGCAAGGCCTGCGAAGCAGATCGCCCGCAAAACGCGGATCCAGTTGTAGTTGAGCATAACAGCCTCCTAAATGATGAACAATGAACTTACCCGTAGATTGCCACATAAGTATCATAAGCACTGCGTGCAAGAGCAGTTGTTTCAAAGTCGTATTCATGTGGGGAATAAATCGTATCCCGATCTGAATATGCTGTCATTTCAGTAACACCTCCTGATTCAGCCGCACAATATATGTCTGTCTTTGTGAATGTAATCAGTACAATTGGCATAGCTTATTGCAACATCAATAGGCTTGCCAAGCTCAGCGGCGATGCACAAATATCAACTTGCAGTTTGCTCGGTATAAAGATAACTGTTATTATACCGAACAATTTCGACTTCAGATTCGTTGTTTGCTTTAAAAGCAAGTGCACTTGGCATAACAATCATAATCACGAACATAAAAGTTAGCACAATAGAAATCAACTTTCTCGACATAGTTTAAGTCTCCTTTCAGTATTATTTGCATTCCCTTGCGGGAAACATAATCTCGCTAAACATATGGGTATGTAGAATTAGTTTTAAAATAAAGAAATAAGCTTAATGTTTATACTAATCATGGTCGCATTTTGATGGTATCATTTTCTGATTCAATTGTCAACCGTTTGTGAAATTATATATAATATATCATTCCCTTGTGCTGTCATTTCCCTTTCGCTCAGCCCCCCGGCAGGATCGCACTGCCCTGGGCTTGACAGCAGGCGGCGCAGTATGCTAAAGTGAATTTATTAAGACCATACGATTGGAGATGAAAGGATGCGCTTATAAGCTCCCACGTTGTTCGGCATGTCCCCGCGGCAGCTCCTGCCGTGCGGTTTTGCTTGCCGTTTGGGTGCTTCGCGCGTTCTTCCGATTGGGGGTCTTTTTGTTATGTCTCTGATTTCCGTAAACGATCTTACCTTCTGCTATGACGGCAGCTATGACAACATCTTTGAACATGCTTCCTTTGAACTCGATACCGATTGGCGGCTCGGCTTTGTCGGGCGCAACGGGCGCGGCAAGACCACGTTTTTAAACCTGCTGCTCGGCAAATATGAATACAAGGGCACCATCCGCGCCTCCGTGCGCTTCACCTATTTCCCGTTCCCCGTGGCGGATGGGCGCCGCGACACGCTCGACGTGCTCTCTGAAGCGACCGAGGGCGCACCGGAATGGATGCTTCTGCGGGAGCTTGGGCGCATGGGCATGGACGCAGGAATCCTCTGCCGCCCGTTTGTGACCCTGAGCCCCGGAGAGCGCACACGGGCGCTCCTTGCGGCGCTGTTTCTCCGGGAAAACAACTTTCTGCTCATCGACGAGCCCACAAACCACCTCGACGCGGAAGGCCGCGCGCTTTTGCGGGATTACCTCCGGGCAAAGAAAGGTTTCATCCTCGTGAGCCACGACCGCGCGTTCCTCGACGGCTGCGTGGATCACATCCTTTCGATCAACCGGGCAAACATCACAGTGACGCGCGGGAACTTTTCCACCTGGTGGGAAAACAAGGCGCGGCAGGACGCTTACGAGCTTGCGGAAAACGAGCGGCTCATGGGCGATATCCGACGGTTGAAAAGCGCAGCGCAGCAAAGCAGAGCCTGGGCCGACCGGGTGGAAGCAACGAAGATCGGCAGCGCCATCGACAGTGCGGACAAAATGAAAAACACGCGGTCCTATGTGGCGGCGCAATCCGCAAAAATGCAGCAGCGGCGGAAAAACCTTGAGCGCAGGCAGCAGAATGCCATCGAGGAAAAGTCAAAGCTCCTCAGGAACATCGAGCGAAACGATGCCCTTTTGATCCACCCGCTTTCGCACCGCAAGGAGGTCGTGGCCGAGGTACGGGAGCTTGCCGTCCGCTATGGCGAAGCACCCGTGTTCGACGGGCTTTCCTTCGAGGTGCGGCAGGGCATGCGCCTTGCGCTCACGGGGCACAACGGCTCCGGCAAATCGAGCGTCGTCAAGCTGCTCGCGGGCGAGCCCATCCCGCACACGGGGCTCGTGCGCCTGCCGGGGGACCTCATCGTATCCTATGTGCCACAGGATACCTCCTTTCTGAGAGGGGATCTTACCGAATTTGCACGGCGCAGCGGCATCGATGAAAGCCTGTTCAAAACCATCCTGCGCAAGCTGGATTTCCCGCGCGTGCAGTTTGAAAAGGACATGGCGGACTTTTCCGCCGGGCAGCGCAAAAAGGTGCTGCTGGCGCGGAGCCTTTCCGAGCAGGCGCACCTTTACCTTTGGGATGAACCGCTCAACTATGTGGATGTGCTCTCGCGCATACAGATTGAATCGCTGCTCTCCACCGGAAACCCCACGATGGTGTTCGTGGAACACGATGCGGCATTCCTTGACGCCGTCGCAACGGACTGCATCCGCATCGGAGGTTGATTTTCCCCTGCGACGTATGTCATAATAACGATGTGGCGATTGCGCCGCGCGGAAGATTCACAATTCTTTTCCTTTTCCTTTGCGGCAAAAGGCCGTATACTGCCTTTTGTGGATACAGGCTATTTATTTCAGGAGGTATTTCGCGCATGACCGGATTTTTTGAAGCATTTTCCGCTTTCCTTGCCACGGGCACATTCTGGGTGTATATCATCATCTTCCTCGGGAAGATCGTTGAGGTCTCCCTCGGCACGCTGCGCATCGTGCTCATCAACCGCGGCGAGCGGCTGATCGGCTCGTTCATCGCGCTCATTGAGATCACGCTCTGGCTCATCATCGCGGGCAATGTGCTTTCCGATTACCAGTCCGATCCGCTCAAGATGCTGGCCTACGCGCTGGCCTATGCGCTCGGCAACTATGTGGGCAGCTGGCTGGAAGAGCGGCTGGCCTTCGGCCTCTGCTCCATGCAGACGGTCGTCATGGATCAGGAGACCAGCGACAAGATCTGCGAGGCGCTGCGGCAGAACGGCTTTGGCGTAACGGAGCTGACCGCCCAGGGGCGGGATGACGAGACCCGCTTCATGCTCATTTCCACCCTGCGCCGCAAGCTGGCGGATGAAGCCATCGCGCTCGTGCAGGGCATCGCGCCCAACGCCATGATCACGGTGAGCGACGTGAAGAGCCAGCGCAGCGGCTACCTGCGCAACGCCACCGCGCGCCGCAAAAAGGGTTAACCCCAAAGCCGGCTCCAAAGGCAACAGCACCCCGCCTGTAAACACAGGCGGGGTGTTTTTGCTGTAACTTTTCAGTTTTCCACGCCCTATCTTGCCTTTACCTTCGGCCGCACGCGGCGAAGCTGCTCCGCAAGCGTTTCGATCTCGCCCGGCGTATACGGCACAAGGCCGTTTAAATGCGCTTCATCCCCGGGCTGCGGGCGGTAAAGCTGCAAAAACCACGGCGCATCCGCAGGAACGGCCGCGGCCATCTCGCGCAGCTTGGTTTCCGTGAGCTGGGGCACGAGCGTGGTGCGCAGCTCATAAGGGACCTGAGATGCACGCAGCAGGGCAAGGCTCTCCGGCACGCCCGCGGAATCCGCCCCGCAAAGCGGCGCATAACCCTCAAGCGGCGCCTTGTAATCCATGGCCACATAGTCAAGGAGCCCTTCCGCAAGCAGCGTGCGAAGCATCTCCGGGCGGCTGCCGTTGGTGTCGAGCTTTGTTTTGTAGCCGAGCGCGCGCACACGGGCAAGCCATTCCGGCAGATCCTCCTGCAGCGTGGGTTCCCCGCCGGAAAACACGACGCCATCGAGAAGCCCGGCCCGTTTTTTCATGAAAGCAAGCACCTCCGCCTCGGAAAGAAGCGGAGGATCGCTCAAAATATGCCGGTTATGGCAATAGAAGCAGCGGTAGTTGCAGCCCGCAGCAAAAACCACCGCCGCAAGGCAGCCGGGATAATCCACCGTGCTGAATTTTTCTAATCCTGCGATGCGCAAAGCTGCTCGTCCTTTATCACATATTTCACACGTTCCGCATACTCCTGCTTCTTGCCCTTGTGGAAGTTCTGCACAGGCCGCAGATAGCCCACCACGCGGCTCCAGACCTCCGCCTCGCCGCCGCATTCCGGGCAGGTGAAGTGTTCGCCGCGAATGTAGCCATGCTTCGGGCAGACGGAGAACGTGGGCGTGAGCGAAAGATACGGAAGCTTATAGTTCGTGAACACCTTGCGGATGAGCGCCTTTGCCGTTGCGGTGTCCGGGATGCGCTCGCCCAGGTACAGGTGCAGCACCGTGCCGCCGGTATAGCGGCTCTGCAGCTCGTCCTGCAGCTCGAGCGTTTCAAAGATGTCGTCCGTAAAGCCCACGGGCAGCTGCGTGGAGTTGGTGTAATACGGGGTCTCCTCCGTGCCGGCACAGATGATGTCCGGGTACTGGGCACGGTCCAGCCGGGCGAGGCGGTAGCTCGTGCCCTCGGCGGGCGAGGCTTCCAGGTTGTAGAAATGCCCGGTCTCCTCCTGGATCTTGCTCATCTCGGCGCGGAGATAATCCATCACCTCGATGGCAAAGGCCTGTCCCTGGGGCGTTGTAAGGTCGGTCTCCGGCCCAAAGAGATTCATGCAGGCCTCGTTCATGCCGATGATGCCGATGGTGTTGAAATGGTTGTACCAGTATTGCCCGGTGCGCTCATGCACGTGGCGGAGATAATGCGCGGCATAGGGATACAGCCCGCGCGCGGTCTCACTCTCGATGACCTTGCGCTTGATCTCAAGGCTGTTCTTTGCGATCTGCACCATGCGCCAAAGCCTGCCGAAGAATTCCCCCTTGGATTTGGACTGATAGGCGATGCGCGGCAGGTTGATCGTCACCACGCCGATGGAGCCGGTGAGCGGGTTGGAGCCGAACAGTCCGCCGCCGCGTTTGCGCAGCTCCTTGGTGTCGAGCCGGAGGCGGCAGCACATGGAAAGCGCATCCTCCGGGGACAGGTCGGAATTGATGTAGTTGGAGAAATACGGGATGCCGTATTTGCAGGTGATCTCCATGAACTTGTCAATCACGGGGCTGTCCCAGTCAAAATCCGCCGTGACGTTGATCGTAGGGATCGGGAAGGTAAACACCCGGCCCTTCGCATCGCCCTCGAGCATCACCTCACAGAACGCCTCGTTGAACAGGTCCATCTCGGCCTGGAAGTCGCCATAGCGGTCGCCTGTCATCGCACCGCCGATGATGACGGGCTCATTCTTGAGCGTGCGCGGCGCTTTGATGTCGAACGTCAGGTTGGAAAACGGGCACTGGAAGCCGACGCGCGTGGGCACGTTGATGTTGAAGATGAACTCCTGCAGCGCCTGCTTCACCTGCTTTTTCGTGAGGTTGTCGTAGCGGATGAACGGGGCGCAATAGGTATCGATAGAGCTCCATGCCTGCGCACCCGCCGTCTCGCCCTGAGTGGTGAAGGTGGAGTTGACGATCTGCCCCAGGAAAGAACGCAGATGCTTTGCCGGGGAGGATTCCACCTTGCCGCCCACGCCGCCGAAGCCATCCATCAGCAGTTGGCGCAGATCCCAGCCCGCGCAGTACGGCCCGAAGAAGCCAAGGTCATGGATGTGCATGTCACCCTCGGAATGGGCGCGGCGCACATCCTCCGGGTAGACTTCATGGAGCCAATACTGCTTTGTGAAAGTCTCGCGCACATAATTGTTCATGCCGTTGATGGACTTCTGCGTGTTGGCATTTTCCTGGATCTGCCAGTCCTTGTCATCCAGATAATCGGAGAACATATGGATCGTCGCGCCGATGAGCGCGTTGCTCTCCCGGGCGCTGCGCCGCTTTTCGCGGTAGAGGATGAAGGCCTTCGCCGTTTTCGCGTGGCCGTGCTCGATGAGGATCTTTTCAACTGCGTCCTGAATGGTCTCCACGTCGGCGGCATCGCCCTCCGCATGCGCGGAAACGAATGCCGTGACCTCGTCGGAAAGTGCCTGCGCCTTTGCGAAGTCATCCCCGCCCACCGCAACGGCAGCCTTGTAGATGGCCCAGGTGATCTTCTCCTGTTTGAACGGCGCGCGTGTACCGTCGCGCTTGATGACATGCGTAATCATTGTTGTTCCAGCTCCCCCATGTGTTTTACAAAAAAATATCCGTGCGTCAGGCGCACGGAACAAGCTTGCATGCCCGCCATGCTCCGTGGCTTTGGCACAATCCTGTATCTTCAGGTTTTCCGGCTATACGGTTGCGGGACAGTGCGGGAGTTCCACCCGCTTACCCTGCTGCATAATGCAGAATACAAGATTTTGTGAACATATTTTGTTTTTATACTAAATATAGTATCCGTAACTGTGTTCCCTGTCAATCCCTGTTTTTGCATTTTGAGGAAGTTTTTTGCTTTTCAACCCGTCGTTCACCCTCTCGCAGGCTGCCCCTGCAAAATTCCTGAAACGCAAAACCCCACTTTTTCGACAGCAAAGGAGGCGCTTCTTTGCGAAGCGCCTCCAAGAGTAACTTTCTGTTGTTTTACGCGCCTCTTCTCCGAAGCGCTTTCGGCTTGCCCAGGATCTCCGCATACAGCATGCCCTGCACAGCCGCATCCCGGCCAAACGCAAGCCCATAAGGGAGCTGCGCTGCCTCCGTGTTCTGCGTTGCGTATGCGTCCTGCTCCTGTACCTGGCGCTCGGGCGCTTCGTGGCAATCCTCTATGCCCGTAAGGCTCGATTCCACATGCCGGTGCGTCGATTCCGTGAGCGGCTTCACCACATGCCGCGTCACGGAAGCCGCAGCGGGGCGGGGTTTGCCCTGCTGCACAGGCGTGCCAAGCGAGCCGGGCGCAGCACTCCCTTCACCGGAAACGCCGCTGCCCTCGGAAGAAGCATAGTTCATGCTGCCGCCATAGTGCGCTTTGCCGCAGGCCGTGCAGAACCGGGCAGTGCCGCGGTTCACCGTTCCGCAGGCGCATCGCCATGTGCTGCCCTGCCCTTCGCCCGGCTGCGCCGCCGGCCGCTTCACAGGCGCGTCAGTGCCTGCCTGCCGGCTTTGCTGCCTTTGGCGCTCAGCCTGATAATCCCGCAGGCGCTCCGCCGCACGCGCTTCATCCGCTTCAAGCGAACGCACATCCGCCTGCCGCTGCGCAGCCTGCCGTTTCTGTTCGGCCTGCTTCTTTTTATTGACCGAGTTGACCACCGCAAAGATGATCGCTAGGATGACAATAATCTCCATCTTTGCTCCCTTCTCCCGGCCTTTCGCCGGGTGCCGGACGGTTCATGCAGCGGTTCTTATTCCTTCTTTTCCGCCTGCGCGCCGCCGGCAATGGAATCGCGCATCTTGGTGTCGGAGATCACATTCTGCATGTTGTAATAATCCATTACGCCCAGCTTGCCTTCGCGGAACGCGGCGGCGATGGCGCGCGGCACCTCTGCCTCGGCCTCGATCACGCGGGCGCGCATGCCCTGCACTTCAGCCTTGTTTTCCTGCTCCTGCGCAACGGCCATGGCGCGGCGTTCTTCCGCCTTGGCCTGCGCGATGCGCTTGTCGGCCTCCGCCTGGTCGATCTGGAGCTGTGCGCCGACGTTGCGGCCAACGTCCACGTCCGCAATGTCGATGGAAAGGATCTCGAACGCGGTGCCGGCGTCAAGGCCCTTGTTGAGCACCGTCTGGGAGATCAGATCCGGGTTTTCAAGAACGTCCTTATGGGTCTTGGAAGAGCCGACCGTGGTAACGATGCCTTCGCCGATACGGGCGATGATGGTCTCCTCGCCCGAACCGCCGACGAGACGGTCGATGTTCGCGCGGACGGTCACACGCGCCTTGGCGCGCAGCTCGATGCCGTCCTTGGCGATGGCGGCGATGACCGGCGTTTCGATGACCTTCGGGTTGACGCTCATCTGCACGGCGTTGAGCACGTCGCGGCCGGCAAGGTCGATGGCGCAGGCGCGTTCAAAATCGAGCGGGATGCCTGCACGCTGCGCGGCGATGAGCGCGTTCACAACGCGGTCCACGTTGCCGCCTGCGAGGTAATGCGCTTCCAGCTTGTTGAGCGGGATCACAAGGCCGGCCTTTGTGGCCTTGATCATCGGGTTCACGATGCGCGAAGGCACGACTTTGCGGATGCGCATCGCAACGAGCTGACCGATGCCGACCTTTACGCCGGAAGCACGCGCCGAGATATACAGCCCGACGGGCACAAAGCTGAAGAAGATCGCAAGGAAAATGATCGCTGCGACGATGATGATGACAGAAATCACAAGTTCTGGCATGGTAGAATCCTCCCTGAATTTCGTTTCGTTTTAGTCTTTGGTTTTTCGTTCTTAGTCTTGGGTCGTTAGCCTTTATTATCCTCCCCGGAGCGCCCGGATGAGGTAAATAACAAGGTAGATCACGCCGATGAACGCCGGCACGCCGATGCACAGCTCAAGCCATGCGCGCCTGCGCGCGCGCCGCGCCGCCTCAGGGTCCATCCCGTGGTCGATCTCGGCCGCCTCGGCTGCGGCATGCAGCCGCTCGTTCTCCGCGCACCGGGGGCAGCCGCCGCCGTCCTTCTCCTCATAGAATGCGCCGCATTTCATGCAAAATTTCACCGAAGGCCGCCTCCTCGTTCCGCTCAGATCTTCTTCACCAGAATGCGCAGCCCTTCCACAGCCTCGATGCGCACCCGGCTGCCTTTTTCGATAAATTCTCCCGCACTTACGACATCCAGCCTGCGGCCGTCAAAATCCGCGTTGCCGGAAGGGCGCAGCGCCGTCAGGCATTCGCCCTCAAGCCCGATGAGTTCCTTTGCGGCATCATCCGAAAGGGAAGTGGATTTTTCCTCGATCGTGTCGTTGAGCACGATCTGGGAACGGGAGATCGCCCCTTTCTGGAAGGAGCGGTAGATAAAGAACGCCGCGATCGCCAGGATCACGATGATGAGCGCCAGCGTGATGAGCGCCGAAGCGAACGTGTCCGCCCGGAGCACAACGGCTGCGATGAGCGCACCTGCCCCAAGCAGGCCGGGCAGCCCCATGCCGGGGGTGAACATTTCAAAGATCATGAGCCCGAGGCCGACCAGCAGGCAAACGATCGCCGGAAGGCTCCAGCCGGTGATGTATGCAAAGAATCCGTCCATTGCAAATCCTCTCCTTTTTTAAATTTCAAGCACCCGGCAAACACGGGTATGCCTCATGCTGTTAATAGTTTAACATATGGTCATATGACTGTCAATAGGTTCCCACCGGCTTAATACAATTCAAACACATGCGTGTTGAACCATTGGGCGAAGCCGAAATCATAGTTGGGCAAAATGCCGCTCGTCATCAGCTTCACCACGAGAACCCACACGAGAAACACCACGAAAAAGGAAAGCAGGATAATGGCGATCACGAGCAGCGGGCTCGCCCCCTCTCCTTCCTCCGAAAGCGCCCGTGCGCGCCGCTTTGCCGGCTTCTCCCGGCGCGGCTTGCGCAGCACGTCTACATCGTCGTCAAACAGGTCCGGCACCTCCACGCACACCTGCTCCGCCGCGTATTCCTCCGTCTCATCATCCGCAAAGGCCGCCGCTTCCACAGAGGTGTTTTCCTCCGGGCTCTCCTCCGCAATAAACCGGAAGCCGCCCGGCTGCGCTTCTTCCGCATGCTCCATCAGAGCTTCCTGCTGTTCCGCCGCTGCCGCGCAGGGTTCCACGCATTCCGTTTCCGCAGGCGCATCCGCTTTGAGCGCATCATCCACAAGGCCGTCAAGGAAGATGGCTTCGCTGCAAATCTGGTCCGTGAGCGCCATGAGCTGTGCGTCAATGTTTTCCTTTAAGCCGCCGCGCGCGGCAAGCGCCGCCACTTCCGCGAGCACGCGGCGCGCAGCGTCCTTCGCTTTTGCCGCATCGTGCGTGATGCTGAGGGCGCGGTCATAGATCTGCCTGGAATAAAGCTGCATGAACGCGCGCAGCTCGCGCTTGTCCCCGCCGTTGAGCAGAGCGATCATTTCCCGTTTTCCGCGTTCTGCGCCCGCGTTGTTCTGTTCCTGCATGCTTCCGTTTCTCCTTTGACAGTATTTGTCATCTTACGCCTTTATTATACATGCACTCCTATGCCGGAATCAAATGAATTAAACAGGGATCGCCCGCATACGGATAAAGACATGGAATACCGTCCTTCAATCCGCCGCCCGCGCAGGCGCATAAAGCCGCGCTTTTTCCCGCCCGTCCGGCTGTTTCCGCTCGGGCTTGCCGCGCTTCTGATCAGCCTGTTTGTGCTGCTGCTGCGCGGCTGCGCCATTTCCCGCAAGGCCGAGGCGCCGCCGGAAACGCCCCCGGAGAACATCTCCGCCGTGATCGCCGTGTACGATGACACGGCAGGCCGCGTGCTTTCCATGCAGCTTGAGGAATACCTCTGCGGCGTGGTTTCCGCCGAGATGCCCGCCGCGTTCGAGGAGGAAGCGCTCAAAGCGCAGGCCGTTGCCGCGCGCACCTTCACGCTGCGCCGCCTTGCAGCCTGCGGCGGCACGCCCTGCGGGCGGCACGGCGCGGACATCTGCACCGACAGCACCTGCTGCCAATCCTACCGTTCACCCGCGCAGCTTGCGGCAAGGTGGGGAGACGGCGCTGCCTATTATTCCGCGCGCGTTCATGACGCCGTTTATGCCACGGCAGGTGAAGTTGCGACCTATGAGGGCGCATTGATCGAAGCGCTTTACCATTCCACCGCCGGCGGCATGACGGAAAGCTCAGAAAACGTGTTCGCAAGCGCGCAGCCCTATCTCGTGAGCGTCGCAAGCCCCGGCGAGGAAGGCTCGGCACACTATGCGGAAAGCACCACGTTCCCGCGGAAAAGCTTCATCACAATGCTCAACACCGCTTTCCCAAAGGCGGATCTTTCCGCAAAGAAGCTGGAGGTACAGGTCGAAATCACCGCCCGCTACGCAAGCGGCCGCGTCAAAACCGTCCGGCTTGGCAAGGTGGAGGTCACCGGCCGGCAGTTTCGCAAGGCGCTCGACCTTCCGAGCGCGAATTTTACCATTGAGTTCGTCGGGGAGGATGTGCGCGTTTCCACGAAAGGCTACGGCCATGGCGTGGGCATGAGCCAATACGGCGCGAACGCCATGGCAAAAGATGGCGCCGATTATCGCGCCATCCTGAAGCATTATTATACCGGCATTGAAATCGAAAACTGGAGCGGCAGGCTGAGGTGAAGCCTGCCGCTCTGATTGTCAAAAAAGCGAAAGTTTCCGCAAAGACGGTTTATGCAGCCGCATCCGGCTTTTCGTATTCGAGCACCAGCACGCGGCCGGAGCCGAGGCTTTCCGGCATAAGCGTGGCTTCGCTCTGGCGCATGCGGTGAATCGCCCCGCCCTTGAGCGAATCGAGGAACGGGGAAAGCCCATCAAGCTCAAAGGAGAGCCGCTCGGTCTTGTAATGCATGGGCACGAACACCTTCGGGTGCAGCAGCCGCGCAAGTTCCTTTGCTTCCGTTCCGTCGATGGTATACACGCCGCCGATGGGCGCAAGCAGCACGTCGACCTGCCCAACCGCCCGGACAGCCGCTTCATCCGGCAGATGCCCAAGGTCGCCCGCGTGCAGCAGGCGGATGCCATCCATCTCCACAAGGAACATGATGTTGCGCCCGCGCTTCGCGCCGCGTTCCTTATCGTGCCAGGTCGGAATGCCCGTGATGCGCACGCCCTTGACCTCGTGCACGCCCGGTTCCGTAATGCGCACCGGGTCGCCCAGCGCCGCGTCAAAATAGTTGTGGTCGTAATGATCGTGGCTCGCCGTTACAGCGTCGGCTTCCACCGGCGCGATCGTATAGCCCGTTTTCGGCGCACAGGGATCCATCAGGATCCGCACGCCGGATTCGCTTGTCAACAAAAAGCAGGAATGTCCCAACCATTTCAAATTCATAATTCTATCCTCAACTTTCTATAAAATCCGTTTTCATTCCGCCAGCGCAAAGGCAAGCAGCCGGGCCGCACATTTGCCCACATCCCCGCATTGGGCACGCAAGCCCGTGCGCGCTTCCAGGGGGAGCGCATGCCCCATCGCAAGCAACGCCTGCGCCGCCCGTTCCGCGCGCGCACGCCGTTCCGCAGGGCGAAGCCCCGCCTCCGCAACGCCAAAGCACAGCCAAAGCGCATGGCGCACCTCCGTGCTGTCCGGGCAGCCCGCGCTTTCATACCGAGCGAGCATCCGCATGCGCGCCACGGCATAAGCAAGCGGCTGTTCCGTTTCCGCCGGGAGCGCCGGGAGCGGCACGCTTTCGATCACGCCGCGCATCAGCGCGCCGTAAGCCGCGTCCGTCAAAGCAAATAAGATGTGCCCGCCCCGCTCCGCAATTTCGGAGAAGGCCGGCTCACCGCCGAGCATGGCAGGAGCTTCCTTTTCCGCCTGCCGCACGGCGGCAAGGCATTCCTCCGGCACAAGGCCAAGCCTGTGCGGCAGCGCGCTCGAAAGCGCATACCCCGCCGTGCAGGCCCGGACATCCGCCGCGCCCGCCCGGGCAAAGCCGGCACGCCGCAGCAGGGCAGCAGCGGTTTCCCGCGCAGCAGAATAAGCATCAAACATGCACAGTACACCGCCCTTCCCGCCTTTGATGATGGTTTATCAATATCCTATTGCATTTCCCGGCGTATGTCAAACGCATAAATGGAAAATATTTGTTAAAATTTAGTCCTTTTTAAAGAATTATTTCTTTGTTTTGCTCTGGTGCACGCAAAAGAGCGCACTTTGGGTGCGCCCTTTCAGTCCATCCGATCTTATGGAACTTATGCGGCCTCACATGACGAGCTCTCCATCCTCCGTGTTGATGATGCGGAAGATCTGTTCCTCTTCCCCTGTTTCCACACTGATGTACACGATGTATTCCTCTCCGCCGCAGGTGCCCCTGAACTCATAGCACAGCCGCTCCGTCTGCGGCGTGATGGGGATCAGCGCAAGCGCACGGCTCACTACGGTGAGGTTCGCAGAAAGCATGCCCTCCGCCTCCTCCATGGAAACCGATGGCTCAGGAAGCGTGCGTTCCGTGTGGCTGAAGAGATAATTTCGCGCATCCACGCCAATCACGCCGCAGGTCTCCCGGTCCACCCAGACTTTCACAAGGTCGTTATACAGGATCGCATCCCCCTGCGTTGCGGCGAAGTTGATGAGCGCACAGCCGCCGTAATACTGCGTATAGGTGGGACGCATGCCCGCGTACCCGTTCTCCGCAAGGTATTTCTCCGCGGCCTGCCGGAAGCGATCCGCCTCCGCCTTCTCCGGCACCCCCTCCGCGCCGCCTGCGGCGCTCGACATGAGCCAGAGCAGATGGCCGCCCGTCTGCGTGACGGAAACATCCACCTCCCGCCCATCCTCGTAGACGCCGTGGAAGTCATAGGCCGGGATCGTTCCGTCCGACGCGCCCGCAGGCTCAATATCGGAAAGTCCCGCAAGCTTCGCCGCGATCGCGCGCGCTTCCTCCTCGCTGACCGGGCTGCCGGTCAGCCCCCTGGCCTCCTGCTTCTCCGTGCTTTCGGAGAAGGGGCCGTCGTAAATCAGCGTCGGGAACTCGTCGATTCCTTCCTGTTCCTGATACTGTCCGCCGCCTTCCCCCTCCGAAGCCGCGGCCGTTTCGGATGCTTCGGCGGTTTCGGAGGTTGTTGTGGTTTCGGAGGTGAAATATCCGTCGTTTGTGATGACCGCAACGGGAACATCCCCGATGGTGAGCCGTTCGTTCAACTCTGCGCCGATGCGGATGCAGGCGTCGTGCAGCTCAGCAAGCTGCGCCTGATCCTCCTCCGTCATGGGCATGCCGCGCACGGCCTTTTTCGTGAGCCCATGGGCATAATCGCCAAGGCGGACGATGAAGCTGTTCAGATCCGCCGTGTCGATGTGTGACGATGGAACCTGCGACATCAGGCTCACGCTTGCACCGGAAAGCCGCCAGACATCATCGAGCAGAAGCACATACTGTGCGGGCGACGCCGTGACGCGCAGCTTGCCGAGCGTCGTTTCCAGATTGTTGACGTTGTCGCAAAGCTCCGTGAACGCGCGGGTGTACATGGCCGTCGTGCTGTTCTTGTATTCCTCGGCCATGGCGGAACGCTCCGCGCCCCAGAACGCCACCGCCACGAGCGCGACCGCAAGGATCGTCGGCAAAACGATCCGTTCAAATGTGTCCTTCGTTTTCTCTTTCATTTTGCACCGTCCCCTTTTATCCCTTGAAGAAAGAATGGTTGCCGATCCGCAGCAGCACGGGTTTTGAGAGCATCCATTGGTTCGTCGTTTTCGCAGGGTTGTAATAGTACAGGCAGCCGTTTGTGGGATCCCAGCCGTTCATCGCATCGCGCGCGGCCTTGATGGCCGTTTCGTCCGGCGAAAGGTTGATCTGCCCGTCGTTCACCACGGAAAACGCGCCGCTCTGATAGATCACGCCGCTGATGCTGTTCGGGAATTTGCTGGATTTGACCCGGTTGAGCACCACCGCCGCCACAGCCACCTGCCCTTTGTACGGCTCACCGCGCGCCTCGCCGTATACCAGCCGCGCCAGGAGATACAGGTTGCCCGATGCGTTTGAGGAGGACGACCCGCCGGAACTGCCGGACGAACTGCTGCCCGAAAGCGTAAGCCCGAGCGCCTTCGCCGTTGCCGTGCCGACGATGCCATCCACCGTCAACCCGTTTTTGCGCTGAAACTGCTTGACGGCCGCTTCCGTGCCGGAGCCGAAGATGCCGTCCACCGCGCCGGAATAATACCCCCAGCGCTTGAGTTTTGTTTGCAGCTGCCTGACCTCTTCACCGCGTGACCCTACGCGCAGCGCCGCCGCAAGCGCCGTCGACTGCAGCACGGTGCAGAGTGCAAGCACCAGCACGAGCATCAGCGCAGCTTTTCTTTTATCCTGTCCCATAGCTTTCCTCCGTCTATGCTTTTGAGGAGCTTGATGAAAAAGCTGTTTGTTTTCAGCTCCTTGTAATCAATTTCCCCACCGGGGAGTTCCAATATGCATAGCGGCGGAAACATCACGCACCACCAATTTTGCCCTTTTCCCGCGCCGAGCACGATGCGCAGCGCGGAATAATCGCCCGCAGGGTAGACCGCATCCCCGTAAACGCGCTCCGGAAAAGGAAATACGCCGGTTTCCAGGTATGCGCCATATTCCATGCCTGCGGCGCGGAGCGTCTGTTCCACGGTGGCAAGCAGCCCTGCGCCATCCTCCATCAGGCGCTGCCGGGCCTCTTCGGCCGTGGATACATCCGCCATGCGCGCCCGCTCATATGCGAGGACAGCGTCCCGCACGCGCAGCTTTACGGCCTGGTCCTTCTCCGAATCGCTGTTTGCGATCACATGCAGCCGGAACACGGAGCCATAATCATCCTGTGCCTCCGCAAGGCACGTGAAAGCGCCGCCGTGCCGCGCAGGCATAAAGGCAAAAAGCGCAAACAAAGCCGCCAAAAATAAAGCCATTCTTTTTTTCATATTCATAACAGAGGTTCCTTTCACAGCAGATGCTTCAAGCATTGACGTTTTCCGTGATTTTTAACCCTTTTTGGCTTATAATGAATATATGGAATATGAAGCGCATGCAAAAATCAATCTTCTGCTCAACGTGCTCGGCCGCCGGCCGGACGGCTACCATGAGCTTTGCACCATCATGCACGCCATCGACCTTTGCGACACGGTCTCGCTTGAACCGGCAAAGGAGATCTCCGTGGAAGCGGATGTGCCGCTGCCCGAGCGCAGCGCGGCAAGACGTGCGGCGGAGGCTTACCGGGATGCCGCAGGCACGGGCGGAGCGCGCATCTCCATCCGCTGCCGCATCCCCGCGGAAGCCGGGCTCGGCAGTTCCTCCGCAGACGCGGCAGCAGTGCTTCGCGGCATGCAGGCCGCTTACGGCGCGCTTTCCGAAGAGGAGCTTTTCGCCATTGCCGCGCGCATCGGCGCGGATGTGCCATTCTGCATTGCAGGCGGCGCGGCGCTCTGCGAAGGGATCGGAGAGCGCATGACGCGGCTGCCCGCGATGCCGCTCGACCTGCTCATCATAAAAAGTGCGCGGGGCGTCGGCACGAAGTCGCTGTTTGAATCGCTCGCTCTGCCGCTGCCTATGGGCAACGCATTCGCCATGGCGGATGCGCTCCGCACGGGAAACACAGCCGCCGTGCCGGGGCTTGTGTTCAACGCCCTGTATGCGCCCGCACTGCGCTTTGTGCCGGAGATCGAATGCTTTGCGGAGCGTCTCAGAAAAGAGGGGGCGCTTGCCGCCTGCATGACGGGGAGCGGCTCCGCCGTGTTCGGCATTTTCGGCTCCCGGGCGGATGCGGAACGCGCAAAAGCTGCTTTTCCGGACGCAGCGTTCGCGCGTGTCTGCCGCACGCTTCCCTTTTCACCGGAAACGTAGTATACTTTCTGTATTATTCTGATATTGATGAGTTTTTATAGAATCGAGGATACGGATATGACGCACATTACGGACCACAAAACCATCCACCTCATCGGCATCGGCGGCTGCTCCATGAATGGCCTTGCCCAGATCCTGCGCGACCGGGGCTATGCCGTGCAGGGTTCCGACGCGAACGTCTCCCCGTTTACGGAGCGTTTGCAGGAGCTTGGTGTGCCCGTCACGATCGGGCACTCGGCCGACAACCTCGGCGACGCTGACCTTGTGATCTACTCCGCCGCCATCAAGCCCACGAACGTGGAACGCGTGGCCGCGAAGCAACGGGGCATCCCGGAGCTGGAACGCTCCGTCGCGCTCGGCCAACTGACCGAAGGCTACAAGGACGTGATCGGCATCGCGGGCTGCCATGGAAAGACCACCATCACCTCCATGCTGGCCTACATCTGCGAGGCGGGCAAGCCGGACGCCACCGTGCACATCGGCGGCTTTGTGGATATCCTCCAGGGCGGTGTGCGCATCGGCGCGCATGACATGTTCATCACCGAAGCCTGCGAATATGTGGAGAGCTTTCTGACGCTGCGCCCCACCGTTGCGCTCATCAACAACATCGATGACGACCATCTGGATTATTATAAAGACATCGAGCATATCACGCAGGCGTTCCGGAAGTTCCTTGCCCTCCTGCCGGAAAACGGCATGTTCATCGGCTGCGCGGACGACCCGCGGGTGCGCAGGCTGCTTGTGGAGCACCGCGGCGCGCACATCTCCTACGGCATGGCAAATGCGGACTACATCCCCGGCAACATCGCCTACGATGCGGCGGGCTGCCCTTCCTTCGATCTCATCTATGACGGAAAGAACCTCGGGCGCATCTCCCTTTCCGTGCCGGGCGAGCACAACATCGTAAACGCCCTTGCGGCAGCTGCAGTGGCCCTCTATGCGGGCGCGTCCTTCCAGGCGGTCGCGGAGGCGCTGCATACGTTCCGCAACACGCGCCGGCGCTTTGAGTTTTTCGGCGAGCGCAACGGCGTGAAATACTACCACGATTACGCGCACCATCCGGCCGAGATCAACGCCACGCTCTCCGCCGCAGCGCGCGTGCCGCACGGCAAACTCTGGTGCGTGTTCCAGTGCAATTCTTACACCCGTGCAAAAACGCTTTTCTGCAAAAACGTGACCTGCTTCGCGCACGCAGATGAAGTTCTCGTGCCGGATATCTACCCCGGCCGCGAAACGGATGACGGCAGCGTACACGCGCGGGATATGGTCGCGGGCATCAACGCAGGCGGCACAAAGGCGGTCTATCTCCCCACGTTCGAGGAGATCCGCGCTTACCTTGATGCCAATGCCAAGCCCGGCGACCTTGTGGTCACCCTCGGTTCCGGCGACGTTTACAAGCAAACGCAGAAGCTGCTTTAAGGTTTCCCATGGTTTACCTTTCCCGCTTCACCTTCCCGGATCATGACCGCGAATTTGATTTCTTCCTCGCGCAGAAACGCACCTGTTACGATTCCTTCTATCCGTTTCAGGTGCTTTCGCGCCATGGCTTTGCGGAGGCGGACTTTGCGCCCGTAACGATCCTCTACGGCGGGAACGGCTCGGGAAAGACGACCGCGCTCAACATCATCGCAGAAAAGGTCGCCGCCGCGCGGGATTCCGCGTTCAACAAATCGAACTTTTTTCCGGATTATCTCGCCCTCTGCACCGCCGAAATGATGGAGCCGCCCGCCGGCGGCTGCCGCATCATCACGAGCGACGATGTGTTCGACTACATGCTCAACCTCCGCTGCCTGAACGAAGGGATCGACCAGCGGCGGGACGAGCTGTTTGAGGAATACCTCAGCACCAAGTATTCCAAATTCCGCTTGGAATCCATTGCGGATTACGAAAAGCTCAGACGGAACAACAACGCAAAACGGCTCACGCAGTCAAAATTCGTGCGTGCGGAACTGATGGACAACCCGCGGGAATACTCCAACGGGGAAAGCGCGTTCCGCTATTTCACGGAAAAGATCGGTGAGGATGGGCTTTACCTTCTCGACGAGCCGGAAAACAGCCTCTCCCCGGCGCGGCAGGCGGAGCTCGTGCAGTTCATTGAGGATTCCGCCCGCTTCTTCGGCTGCCAGTTCATCATTGCCACGCACTCGCCGTTCGTTCTCTCATTTAAGGGCGCGAAGATCTACGATCTCGACGAAGACCCCGTGGATGTGAAGCGCTGGACGGAGCTGCCGAACGTCCGCGCCTATTATGACTTTTTCAAAGCGCACGAGCGGGAATTTGAACGATAATGCTTTGAGCTATAACTTAAAAGGAGCAGGATACATCCCGCTCCTTTTTTGTGTTCTTATGGTTTATTTCGCGTGGTTCGCGGCGTAGTAGTTCATCAGGCAGCCGTCGAGCAGGATCTGCTTCTCGTCCGCCGTGAGGCCCTTGATGTAAAGGGTGATGTCCTCCACGCAACCGCACTTACGGATGACCTTCGCGGGGATGGTCTCGGTGCCGGTCTCGACCGCCTTGCGGATGCCGGGCACAAACACCATGTCGCCGTCCTCATAATCGAACTTGGTGTCTTCCGCGAGGGTGAAGGGCAGGATGCCCCAGTTGATGCAGTTGCTGCGGTAACGCTTGGTGGCGTACTCATAGCAGAAGTTGGCGTAGCCGCCGAGCACCTTCTGGCAGGAAGCCGCCTGCTCACGCGCAGAACCGTCGCCGGGCTTGTTGGCGAAGATGGCGGAGCCGGTGCTCGTGGTCTTGATGAGCTCTTCCGCATCGCCGACCTTGGCGAGCGCGTCCATCAGCTCAGCGGGTTTTTCGCCTGCGATGCGGGCGTTCTCAAGCGCCTGCGAAGCCTTGCTGCGGCCCACGTATTCCGGCACGCGGCGGGACAGCGCGAACTCGGAGAGGCGCAGCGGGTTGGAGCGGTAGGAGCTCGTCTCGCCGGAGGGGATGAGTTCGTCCGTGGTGGTCACGGGGTCATTGATGACGGCCGCGAGCTTCACGAGCAGGTTCTCATTGAGGGCATACATCTTCGGCCAATCCGTGATGTTGGGCCCAAGGCGCAGCTCAACGGAGGGATCCGCCTTGCCGTAGCCGTTGTAGCAGCGGCGCTCGTAGACGGACTTGTCGAAGTGGTAATCGATCTCCGGCATGTCGTAATCCACATCCGTCGCAGCGGTGATGACGCCGTGGTTGCGCGCGGTGGCCGCGATGGAACGGGCATCCATGAGCGCAACGGTCGCGATCTGGCCTTCACCGGGCTTGGAGCCTTCGCGGTTCGGGAAGTTGCGGGTGGTGTGGCGGAGGGAGAGGCCGTTGTTGGAAGGCACGTCGCCTGCGCCGAAGCACGGGCCGCAGAAGCTGGGCTTGATGATCGCGCCCGCCTCAAGCAGCTCGGCGGAAGCGCCCACGCGGGTGAGCTCCAGGCTCACGGGGACGCTCATCGGGTAAACGGAGAGGCCGAAATAGCCTGCGCCAACGTCGCCGCCCTTCAGGATGGCAGCAGCTTCCATGATGTTGTCGTACGTACCGCCGGCGCAGCCCGCGATCACGCCCTGGTCGGCGAGGACGGAACCATCCGCCTGCACCTTGCTGACGAGGTCGGTCTTAGCCTTCGGGAACTTCTTCGCGGCTTCCGCTTCCACTTCCGCGAGAAGCTGCTTCGCGTTCTTCTGGAACTCGTGGATCGTGTGCGCCTTGGAGGGATGGAACGGCAGCGCGATCATGGATTCCATCTTGTCGAGCTCGATGTGGATCATGCTGTCATAGTACGCGACCTTGCCGGGCTTGAGTTCTTTGAACGCTTCGGGACGGCCGTATACGTCGTAATAATGCTTGACCTGATCGTCCGTCTCCCAGATGGAGGAGAGGCAGGTGGTCTCGGTAGTCATAACGTCGATGCCGTTGCGGAATTCGACGGGCAGGTTTGCAACGCCGGGGCCTACGAACTCAAGGACCTTGTTCTTCACAAAGCCGCTTTCGAACGTCGCGGCGACGAGCGCGAGCGCAACGTCGTGCGGGCCGATGCCCTTCTTCGGTGCGCCGGTGAGGTACACGAGCACAACTTCGGGAGCGGGCACATCGTAAGTATTCTTGAGGAGCTGCTTCACGAGCTCAGGGCCGCCTTCGCCCACGCCCATGGTGCCGAGCGCACCGTAGCGGGTGTGGCTGTCGGAACCGAGGATCATGTTGCCGCAGGCGGAAAGCGCCTCACGGGCATAGCTGTGGATGACGCTCTGGTTGGCCGGCACATAGATGCCGCCGTATTTCTTCGCGGCGGAAAGGCCGAACACATGGTCATCCTCGTTGATCGTGCCGCCGACGGCGCAGAGGCTGTTGTGGCAGTTGGTCATCGCATAGGGAAGCGGGAACTCCTTGAGCCCGCTTGCGCGTGCGGTCTGGATGATGCCGACGTAGGTGATGTCATGCGAAACAAGGCAGTCGAACTTGATGCGCATCTTCTTGGGGTCGTCGGACACATCATGTGCGCGGAGGATGGAATACGCGATGGTGTTTTCGCGCGCCGCATCGGGGCTCACGCTCATGGGCGCGCCTTCCTGCGGCTTACCGTCCACGAGATACACGCCGTGGGAGGTCAACTCGATCATGGTTTTCTGCTCCTTTTGATTTAATTTACATACACAAATGCAGATGCCGCTTCGCGGCAAGTTCATCTTATCGCAAGGAAAATCGGATTGCAAGGGCTCAGCAGGATATATACTTGTATACATTCTTCCGCATTCTTCGCATGCGGCCGGATGGGAATGATCGAAGGACGCCGCCGTTGTACGGTTGTTCCGTTTTGTGCGGTATGCTATAATGTTTCCATGAACTGGTGGAAAGAAAACAAGCTGAAACGATGGCTTTATGTCGGCATTGCCGCAATTATTGCGGCAGCGTTCCTTTGGTATGCCCTCACGCGCGCAAACACCCTTGCCGGGATGCTTGCCGCGTGGTTCTCCTGCCTGCTGTTCGCACTTTGCGTGCTGCGCGGCACGGATCATGCGCTTTCATTTTTCACCTCGGAGCCGCTCCCCTCGCCGGACGCGCAGCTCGGGCGGCGCAGCCTCCGGCGCGATAAGCGCCATCCCTGGGCGCGCATCGTGCTGTTCATGCTCATCACGCGGCTGTTCCTCTTCGCGGCAGCCTATGCGTTCCACGCGGCAGGCGGCCCCTACGAAGGCGGCATCTGGGATACGCTCGGCGCCTGCTGGCTGAAGGGGGACGCTCCGCATTATCTCGGCATTGCGGAAAACTGGTATGTGACGGAGGGCGACCCACGCTTCCACATCGTTTTCTTCCCGCTCTACCCGCTCTGCATCCGCGCGCTGAATTTTCTTACGGGGAACTCCCTCGTTTCGGCGCTGCTTGTTTCCACGCTCACGGCGACCGTTGCAGCGATCCTCATCTATGAGCTCGTCTCCCTCGACCATCCGCGGGAGACCGCCCTGCGCGCTGTGAAGTTCCTGTTCCTGACGCCGGCCGCGTTCTTTTTTGCCGCCCCGATGACGGAAAGCCTCTTCCTGCTCTGCTCGCTTGCGTGCGCCTACCTTGTGCGCAAAAAGTATTACCTGTGGGGCTGCCTGTTCGGCGCGTTCGCATCGTTCACGCGTTCGGTCGGCGTGCTGCTGCTCGCGTTCATCTTCATAGAATGGCTGTATGAGCTTCTCTCAGCGCGGCGCAGGGAGACGCTTGCCACCGAAAAGAAAACGTTCATCCGGCAGGGGCTCTGCATGCTGCTTGTGCCGCTCGGCCTTGCGGCTTATATTTACATCAACTACGCCGTAACGGGCGACCCGTTCAGGTTCATGCAATATCAGCGGGAGCACTGGAACCAGGGCTTCGGCCTGTTCTTTGAAACGGCAGCATACCAGACGGAATATGCCCTTTCCACAGCGGCAGAGGGCAATTATTCCCAGTTCTTCGGCCTGTGGCTGCCCAACCTCATTTATTCTTTCGGCGCGCTTGGCCTCATGACTGCCGCGGCAAAGCGGCTTCGGCCTTCCACCATGGCGTATTTCCTCGCATATTTCGTCATCGCCATCGGCGCAACCTGGCTTTTGAGCGCACCGCGCTATCTTGCGGCCTGCTTCCCGCTCGCCATCGCGCTTGCCGCCATCGCCGACACGCGCAAAAAGGACGCCGCCGCAACGCTGTTTTCCATCGCGGGGCTTCTCACCTACCTTGCGCTGTATATAAACGGCTACCCGGTGTATTGAGCACCAGCCCATTATGGAATATCATGATTTTAAGGAGGAAACCATGACGAAAGCAAAACGCATCGTCCTTGTGATCGATATGCAGAACGATTTCATCACCGGCGCGCTCGGCACCCCCGAAGCGCAGGCGATCCTCCCCACCGTGACCGCGCGCATCGAAGCGGAGCGGGCAGCGGGCGCAATGCTCGTTTTTACGCGGGACACACACCATGGCGATTACCTTACGACCCTCGAAGGCAAGCTCCTGCCCGTGCCGCACTGCGAAGAGGGCAGCGAAGGCTGGGCGATCGCGCCGGAGCTCACCCCGCTTGCGGAGGATGCCCTCATCGTCGATAAGCCCACGTTCGGCTGCGTCGCGCTGCCGGAACTGCTCCGCCCCTATGTGGAGCCGGAGACGGAATTCCTGCTGATGGGCCTCTGCACGGACATCTGCGTGGTGTCGAACGCGCTCCTTTTGCGGGCTTATTTCCCGGGAAATCGGATCTTTATCGCGCCGGATTGCTGCGCGGGCGTCACCCCGGAAAGCCATTGTGCCGCGCTCACCACGATGAAGATGTGCCAGATCGAGCAGGCATAATCCCCCCATAGTATTTTACAAGGAGAGTACAGCATGCAAAAACCCGTATTGGCGATCCTCGCCGCAGGCATGGGAAGCCGCTATGGCGGCGGCATCAAACAGATGGACCCCATCGACCCGGAAGGCTGCTTCATCATCGATTACTCCGTTTTCGATGCGCTCCGCGCCGGCTTTGAGGAGGTCGTGTTCATCATCAAGCATGCCATCGAGGCTGATTTCAAGGCAACGATCGGCGCGCGCGTCGCGCCGCACATGAAGGTGACCTACGCCTTTCAGGAGCTTGACGACATCCCCGCGGGCATCGCGCTGCCGGAAGGGCGCGTGAAGCCGCTCGGCACCACGCATGCACTGCTCTCGGCCGAAAAAGCCATCGCAGGGCGGCCGTTTGCCGTCATCAACGCGGATGACTATTACGGGCCGGAGGCTTTCCGGCTGCTGTATGATTTTCTTTCCGACCCTGCCCACGCGGAGGAGCACCTTGTTGTGGGCTATCACCTGGAAAATACGCTGACCGACCATGGCCGCGTGAACCGCGGCGAATGTGTGGTAGAAAACGGATACCTCGCGCGCATCAGCGAGCGGCTCGGCATCGCAAAAACGCCCGGGGGCGCGGAATATCAGAATGCCGCAGGCGAAACCGTGTTCATGCCGCGCGGCACCACGGTTTCCATGAACTGCTGGGGCTTCCAGAGCAGCCTGTTTCCGCTGCTGCGCACGCGTTTTGAAGCGAATCTCGCCGCCGGCCTTGCCGCAAACCCGCTCAAATACGAAGACCTGCTGCCGGACGCGGTGTGCGAGGCCATCCTTGCGGGGAAAGCGCGCGTGCGCGTACTGCCGACGCATGGAAGCTGGTTCGGCGTAACCTATCATGAAGATAAGCCCATGGTGGTGGAAAGCATCCGCGCGCTGAAAGATGCGGGCGTTTACAGGGAAAGGCTCTGGAGCTGAAGATGCAGATCCGCCCTTATGAGCCGCGCGACCGGGCGCGCATGCGGGAGATCTGCCTTGCCACGGCAACGCCGCGCGTCTATGAGGACGCTGCGCTGCGGACATGGATCCTCCTGATGTACAACGATTATTACACCGAGCGGGAGCCTTCCACCTGCTTCGTCGCCGCAAACGACGCGGACGAGGCGGTGGGCTATGTGATCTCCGCGCCGGACTATGCGCGCTACCGCTTGCGTTTTTTGCCCTACCTACCCCGCATCTGGCGCTGCTCCCACAGCGCCGCGCGTTTCTGGCTGTTCCACCAGGTGGAAGGACGCTTTGCGCGGGAATACCCTGCGCACCTGCACATCGACATTCTCCCGGAATACCAGCGGCTTGGCCTCGGCCACCAGTTGATCGATACTCTGCTTTCCGCCCTTCGCGCAAAGGGCGTGCGCGGCGTAATGCTCGGCTGCGGAAAAAACAACGAAAAAGGGAATTCCTTTTATAAAAAATACGGTTTCATGCGCCTTGGGGAAGCGTCCGGCACGGTGCTGTGGGGGATACGACCCTAAAGTACGCCAAGGCAATATGTCCTTATATTCCCATAAGCAATTCTTTTGTTAATCCTGTTGTTAAAAGCTTTACTTTTTGCCCGCTCTGATATATTATAGTTCGGGCTCAAATGGGCAGTCTAAACCAGGAGGATGCAGACATGAACAAAACATATGACGCGATCATCATCGGCGCAGGCCCGGCGGGCATCTTCACCGCGCTCGAACTGATGAAGCATGACGAAACAAAGAAAGTGCTGCTGATGGACAGCGGCCGCGCCATTGCGGAGCGCAAATGCCCTGCGCGCATCACGGGCAAATGCGTGGGCTGCAACCCCTGCGCCATCATGAGCGGCTGGGCAGGTGCCGGCGCGTTTTCGGACGGCAAGCTCTCCCTTTCACACGAGGTGGGCGGCAACATCACAAAATACATTTCGGAAGCGGAAGCACAGGCACTCATCGACTATGCGGATTCCGTTTACGTCGGTTTCGGCGCGCCGGATGCCGTGCACGGCAAGGGCGACCCAAAGGTCGCGGAGATCGCCTATGAGGCAAGCCGCCATAACATCCATCTGGTGCGCTGCCCCGTGCGCCACATGGGCACGGAATATTCCGCCATCGTGCTCGAGAACATGTATAAATGGCTCATGGAGCATGAGAACTTCACGTTCATGGGCTCCACCACGGCAGAAAACGTGATCGTGGAAAACGGCCGCGCCGTTGGTGTGCACTATGTCTCCGGCAAGGACGCGGGGGATGTTTACGGCGCAAACATCATCATGGCGCCCGGCCGCGGCGGCGCCCAGTGGCTGCAAAACGAAGGCAAGCGCCTCGGCATCTCGCTCTCCAACAACGAGGTGGACATCGGCGTGCGCGTGGAGGTGCCCAACTCCATCATGGATCACCTGACGCAGCACCTTTATGAGGCGAAGCTCGTTTACTATGCGGACACGTTCGAAAACAAGGTGCGCACGTTCTGCATGAACCCCGGCGGCATCGTGAGCGAAGAGCATTACGAAGGCGGCATCGCCGTCGTGAACGGCCACAGCTACCATGACGCAAACCTGCGCACGGAGAACACGAACTTTGCGGTGCTTGTAAGCACGCATTTCACGAAGCCCTTTGACGAGCCGATCAAATACGGCAACTACATCGCGCAGCTCGGCAACATGCTCACCGGCGGCGGCGTGATGGTGCAGCGCCTGGGCGACCTGCT
This sequence comes from bacterium, assembly GCA_022778545.1. GTDB lineage: Bacteria > Bacillota > Clostridia > Christensenellales > CAG-138 > UBA1685. The sequence goes on along the minus strand of JALFDW010000026.1, from coordinate 8,820 downwards.
GCTTGGCCGCAGGACGGATGCTTCCCGCCTTGCAAAATCCACCACGCGGCCCACGCTCACGACCGCTGTGCCGGGTGACCTCTCCTTTGTACTGCCGCACCGGCACCTGACGAGCATCATCGAAGCGCTCCGCGCTTACGACAAGCTCGCCCCCGGCCTCTATTCCCGCAACACGCTGCTCTACGGCGTGGAGGTGAAATTCTATTCCTGCAAGCTTGAGGTGGACAACCGCTTCTGCACCTCTGTGCCCGGGCTTTATGCCATCGGTGACGGCGCGGGCATCACGCGCGGGCTGATGCAGGCAAGCGTCACTGGCGTGATCGTCGCAAGGGATATTTTGGGAAAGAACTAAGGAAGTGAAAAAGGGCGCACCTGTAGGTGCGTCCCTTTTGGTTTAAACAAATTCACTCCGCAAGGATTCGCCCATCAGTCGAAACCGTCACTACCTGCCAGGGGATGAATTTCCCGCTCGCCTGCAGCGCAGCCCTGACCGCGTTTTCGATGCCGCCGCAGCATGGCACTTCCATGCGAACGACCTTGACGCTTTTGATGTCATTGCTGCGGATGATCTCAGTCAGCTTTTCGCTGTAATCCACGGCATCAAGCTTCGGGCACCCCACAAGTGTGATCCGCCCGCGGATGAAATCCCGGTGGAACGCGGCATAGGCATATGCCGTGCAATCCGCCGCAACGAGCAGATGCGCGCCCGCAAAATACGGCGCGTTGACCGGCACGAGCTTGATCTGCACCGGCCACTGCCGCAGCTCCGATGCCGCAGGCGCAGCGCTGCATGCCTCCGGCTCCGCCGCGCCGCGCGCGATCTCCCTTGCCTGCGTGCCCGGGCAGCCGCAGGGCAGCGGTTTCGCTTCGGCCTTCTCCTTGTTGGCAAGCACGGCCGCCTCGTCATAAGCCGCAGCCTCCCGCTCCACAAAGCGGATCGCTCCCGTGGGGCAGGCGGGCAGGCAGTCGCCAAGGCCGTCGCAATAGTCATCCCGCATCAGGCGCGCCTTGCCGTTCACCATGCCGATAGCCCCTTCATGGCAGGCTTTTGCGCAAAGGCCACAGCCGTTGCACTTATCTTCATTGATCTCAATAATCCTTCGGATCATGTTTTCTTCCTCCTGTATTCTTGACTTCATGGCTGTATCATACTATACTTGCGCCAAACATTATGTTGTTATTCCAACAAACGAGGAACTTATGATGGAATATGACAAAATTGCAGAAAGCACGCTGTTCCGCGGCATATCCCCGGAGGAAGCAGCCAGCATGCTGCATTGCTTTCAGGCGGTGGAGCGCACCTTTCCAAAGGGCGCGCTGATCTGCCGCCAGGGAGAGCCCGTTACCTTAGCCGGCCTGCTGCTTTCGGGGGAAGTGCACATCCTGCAGAACGACCTTTGGGGCAACGCGAGCATCTTCTCGCACATTGGCCCGGGCGAGCTTTTTTCCGAAGCCTATGCCGCAAATCCGGGCACGCTCTCCCTCGTGAACGCCGTTGCCGCGCAGGAGAGCCGCGTACTGCTGCTTTCCGTTCCGCGCATCCTTTCCGCCTGCTCCAAAGCCTGCGCCGCCCATGCTGTGCTCATCCGCAATCTTCTTGCCTGCATCGCGGAGAAGAACCTCCGCCTTGCGGAAAAGATCACACACACCGCACCAAAGACCATCCGCGGCAGGGTGCTTTCCTACCTTTCCGCGGAAGCGATCCGGCAGGGAAAGCGCAGCTTCTGCATCCCGTTTTCCCGGGAGCAGCTTGCGGATTACCTTTGCGTGGAACGCAGCGCGCTTTCCGCCGAGCTTGGCAAAATGCGGCGGGACGGGCTGGTCGAGTTCCGCAAAAACGCGTTTTCCCTCAAAGCGCAGGAGTAACAAAAAAGCGGCATGTGCCGCTTTTTTAAGTTACTGCTTCATTCTTCCTCTTCCTCCGGCGGAAGCGGATGCACCTGCACCGCGAGGCGGATCACGCGGAGGTTCTGGAGTTTTTTCACCGTGATGGTCAGGTTCTTATAATCGAAGCTATCCCCCACCTTGGGATAATCGCCAAGCATCTCGATCGCCCAGCCGCCGAGGGTGGCATTGTCGTCGTCAAAGTCCCGGTCGTCGATGTCCAACTCCTCAAAGAAGTCGTAAATGCGCATGTCGCCATCGGCTTCATATGTGTCCTCGCCGGTCTGCACAAATTCATCCACGATCTCATCGGACTCATCCCAGATGTCGCCCACAAGCTGTTCGAGCACGTCCTCCATCGTGAGGCAGCCCATCGTCCCGCCGTATTCGTCCGTCACGATCACCATGTGGCACTGGCGCTTTTTCATGACGGTAAGAACATCATCCAGCGGCATGGTCTTATGCACGAAGTTCACAGGCATCAGGATGGAACGCAGATCAAACTGCGGCTGCTCCACGAGTTCCTTAAAGAAGTGGTTCAGGTGCAGGATACCGATGATGTTGTCGATGGTATCCTCATAGACCGGGATACGGGAATACGGGGAATCGTATGCCGTTTTCAGCACTTCTTCCCAATCATCCTCGATGTCGATGGCAAGCATGTCCACGCGCGGCGTGATGATCTCATAGGCCAGCACATCGCCAAAGTCGAGCGCGCTCTGCAAAAGCTCCGCCCGGTCCTCATCGATGACGCCTTCGTCTTCAACCGTCTCAAGGATCGTCTCAAGGTCATCCTCCGTAACGGTGGGGCCACTTTCCCCAAAGCGCGCCCAAACGCGGTCCAGCAGCATGAGGAGCTTGTTGAACACCCACACGATGGGCTTTGTAATAAACATCATCACCCGGAGCGGCAGCGCGACCAACTTCGCGAAGCCCTCCGGCAGCTGAACGGCAATGATTTTCGGGATGATCTCGCCGAAGGTGAGGATCAGCACCGTCATTACCGCCGTAGCGGCCCACGCGCCCTCATCCCCGAGGAGCGACACGGCAATCAGCGTCGCCACCGAGGAGGAAGCGATGTTCACAAGGTTGTTGCCGATGAGGATCGTAACGAGCGCGGAGTCATATGCCTGGTAGATCCAGTACGCGGCTTTTGCGGCAAGGCCGCCGCTCTCCGCCGCGTTTTTCATGCGCAGCGCGTTCAGCGAGGAATAGCTGATCTCCGAGCCGGAGAAGAACGCCGAAAAGGCAATCAGCAGCACGATCAGAAGGTAGGAGCTAAGCGTTGCTTCCTGCATCAGGCGGCACCTCCCTGATCGTTCGCTTCTTCCGCATCGTCCTCATCGTAGATCTCACCGACGAGTTCTTCGAGGATGTCCTCCATCGTGATGATGCCGAGCGTTTTCCATTGTGCGTCCCGCACGACGGAAAGATGGGTCTTGTTCCGGCTCATCACCGGGAACAGATCGTCAATGGGCATGTCCGCATCCACGAAATGGATGCTTTCCATAATATGGCTGATCTGCGGAGCCTCGCCCCGCATGTGCGCCTTTAAATATTTGCGGATCAGGAGAACGCCGATCGGGTGCCCCTCCTTATCCAGAACGGGAATGCGGGAATGCGCATTTTCCCGGATGGTGGTAAGGATGGTCTCATCCGACGCATCCACGGGGATGGATACGACCTTTTCCCAAGGTGTGAGCACATCCTGCACGAAGGTATCGGAAAACTCCAGCGCGCTTTGCACGAGTTCCGTCTTTTCCTCATCGATCGCACCTTCCGCGGCTATGGTCTCAATGATATCGTACAGTTCGTCCTCCGTGACGGTGGGTTCTTCCTCCTGCTTTTTGAAAGGCCTGCTGACCCATGCGCTGAGCTTGGAAAACACGAACGAAACGGGCGTGAATATTTTCATCAGCGCAATCAGGGAGCCGGATACCGCAAGCGCGAAGCGTTCGTTGCATGCCTTTGCGAAGCGCTTCGGGATCATTTCAGACACAAGGAACACCACGACCGTCGTCACGACCGTGGTTACAGGTACTGCTTTCAGGCCCCAAAGCTTCGTTGCCATGAGCGTTGCAATGCTCGCGCAGCCAATATGCATGATGTTGTTGCCGATCAGGAGCGTGGTGAGCGCCTTATCGAAATGATCCAAAATATAGAGCACCCGCGATGCCCGCCGGTTCCCGTTGTCCGCATAGCTCATCATGCGGATGCGGTTCACCGAGGCAAGCGCGATCTCAGTTCCTGCAAAATACGCGCCACCAAGGATCAGAAAAGCGATGGATATGAAATATCCTATAGGACTTCCGTCCTCCATTGTGGAGATCAACTCCTTTAAGTTTAATAGTTCTTTTAATTATATGAGATTTCCTCATTTTTTGCAAGCCGCCCCGCAAAGCCAGGCTTCCGCCGTAGCCGCGAGCAGCGCCGCTCCGTCCGCAAGGCAGCTTTCCGCGACCGTGAAGCGCGGGCTGTGGTTGCCTTCCAGGCAGGACTCCGGCTGCGTGCCGAAGAACCAGAATGAACCGGGCCGTTCCTGCAGGTAGCAGGCCATGTCCTCGCTGGCCATGCTGGGTGCGCCGGCGGTATGGACGCGCGCGTCTCCGAAAAGCTCTGCGGCAAGCGTGCGCACAAGCTCCGTTTGCGCTTCATCGTTCTGGAGCGCAGGGCAGATCAGCTCCCGGCGCACGGTACAGTCCCCGCGCATCGCCTGCGCGATCCCCTTTGCCACCGCTTCAATGCGTTCGGAAAGCCGCGCGGAAAGCGCGTCCCCCGCCGCCCGCAGGGAGCCCACAAGTTCCACCGTATCCGGGATGATGTTATCCGCCGTGCCGCCATGGATCGAGGTCACGGAGAGTACCGCCTCCTCCTTCGCATCGCATTCGCGGCTCACGAGCGTTTGCAGCGCAGTTATGATCTGGGCGGCGATGGCGATCGGATCGACACCCTGCGTGGGCGTTCCGCTGTGGCAGCCGCAGCCATGCACGGTGATCGCAAAGCGCACCTTCGCCGCCATTGCGCAGCCGGGCTTCACCGCAACCGTTCCCACCGCGAGCGGCCCCACAAGCGTGCCAACATGCTGTCCGAATACCGCCCCGACATGCGGCGTTTCCAGCACGCCCTCCTGCGCGAGCCGTTCCGCGACGCCGCTCAGCTCCTCGCCTGCCTGAAAGATCAGCCGCACAGGCCCGGGAAGCCGGCCCGTGCGCCGGGAAAGCAGCTTCGCCGCGCCAAGGAGCATCGCCGTGTGCGCATCGTGCCCACAGGCATGCATATTCCCGTTTTCCGCCGCATAGGAAAGCCCAGTTTCCTCCCTCACGTTTAAAGCATCCATATCCGCACGCAGAGCGACGCCTTCGCCCTGCTCCGCACCCGGGATCACCGCCGTAACGCTGCTGTGCTCCGCATAGGGCGCGTCGCAGGCAATGCCCATCTTCTCCAGTTCCTGCCGCACAAACGCGGCGGTCTCCGGCAGGATCCAGCCCGTCTCCGGCATCCGGTGCAGCGTACGGTACCAGGAAATGATCTCCGGCGCAAGCGCCTGCGCTTCCTCAAGAAGTTCCTTCCGGGCGGTCGGTCTTTCCATATGCATACGGTTCCTTTCCCAATATCTGCAAACAAACATCTGCAAAGCTGTAAATGAGCCTATCAAAAAATGCGCCGCCTGTCAACGCAGTGAGCCGTTTTCAGTTGCGCTGCATATGCTTTAACAGAGGGAGGATCGGCATTATGAATGCAGAAGAATTTGTTTTGCTCGGCGCAGCGCTCGCGCTGCAGATCGCAGAAGGGCTTTCCCGCACAGAGCTCGACGCCGCAGCCGCACTTTATACCGTGATCGGCGACCAGCTTGCGCTCATCGCCGTTACGCGCAACGAAACTGCAGAAAAAGAATCCGCTTTGACATGATCCGATCGTGGGCAGAGGGTACCCGCAGGCATTCCCGCCGTTGCCCCGCCCCCGATTTTATGGTATGCTTTTTGCACGGATAAAACCTGACCACCCAAAGAGAGGTACCATGCAAGACATCCTTTTCAAAACGGATTCCCACGTCTTTTCTTATCGTGTTTCAGGCATTCTGATCCACGATGGAAAGATCCTTCTTCAAAAGCCGGAGGATGACGACTACGCGCTCCCAGGCGGCCATGTTACATTCGAAGAAACTGCTGCCGAAGCGCTCGTTCGTGAATTCAAAGAAGAAACCGGAGCGGATATCCGGGTCGAACGACTTCTCCTGCTCGGTGAGAACTTCTTTCCCTGGGGCGACAGGCGCTGCCAGCAAGTCTCTTTGTATTTCAGGGTTTCGCTGTGCGATGAAACGCAAATTCCGCTCGAAGGCTCGTTCAAGGCATATGATGGACTGGACAAACAGCGCATCGACATGAATTTCTGCTGGGTTCCGCTTTCAGAATTACGGCAGATTACGCTATATCCTTTGGGAATTGCAGAGGATATTCTTTCAGAGCCCGACACGGTGAAGCATTTTGTATACAAAGAATAATATGCGCTGAAAGCAGCACGCTTACCGCATGTTTTCAGCTATGCGCCTGAGTGCAATCACCCCGCCATGCAGGCGGGTTTTATACGGAGGCCAACCATGGACAACACCTTTTTGCCGCTCATCTTCCGGATGCGGCACATCAACCGCTGGAGCCTGATGTTCAACACGGAAAAAGAGGATCTGATGCAGCACACGGCGGAGTGCGCGTTTCTCACCCATTTTCTCGCCACCGTGGGCAACCGTTTCTTCGGCAAGCGATACGACGCCGACCGGCTCGCGGTCTGCGCCCTGTTCCACGACGTTTCCGAGGTGCTCACGGGCGACCTTCCCACGCCGGTGAAGTACTATAACGATGAAATGAAGACCATTTACAAGCAGATCGAAGCAACCGCCGCCGGCAAACTGAAAAACCACCTGCCGGAGGAGCTCCGGGAGGAATATGCCCCCTATCTGGACGGAAGCTCTCTCACGCCGGAGGAGAAGAAGCTCCTGAAGTGTGCGGACAAGCTCTGCGCTTATATCAAATGTATCTACGAGCTGAACGCCGGGAACAGGGAATTCCAGCATGCGTATGCAACCATCAGGAAGGACATTGAAGCCCTCGAAAGCGATGAGCTCCAATACTTTCTTGCGCATTGCCTGCCGGCATTCTCCCTTACGCTGGACGACCTGCAGGGAACGCTGTAAGGAGCCTCTTTCCGCGCATACCACGCCGACAGCAAAAACGCGGCAGGACCACTCCTGCCGCGCTGCATTTACGTTAGTTATGCCCAATCGAAATTCTCTCTGCCCGCTCCGATCTCAAAATGATATTTTACTATTCCAAGATCCACTTTAGCATAAAATCCTGCTCCCGCTTCGGCATTCACCTTTCCGTCCGCGTAAATCAGGGTGAATTTCTGCTGGTTCATCGCAGTCGGTGCAAGCAGGGCGGCCGCAACGCCCGCCTTAAACCATGCCGGTGAATTATCGCCAATATTGCTTACGGCTTCGGCAGATTTTGACTTGTGCTCCATGCCCTGCGTTTTGCCATAGCCCAATGAAATGACGACCGTTATCTTTTCACCGCGCCCTATTTCAAATGCCCCCGGAATTTTCCTGTAGCTCATTGCTACCCAGCAGGTGTTCAGCCCGAGCTGCTGTGCTTTGAGCACCAGCCGCTCCCCGTAATAGCCGCAGAGCTCATCCAGTTTATCGCTCTTCTTGCCGATCAGGGCGATATAATTCCTTACGCCGCTGAACTTTCCGTAATGCGCCATAAAGCCGTCGAAGGCCTTTGGCTCATCCGTAACAAGTTGAATGTGGAGACCTCCTTCCTCATTGCATGCGGCTATCTCAGCCCGCAATGCATTCAGAATTTCCGTTTCGATGGGCTTGTCCGTGTATTGCCGGACACTGTGCCGGCGTTTGATTGCTTCCATAAGTTTCATATGTTTTCCTCCGTTTTAACTGTTTTCTCCATCTCTTTCCGGCAGGCCTGAAATTCATCTGCGAGTGCTTTTATTTTCTGCACCATACCACGCCTTTTCGTTGATCCGTTTAAGCTATTATACCATTCAATTCCGAAAATCGTTCATTGATAAAGAAAATCGAAACGGTCCGCCCATCGCCAGCCGTTGACTGACGCACAAGGCCTGGAAGTATACATTGTTGTCCCTATCCCAGTGTCCCTATCCCAAATGAAAACACCCTGCTTTTGCAGGGTAATTGGTATAGGAACATGCGGCGCGGGAAACGCGCCGCGCATCACGCCTGCGGGCGCAGCCCGGCAGCTACCTATCTTTATTCCTTGTCCACTTAACTACCCCACTCTGGGTGCAGCGGTTTGCATACTGCATCACAACCCGAGGTGGCCGGCAAGCGTCCGCCCGTGTCGGCAGTGCACCGGCCTCCGCTAACGCGTCCACAGTTCGCAAAGGTCGCGCAGCGTTGCCGCAGAGCGGCTGCCTAACGCTCCCTTGCTCACTGGGCTGCCACCTCGCTGCATCGCCCACTGGGCGCGCTCGTTGCTTTCTGCTTTTCTCGGTTTAACTACCCCGCTCTGGGTACAGCGGTTTGCATGCTGCATCACAACCCGGGGCGGCCGGCAAGCGTCCGCCCGTGTCGGCAATGCACCGGCCTCCGCTAACGTGTCCACAGTTCGCAAAGGTCGCGCAGCGTTGCCGCAGGAGCAGTTGCCTTGTGCTCCCTGCCTTCTGCAGCTCCGCTTCGCTGCATCCGCCACTGGCGGCGCTCGTTGCTTTCTGCTTTTCTCGGTTTAACTACCCCGCTCTGGGTACAGCGGTTTGCATGCCGCATCACAACCCGGGGCGGCCGGCAAGCGTCCGCCCGTGTCGGCCTGAAAACGCTCCACCGGAGCGTTTTCTGCTTCGCATCGGCCTCCACCCATCGCCAGCCAAGAACGCTGCGCGTCTTACTGTCTACAGACCCAAAAG
>JALFDW010000020.1 GCA_022778545.1 bacterium | reverse complement strand
CCAGGATCAAACTCTTGAGTTTAAATCCTGATCAAGTACTTTCGTACTCGCTCATCTTTTCTTTGCTTGGCTCCAAGTTATCCTCAGACCCTTCGCACGGTTCTTCCCCGTGCCAAGGCTCCCTCAAATTACATTGCGTTTCTTCTTCTTTCAGCACTATACAGTTTTCAAGGTGCATCGCCTCGCTGGCCTCTCGTCAGCGTGCTCGATTATTATAACGAATTTGGTCGCATAACACAATTTTGATTTTGGCTTTCATTCGTTTTTATCATTTATTCTTCTTTTAAAACAGTTTTTAAACGAATTTAACATTCTAATTCGCATTTTATCTCTTGTTTTCTCTTAAATTCATATAAATCCATTTTTTCATTTGTTCCGCCGCGACATTTTTCGCTCTTCTTTGCCCTATAATCAACGCGTGTGACCTTGATCGTTTCCGAATCGGTTTCACAAAAAAGAGAGGGCATGCGCCCTCCCTTTCTTCTTTCACTTTATTCCATTTTATCCTTATTTATCCTTTCATGGATGCGACCCAGGCATCCATCCGGGGCTCGATCAGGTTGAAATAGCTCGGCCCGATGGAAAGGAATGCCTCATTGAACGCGCGCAGGTCAAACTTCTCGCCCAGTTCCGCTTCCGCGTCGCGCAGCTCCTGCTGCAGCAGGGAATAGCCAAGCGCATATTCCAGATAATAGAACGCATCGTCCAATGCGATCTCGATATAGAGCGGCGCAAGCTCCTCGGCGGCTTCGTCGCCAAAGTAGGATGCAATATACTCTTTTACCCGCGCTTCATCCCAGCCGTAGTAATGCACGCCGATGCTGAACACCGCCGGCAGAAGCAGGCCTGAAATGCGGTTGTCCGCGCTCATCATAACGCAGTAATCGTTGGCGAAAGCAGTGTTGTATTCGTCAAAGAAGTTCTCCGCATACTGCGACCAGCTCTCATAGTATCCCGTAAGCCCCATGTTCTGCCTGTACCACCCCGTCTTTTCGAGAATGCCGCGCAGATAGATATAATGATACATATGGCCCGGATATCCTTCGTGCGCGATGGTGTCAAGCAGGCGGGAATCGCCCTCCATGGTCTTTACATTAATAATAATGGTATTCTCGCCCGCATCGTCAATGGGCGGAATGAGATAAGCGGCCGGGCTGAACTGATCCTCCAGTTCCTCCGGCACGTCGATGAAGCGCACCGTATGGGCAGGCAGCTCCGGATAGTATTCCGCCATCAGGGCTTCGAGCAGGGAGAGGTTCTCCTCGGACGTGCCCACGGAAAGATCGATCTCGCCGTATTGGTCAAAGACTTCCGGGTCGCCGTAAATGACATCGAAGATCTTCTGGTATTCCACCGCAATCTCGTTCTCAAGAAGCTGCATTGCTTCCTCCGGCGTGATCACGGAGCAGGCCGCGGCATTCAGCCCCTGCTTGAAATAGGCATCGCCCTCTTTGCCGTATTCGCAAATCGCACCCGTTCCCTTGCAGGAGCCGCGCAGCTCCTTGAGCCCGTCGTAAAGCGCATCGTAAGCAGCGAGCAGCCCGGCGACGCCGGCTTCGTTCTCCGCAAGGTATTCCGCCTCTTTTTCCGCATCGAGCCCAACCTCAGCAAGCGCATCCGCAAAGGTCGCATACAGGAAGCAGCTTTCGCCCGCATCCGCGAAATCCTTAATCTGCTCAAGCACCTTGTCGAGCGCCGCATCATTCATGAAAATATCCTGCTCGGCCTTCTCCTGCTCAAAGCGCAGCACATCCTCCTGCATGTAGCGCGCAGCGTCCTCAAGCAGTGCCAGGTAGTTCTCGACATCCTGCTCGCAGTCCAGCTCATAGAGCACAAAGTTGAACGGCAGGTTGGTGTGCAGCCCGTTGTAGGGAGAGAGCACTTCATCATAATAATAGTATTCCGCGGCCGCAACGAAGGCGGTCAGCTCCTGCTCGATGGTATCATAGGTGAGCTGCTCATCCTCCGAAAGCGCGCTGCGGTCGATCTCGTGTAGCTGCTTCAGGAACGCGCCGTACTCCTCCGCATACCGCTTGGTCTCAGCGTAGCTCAGCTCGCCCCAGGTGGCCTCCGGCATCGGGATGCCGAGCGCCTCGGGATCCTTCAACGTCAGCTTGAGGGTGAACGGGTCGCTCTCCATGTCCTTTTTAAAGAGGGCAAGGTCGAGCGCAGCAAGCTGTTCCCCCGCATCCGGGGCAGGGGGCTCCGTGGCGACGGGCGTCGCAGCCGGCGTTTCCACAGGCGCAGGCGCAGGCGTTTCCACGGGCGCGGGTGTCGCACGGTCCGCAAGTCCGCGCAGTGCCTCCGAAAGTTCATTGATTCCGGAACACCCCATGCAGCCGAGCGCCAGCAAAAGCGCAAGGCCGAATGCAAAAAAACGGTTGAAACGCTTCATGGTTGAAAAACTCCTTTCATTTGCTGCCCGGCACGCGGGCGAAGCCATACATAATATTACAGTACCATACCTGCAAAGAATCCACAACATATTGTGGCAAAAAAACGCGCCGCGCACATGCACAAAAAAACTCGCGAAATTGCTGCTTTTCCGTGACGATTCGCTTGTTGACAAACGCGCGCGTTTAAATTAGAATAGTAATGCTGTATTGTGCAAGCAATGCAGCACACACTGTGTTGCGCGGGTGTAGCTCAGTGGCAGAGCGCCGGCTTCCCAAGCCGGTCATGTGGGTTCGATTCCCATCACCCGCTCCAACAACTCCCGTTTTCATGCGGGAACAACAAGCGACAAATTTCAGGAGGAATGTTTCGCAATGGCAAAGGCAAAATTTGAACGCACGAAACCGCACGTAAACATTGGCACGATCGGCCACGTAGACCATGGTAAGACGACGCTGACCGCGGCGATCACGATGGCACTTGCACAGCAGGGCCAGGCAGCGGCAATGCGTT
>JALFDW010000008.1 GCA_022778545.1 bacterium | reverse complement strand
AACGCATTGCCGCTGCCTGGCCCTGCTGTGCAAGTGCCATCGTGATCGCCGCGGTCAGCGTCGTCTTACCATGGTCTACGTGGCCGATCGTGCCAATGTTTACGTGCGGTTTCGTGCGTTCAAATTTTGCCTTTGCCATTGTAGCTCTCCTTACTTCAAATTCAGTATGTTTTTCGTTTTATTCAATCCTGCTTCGTTTACGCGCGCAGGCCGAGGATCTTCTTCGCCACGCCGTCGGACACCTGTTCGTAATGGTCAAACTGCATGGTGAACGTGCCGCGCCCCTGTGTGCGGGAGCGCAGGTCAGTCGAATAGCCGAACATTTCGGACAGCGGGCAGATCGCATCCACGACCTGTGCGTTGCCGCGCATTTCGGTACCTTCGATGCGGCAGCGCCGCGCCGTCAGGTTGCCGATTACATCGCCCATATATTCCTCGGGCATCAGCACTTCGACCTTCATCACAGGCTCAAGCAGCACGCAGTGCGCCTTTTCCAGCGCATCCTTGAGCGCGATGGAGCCTGCGATCTTGTAAGCCATCTCGGAAGAGTCCACATCGTGGTAGCTGCCGTCGAGCAGCGTTGCCTTGAAGTCCACGACTTCGTAGCCGCCAAGCACGCCGCTGCGGGAAGCATCCTCGATGCCTGCCTTGATGGCGGGGATGTATTCCTTGGGAATTACGCCGCCGACCGTCTTGTCTTCGAATTCGAAGCCGCTGCCGGGCTCAAGGGGCGAGAATTCCACGACGCAGTGCCCATACTGACCATGGCCGCCCGTCTGCCGCACATAGCGGCCTTCCGCCTTGACGGTTTTCGTGAGCGTCTCGCGGTAAGCGACCTGCGGCTTGCCCACCTTGCATTCCACGCGGAATTCGCGGATCAGGCGATCCACGATGATCTCAAGATGCAGCTCGCCCATGCCGGAAATGATGGTTTGCCCAGTCTCCTGATCGGTGAAAGTCTTGAAGGTGGGGTCCTCATCCGCAAGCTTCAGCAGCGCCATGGTCATCTTATCCTGGCCGGCCTTCGTCTTGGGCTCAATCGCAACCTGGATGACAGGATCCGGGAACTCCATGGTTTCAAGAAGGAGCGGATGCTTTTCATCGCAGAGCGTATCGCCGGTGCCGGTCTCCTTCAAGCCAACGAGCGCGGCGATGTCGCCCGCATGGGCTTCTTCGATCTCCGTGCGGCTCGCAGCATGCATAAGAAGGATGCGGCCAATGCGCTCACGCTTGTTTTTGGAAGCGTTGTAGATATAGGTGCCAGACTTGAGTGTGCCGCTGTATACGCGGAAGAACGCGAGCTTACCCACAAAGGGATCGGCAACGATCTTGAACGCAAGCGCTGCAAAGGGCGCATCGTCCGAGCATTCGGTGGTGATGACCTCTTCCCCGTCGAGCGAAGTGCCCTGCGCGGGAGGAATATCCAGCGGGGACGGCATATAGTCCACGATGGCGTTCAAAAGCGGCTGCACGCCCTTGTTGCGGTAAGAAGTGCCGCAGCAAACAGGCACGATGCGGTTTGCGATGGTCCCCTTACGGATCGCGTGCTTGATCTCCTCCTCGGAAATCTCCTCACCCTCCAGATACTTCTCCATGATGGCCTCGTCCTCATCGGCCACGGCCTCGATCAGTTTCTGACGGTATTCTTCGGCCAGGTCACGCATGTTCTCGGGGATTTCTTCCTCGCGGACATCCTTGCCCTCGTTGTCATAATAGACCTCTGCCTTCATGGTAACGAGGTCGATCATGCCGATAAAGTCCGCTTCCGAGCCGATCGGCAGTTGGATCGGCACAGCGTTGGCAGAAAGGCGCTCATGCATCATCTTTACGACGTTGTAGAAGTTTGCGCCCGTGATGTCCATCTTGTTCACATACGCAAGGCGCGGTACGCCGTATTTGCTGGCCTGCCGCCAAACCGTTTCAGACTGCGGTTCAACGCCGCCCTTCGCACAGAAAACGGCAACAGCGCCATCCAACACGCGGAGGGAGCGTTCTACCTCCACGGTAAAGTCTACGTGACCGGGCGTATCAATGATGTTGATCCTGTGGCCCTTCCAATAAGCAGTCGTGGCCGCGGAGGCGATGGTGATGCCACGCTCCTGCTCCTGCACCATGAAGTCCATGGTTGCGGCACCTTCGTGCGTCTCACCAAGCTTATGGATCTTACCGGTATAAAACAGGATGCGCTCGGTCGTCGTCGTCTTTCCCGCGTCAATATGCGCCATGATGCCGATGTTTCTCGTCATTTCAAGCGATGTGTCTCGTGCCACGTTTTCTCCTCCTTTCCCGTGGGTTCAATTCCTTTTTATTGTTTCTGTTTTCCTTTCGGGCATGCATGCACCATGCTTGCAGAACGCCCGAATAGGCAAAAATCAAATCCGGCGGCAAAGGCCGGATTTGATGCGGTTCTTTCGTGCAGGGTTTACCAGCGATAGTGCGCAAACGCCTTGTTCGCTTCGGCCATCTTGTGGGTGTCTTCCTTCTTCTTGAAGGCGTTGCCCTGAGAGTTGGCGGCGTCCATGATCTCGCCGGCAAGGCGCTCCATCATGGTGCGCTCGCTGCGGGTGCGCGCATAGCTCACGAGCCAACGCAGGCCAAGGGTCTGGCGGCGCTCCGGGCGGATCTCGATCGGCACCTGATAGGTCGCACCACCAACGCGGCGAGCCTTGACTTCGAGCACAGGCATGATGTTCGCCATCGCCTGCTCAAAGACTTCCATCGGGTCGCGACCGGTCTTTTCCTTGATGATCTCAAACGCGCCGTAGCAGGCTTTCTGCGCCGTGCCGCGCTTGCCGTCAAGCATGACCTGGTTGATGAGCTTTGTTACGACCTTGCCACCATACATGGGGTCGTCAAGCACTTCGCGCTTCGGGATAAATCCACGTCTCGGCATAGCTCTTTCCCTCCTTATTTCTTCGGGCGCTTCGCGCCATAGAGCGAACGCGCCTGCATGCGCTTGGCAACGCCGGCGGTATCCAGCGCGCCGCGGATGATGTGGTAACGCACACCGGGGAGATCCTTTACACGGCCGCCGCGGATAAGCACAACAGAGTGCTCCTGCAGGTTGTGGCCGATGCCGGGAATATAGGCGGTACCTTCGAGGCCGTCGGTCAGACGGATACGAGCGATCTTACGAAGCGCGGAGTTCGGCTTCTTCGGGGTCATAGTACGCACGGCGGTGCATACACCGCGGCGCTGCGGGCACTGCTTGAGGATCGGCGCATTGGACTTGTACTGCACCTGCTCACGGCCCTTGCGAACCAACTGGTTAATGGTCGGCATGATTTTCCTCCTGTCAAAATACGGTAAAATTATTGTTGGTTTATATGAAGAAAATCCCTTGCAACCCCTTGAAAGGGACATTTTCCACAACGTAATCTGCGCGCACGCAACAAAAGCTGCGTACATTGGCGCAACGGATGTATTTTACCATCCGCAGCGCGCCTTGTCAAACAAAATCGGGAATTTTGCCCTATTCTTCTTCACATCCCGCCGAAACGGAGGACATGTCCGCCGCACTGCTCCGTTCTCCGCCGGTGTACAGGCCCTGACGAAGCCGTTTTCTTGAAAAAACGAGCCTGGAAAGGTTTTTCCCGTCGTAAAGCTCGAACCAGCCGAGCCTGCGCATCCGCTGCAGCGTTTCTATGCGGAAGATGGAAAACTCCGTCTTTTCCTCATAACGCTTGTAAAGCGCTTTGCGCCAGAGCCAGCCGCCCAGCACACCCGCAAGGGTAAGTGCAAGGAACACGATCACGGGGAGTGACGGCATAACCGCCATCAGCGGTTCACGGATGGGGCGGATGCTCATCAGAACAAGCCCGAGCGTCATGCAGGCAGCCGCCGTAACGGGCGCCACGTATTGCAGCGTCAGGTAGCGTTTCCGGCATGCGTCGCAGCAGGCAAGCTGTACGGGCAGGATCGAGCCTGCGCTGGCTTCCCGCTTGATGCCGAGAAAAGTCGTGCGTTTGCGTTTCGGCTGCGCATTGCCGATGTCCGTCTGCGCGTACCAGGTCCGCGCACCCTTTTCCTCACCCTTGCAAAGCACGCATTTGTCCGTCAGGAACAGCTCCGAGAGCCCCTCCTCCGGCATCAGCGCAGCAATTGCATCAAGGTCATCCCTCAGGAGCTGCATTTCTTCTTCGTTCCGGCCGCGCACCGTGCAGGTATCGCAGCTTTCCATGTTCAGCCGCGCACAATAGTCGCTCCCATGCAGCGGGCAATCCTCATTCGTGTACACCCTTGGCATTGTTGTCTCCTGTTCTTGAAGCCGCACATTGCGGCAATGTCACACGGGCGAGCCCGGTCCGCCCCGCCTTTTTCGGCTGAATGGGACGTTCCGCGCTCGCCCGCGCATCGTTACAGTGAATCAGATATTTGCGGCAGAGGCCTCTTCCGCCTTCTCTTCGACCTCAACGTTGCGGTAACGCCTGAGGCCGATGCCGGCAGGGATCAGTTTGCCGATGATGACATTCTCCTTCAGGCCAACCAGCGGATCGATCTTTCCCTTGATAGCAGCTTCGGTAAGCACGCGCGTCGTCTCCTGGAAGGAAGCGGCGGAGAGGAAGGAATCCGTTGCAAGGGCAGCCTTGGTGATACCAAGGAGCTTGCGCTTCGCGACGGCAGGCTGGCCGCCGGCGAGGATCGTCTCCTCGTTTTCGCGCTCGAAGCGGAAGATGTCGATCAGTTCGCCCGGCAGCATGGAAGTGTCGCCCGCATCCTCGATCTGCACCTTGCGCAGCATCTGGCGGATGATGACTTCGATATGCTTGTCGGCGATCTCAACGCCCTGAGAGCGGTAGGTGTTCTGCACTTCGGTGAGCATATACGCCTGAACGCCCTTGACGCCCTTGATCTTCAGAATGTCGTTCGGGTTGACGGAACCGTCGGTCAGCACATCGCCGGCCTCGATCACATCGCCGTCCTTCACGCGCAGCTTCGCGCCGAAGGGGATGAGATATTTCTCAGCTTCTCCCTCTTCGTTCGTGATGGTGGCCTCGCGCTTCTTGCCTTCGCTCAGGGACACCTTGCCGCCGATCTCCGAGATGACCGCGAGGCCCTTCGGCTTGCGCGCCTCGAAGATTTCAACGACACGCGGCAGACCTTGCGTGATGTCCTCCGCGCTCGCAACGCCGCCGGTGTGGAAGGTACGCATCGTAAGCTGCGTGCCCGGTTCGCCGATAGCCTGCGCGGCGATGATGCCCACGGCCTCGCCGATGTCCACATGGCCGCCGGTCGCAAGGTTCGCGCCATAGCACTTCGCGCAGACGCCGTGCTCGCTGCGGCAGGTCAGTACCATCCGGCAGGTCACGCCCGTGATGCCGGCCGCAACGATCTTGTCGCGGATGTCATAGGTGATCATAGTGTCCGCATCGCAGAGCACTTCGCCCGTTTCGGGGTGGATCACAGGATCGACCGTGTAGCGGCCAATGATGCGGTCGCCAAACTTTTCAACGACCTTGTTGCCGTCCATGATCGCTTCGATCAGCATGCCCTTCGGCGTTTCACCGCGCGCTGCGAAGCAGTCTTCCTCGCGGACGATCACATCCTGCGAAACGTCCACAAGGCGGCGGGTCAGGTAACCGGAGTCCGCAGTACGGAGTGCGGTATCCGCAAGGCCCTTGCGCGCGCCGTGCGAGGAGATGAAGAACTCAAGCACGGTGAGGCCTTCGCGGAAGTTCGCGCGGATCGGCACCTCGATGATCTGGCCGGACGGGTCGGCCATCAGGCCGCGCATGCCGGCGAGCTGGCGGATCTGGCTGATGGAACCGCGCGCGCCCGAGTCGGACATCATCGTGATGGGGTTGTAGGGGTCGAGCGTCTCCATCAGGGCATCCGTGACCTCGTTGGTCGCCTTCTCCCAAATATGGATGACGTTGTTCCTGCGCTCTCCTTCGGAAAGGAGACCTGCGCGGAACAGATTGTCGATGCCGTCCACCTCTTTTTCGGCAGCAACGAGGATCTCCTGCTTCTTCGCGGGGACAGTGATGTCCTGGAAGCCGACGGTGATGCCGCCGCGGGTGGAGAATTTGAAGCCGAGCGCCTTGATGCGGTCGAGCACTTCGCTCGTCGTCGTCGCGCCATGGCGGCGGTAGCAGCGGTCTACGATTTTTTTCAGGTCGCCCTTGGCAACGAGTTTATCAACCTCAAGCTTGAAGATGTTCTCTTCCACGCTGCGATCCACATAACCGAGATCCTGCGGAATCGCATTGTTGAAGATCACGCGGCCGAGGGAAGTGTCCACGATCTTCCGGCGCTTTTCGCCGTTCCATTCGCGCTCCAGGCGGATGCGCACCTTGGATTGCAGCGTGATGTCGCCATTCTGATAGGCCATGAGGGCTTCGTCCTCGCTTGCGAACGCGCGCCCTTCGCCCTTCATGCCGTCGCGCTGGAGAGTCAGGTAGTAGCAGCCGATGACCATGTCCTGCGTCGGGCAGACGACCGGCTGGCCGTCCTGCGGCTTCAGGATGTTGTTGGAAGCAAGCATCAGGAAGCGGGCTTCCGCCTGTGCTTCCACGGAAAGCGGCACATGCACAGCCATCTGGTCGCCGTCGAAGTCCGCGTTGAACGCGGTGCAAACAAGCGGGTGGAGCTTGATCGCGCGGCCTTCCACGAGCACCGGCTCAAAAGCCTGGATGCCGAGGCGGTGCAGCGTAGGCGCGCGGTTGAGCATGACCGGATGATCCTTGATGACCACCTCAAGCACATCCCAAACCTCGGTGCGGACGCGTTCCACCATGCGCTTTGCGCTCTTGATATTGTGCGCAAGGCCGTCCTCCACAAGCTTCTTCATCACAAAGGGCTTGAAGAGCTCGAGCGCCATCTCCTTCGGGAGGCCGCACTGGTACATCTTCAGTTCCGGGCCGACCACGATAACGCTGCGGCCGGAATAGTCCACGCGTTTGCCGAGCAGGTTCTGGCGGAAGCGGCCCTGCTTGCCGCGCAGCATGTCGGAAAGGGACTTGAGCGGGCGGTTGCCGGGGCCTGTGACGGGGCGGCCGCGCCTGCCGTTGTCGATGAGCGCATCCACAGCTTCCTGGAGCATGCGCTTTTCGTTGCGGACGATGATGTCCGGCGCGCGCAGCTCAAGGAGCCGCTTCAGGCGGTTGTTGCGGTTGATGACCCTGCGGTACAGGTCGTTGAGGTCGCTCGTGGCAAATCGGCCGCCGTCGAGCTGCACCATCGGGCGCAGTTCCGGCGGGATGACGGGGATCACGTCCATGATGATCCACTCCGGCTTGTTGCCGCTCTTGAGGAACGCCTCGATAACCTCCAGGCGCTTGATCGCATTCGCGCGCTTCTGGCCGGAAGAATTCTCGATCTCCGCGCGCAGTTCGCCTTCAAGCTTTTCAAGGTCAAGCTGCATCAGCAGTTCCTTGATGGCTTCCGCGCCCATGCCGGCTTTGAATGCCTTTGCGCCGTACTTTTCCTGCGCTTCACGATATTCCTTGTCGGTCAGGAGCTGCTTATACTGCAGGTCGGTCGTGCCGGGGTCGGTCACGACGAACGCCGCGAAATACAGCACCTTTTCAAGCGCACGCGGGCTCATGTCAAGGAGCATCTTCATCCGGCAGGGGATTCCCTTGAAATACCAGATGTGGGAAACCGGCGCGGCAAGCTCGATGTGGCCCATGCGCTCACGGCGCACCTTGGCGCGGGTGACTTCCACGCCGCACTTATCGCACACAACGCCCTTGTAGCGCACGCGCTTATACCGGCCGCAGTGGCACTCCCAGTCCTTCGTCGGCCCGAAGATGCGTTCGCAGAACAGGCCGTCCCGCTCGGGCTTCAGGGTGCGGTAGTTGATGGTTTCGGGCTTCTTTACCTCGCCGTGAGACCATTCGCGGATCTTTTCGGGCGATGCGAGGCCGATTTGGATTGCATCGAAATTGGTGAGTTCAAACAATTCGTTTCTCTCCCTTCCGTCCCGGTTGGTTACTCATGCTCGCCGTCTTCGCCGTCAAACACGGTGAATCCGTCAAGCGGCGTGTCGCTGCCGTCATCATCCTCGTCTTCATCGCTGAAGTCGAAGTCGTCGAATTCGTTGAATTCGTCGCCGGAAGCAGGCAGCATCGTGGGCGCGTCCTCCGTGCCTGCCATGTTCACGTCGATGGGCGTCGTATCGTCATCATCGATCAGCTCACCGATCTTGATCTCCTCCTTGTTCTCCGCAAGCACCTTGATGTCAAGGCCCAGGGACTGGAGCTCCTTGATGAGCACCTTGAAGGATTCCGGCACGCCCGGTTCCGGCACGTTCTCGCCCTTTACAATGGCTTCGTAGGTCTTCACACGGCCCACCACATCGTCGGACTTCACGGTCAGGATCTCCTGCAGCGTGTTCGCGGCGCCGTAGGCTTCAAGCGCCCAGACTTCCATTTCACCGAAGCGCTGGCCGCCGAACTGCGCTTTGCCGCCGAGCGGCTGCTGCGTCACGAGGGAGTACGGGCCCGTGGAACGCGCGTGGATCTTGTCGTCCACCAGATGGTGGAGTTTGAGGTAGTACATGTAGCCGACGGAAACACGGTTTTCGAAAGGTTCACCGCTGCGGCCGTCGTAAAGGATGGTCTTGCCGTCCTCATCCCTTCCCGCTTTCTTGAGCAGGGCCTTGATGTCTTCTTCCGATGCGCCGTCGAATACCGGGGTGGCGATATGCCAGCCGAGGGATTTCGCGGCCATGCCAAGGTGCAGCTCAAGCACCTGGCCGATGTTCATACGGGACGGAACGCCGAGCGGGTTCAGCACGATCTGAAGCGGCGTACCATCGGGCAGGAACGGCATATCCTCCTCCGGGAGAATGCGGGAGATAACGCCCTTGTTGCCGTGGCGGCCTGCCATCTTGTCGCCCACGGAGATCTTGCGCTTCTGCGCGATGTATACGCGCACGAGTTCGTTGACTCCCGGAGGCAGTTCGTCCTTGTTTTCTCTCGTGAAGATCTTCACGTCCACAATCACGCCGCCTTCGCCGTGGGGCACACGCAGGGAGGTGTCGCGCACCTCGCGCGCCTTCTCGCCGAAGATCGCGCGCAGCAGGCGCTCCTCTGCGGTGAGCTCGGTCTCGCCCTTCGGGGTGACCTTACCCACAAGGATATCGCCCGAGCGCACTTCTGCACCGATGCGGATGATGCCGCGCTCGTCAAGGTCGGCCAGCGCGTCCTCGCCCACGTTGGGGATGTCGCGCGTGATCTCTTCTTCGCCAAGCTTCGTGTCGCGGGCTTCGGTCTCGTGCTCCTCGATGTGGATGGAGGTATAAACATCCTCCTTCACGAGTTTCTCGCTGATGAGGACAGCGTCCTCGTAGTTGTAACCCTCCCAGGTCATGAAACCGATGAGGATGTTGCGGCCAAGCGCGATCTCGCCCTGCTCGGTGGATGCACCGTCCGCAAGGACGTCGCCCTTCTTCACCGTCTGCCCGACCGTCACGATGGGGCGCTGGTTGATGCAGGTGCCCTGGTTGGAGCGCTTGAACTTGATGAGCTTATACTGGTGGCGGATGCCGTCGGCCGATTCGGTGACGATCTTATCCGCGCTGACGGAAACGACCGTTGCATCCTCGCGGGCGAGCACCACCACGCCGGAATCGTGCGCGGCCTTGTATTCCATGCCCGTGCCGACCACAGGGGCTTCCGGCACAAGGAGCGGCACGGCCTGGCGCTGCATGTTGGAACCCATCAGCGCGCGGTTTGCGTCGTCGTTTTCAAGGAAGGGGATCATCGCCGTCGCCACGGATACGAGCTGCTTGGGCGAAACGTCCATGTAGTCCACATCCACGTTCTTCACTTCGATGATCTGATCGAGCTTACGGGCAACAACACGGTCCTTCTCAAACCAGACCTTGCCATCATGCACGCCCGTGGGCTCGTTGGCCTGCGCAACGATGAAGTCATCCTCCTCGTCCGCCGTCAGGTAAACGATCTCGTCGAGGATCTCATGGTTCTTCGCATCCACCTTGCGGTACGGCGCTTCTATGAAGCCGTACTTGTTGATGCGCGCATAGGTCGAAAGCGAGTTGATGAGGCCGATGTTCGGGCCTTCAGGCGTCTCAATGGGGCACATGCGGCCGTAGTGCGAATAGTGCACGTCGCGCACATCGAATGTGGCGCGCTCGCGGTTGAGGCCACCGGGGCCGAGTGCAGAAAGACGGCGCTTATGCGTGAGCTCTGCAAGGGGGTTCGTCTGATCCATGAACTGCGAGAGCTGCGAGGAACCGAAGAACTCCTTGATCGCCGCCGTTACAGGGCGAATGTTGATGAGGTTGGAAGGCATGGCCGTGTCCATATCCTGCAGGCTCATGCGCTCGCGCACCACGCGCTCAAGGCGGGTCATGCCGACGCGGATCTGGTTCTGCAGAAGCTCGCCGACGCTGCGGATGCGGCGGTTGCCCAAGTGGTCGATGTCATCCGTGCGGCCGATGCCGTAGTTCATGCCGATGAGGTAGCTGATGGAAGCCACGATGTCATCCGGCACGATATGGCGCGGGATGAGGTCGTAAACATGCCCCTTCAGGAACGCCTTCAGACCCTCCTCGTCAAGGTCCTTCGCCTCTTCAAGGAGCTGCATCAGCGTGGGGTAATGCACTTTTTCGTTCAGGCCGGCTTCCTCCGGGTCAAACGGCAGATATGCCGACGCGTCCACGAAGTGGTTGCCGAGCACCTTGATCTTTTTGTCCTCGATCGCAAGGTACACAGCCTTCACGCCCGCGTTTTCAATGGCCTTTGCAGCTTCGCGGGAAATGACCTCGCCCTCGCCCACGAGCACTTCGCCCGTCGTCTTGTCGATGACGTTCTCCGCGCTCACATGCCCCGCGATGCGGGCGGCAAGGGAGAGTTTTTTATTGAACTTATAGCGGCCGACACGCGCAAGGTCATAGCGCTTGTCGAAGAACAGCGCGTTGAGCAGGCTGCGGGCACTTTCCTCCGTGGGCGGCTCGCCGGGGCGCTGGCGCTTGTAGATCTCGATAAGGCCATCCTCAACGGATTTCGTGGTATCCTTTTCAAGCGTGGTGAGCAGGCGCTCTTCCTCGCCCAGAAGGTCGATGATTTCGGCGTTGGTGCCATAGCCGAGCGCGCGCAGCAGGGCGGTGATGAACACCTTGCGCTGGCGGTCGATCTTCACATACATGATCTCGTTGGAGTCGGTCTCGTATTCCAGCCACGCGCCGCGGTTGGGGATGACCTGCGCGGAGAACAGGTGCTTGCCCACCTTGTCGATCGCCTCAGTGAAGTACACGCCGGGCGAACGCACGAGCTGGCTCACGATAACGCGCTCCGCGCCGTTGATGATGAAGGTGCCCTGTTCTGTCATAAGCGGGAAATCGCCCATGAACACCGGCTGCTCCTTCACCTCTCCGGTTTCTTTATTAATAAGGCGCACGGTGACGCGCAGCGGTGCGGAATAGTTAACATCCCGCTCCTTACATTCTTCCACGGAGTATTTCGGGTGATCAAAGTCGATGTTATAATCCACAAATTCGAGGACAAGTTTTTCGGAATAGTCAGTGATGGGCGAAATATCCGCCAAAACTTCTTTTAAGTCCTCCGTAACAAACCGCTGATAGGAATTCTTTTGAATTTCGATCAGGTCCGGCATGTCGAGAACTTCGTTGATACGGGAGAAGCTCATGCGCTTCCTCGTGCCCATCTGCACCTCATGCACCATCGCGTTCACTCCTATACTATCACCGCCTGCGCGGCTTGATTGTTGGGCGCGTCACCCCAACGTGCAGTTTTCCCATTCCGGGCGCATACAATACCCAGAAATTGGAAGCGACTTGCGGGTACAGCTCAAAAAAGCTGATAATCTCCGCAAATTATCATGCTAACGCAGTTTACTATTGTATCATCGCCTCAAATGCTTGTCAACAGGGGCGCGCAGGTTTTTATGCGAATTTTGCCGCCCGGTGAAAACCTGGACGGCAAACCCTTTTTCGGTGCTTTCTTCCTTATTCTTTTTCCTGCATAATCGCCGCCACACGCTGCGAAACGAAACGCCCCGCGGCGGCAGCCGCACCCACGGCAAAGCATGCCGCGGCAATTACTGCAGCCGCAAAGCAGGAAGCGGGCGCCCCTGCTACTACCATGCCGAGCGCGCCAAGCAGTGCGCCGCATGCGCCGAGGCCGGCCTGCTCAAGCAGCATCAGCGCAAAAGCCACCCTGCGCGGCGTCCCCACGCAGCGCAGTAAAACGAGCTCCTGCCGGCGCGCGCGCACGCCGATCAGGCCGGAACAAAGCCCCACGGCAACGCAGAGCACGCATACTACAGGCATCAGCGCGCTGCAAAGGCGGATATCCCGCATAAGGCTGCTGATCGTCTCCCGAAAAAGCTGATCGTGTATCACAAGCGCAAAGGGGCCGAACGGATTGCTTCCCGCCGTCGCATCGGGCGCTTTCAGGAAATTCGGCGCGGCTTCCCGGAACTCATCGAGCCTGCGGTTATCCCCCAGGATAAAGCTCGCGCTTTCCGCGTAATTTGTCTCTTCCTCCGCCACGCTTTCAAGGCGCAGATATTCAAACGGGCAATACGCCGTCTCCGTTTGCATGCCGTGCAGCACGCCGATGACGCGAAACTCCCGCTCCGTTTTGGAAAGAGCGAAAAACTCCGGGAAATACAGCGCACTCTCCAATCCGAGCGGCCATGCATCCCCCAGTGTGAGCCCATATTTTTCCAGCAGCCGCTGGCTTACGATCAGCAGCGGTTCTCCGCTTTCCAAAGACGCCCAGCCATAGCCTTCAAGAAATTCCGCCTCGTAGCCGTATTCCGGGGCAAGCTCCGTGGCGGCTCTACGGCTTGTAATCCCTATGAGGCGGGGCGGGGTTTCTCCCGGATCAGGTTCAAGTGAAAGCAGGAATGTGACCTTCATGTCCAGATCCCGGATATACTCCGCGATGCCGTATCCATCCACAAGGATGAGCGCTTCCTTCAGCTGCGGAATCCGCAGCCCGTCCGTACGCACGCCATCCGCGCTCGTGATCACACAGCGGATCTCCATCGCGTCGTAGGCGTTTTCGAGCGCTGCTTCCTGCTTTTCCCGCGTTGTGATAAGCAGGATCAGCAATATGCTGAGCGCCGCAGCAAGCCCCGCCGTTGCGAGGCTTGCCCATGGCGTGCGCAGTATTCTGCGGAAAGCATAGCGAAATACCATTGCTTACTCCTTCCCCTCCCGCATCAGTTCCTGCGGTTTTTTCTGCACGAGCCCTGCACCCACGGCGGCCGCAAGGCCGGTGAGCGCCAATGCGCAGCCAAGCGCAATAATCCACATCGTCCCAACGGGCTGCGCAACAAGCCCTTCCTCCCCGAGGAGCGCCGCTGCGCGCCCGAAGAGCAGCTGTGCCGCCGCGCACCCAAGCACACCGCCGAACAGCACGGGCACAGTGCAGCGCACCAGGAACGCAAAGAACGCCTT
>JALFDW010000034.1 GCA_022778545.1 bacterium | reverse complement strand
ATTGAAATTGCTCATAATTAATATTCAACCTCCTGATTTGCGGGAAGCTCCAGCAGTTCCGGGTTTTGCAAAAAATGCTTGAGGAGCCGGATGGATTTGGAATAATAGTAGCCGTCTGCGATGCGCTCATCGAGCGTGATGCCAAGCTTGAGCGTTTCGCGCATGGTGACGTTGCCCTCGGCGTCATAATACGGCGCAAGGTGCTTTTCGCCGACCGTCACAAACAGGGAATTCGTGCCCCAGTTGTTCAGGTGATGATATGCGGCGTTGAGCTTGATCGAACCGAGATTGGAAAGGAAGATCGTGGCATAGTTCGGGTCGGTCTTAACGAGGGAAAGCGGCACACGGCCATAATAATCCAGCCTGTGCAGGATCTTGATGATGATGCGCAGGATCCAGCGCGGGAACTTGAGCAGCATGTCCATGCCGTCGGTTGAATTGTCGGTCGCGTTCGTATCGCGGTAGGTGTGGATCTCCTTGTAGAGCTTCTCGTGCACTTCGTTGATCGTGTCCTCCGGGTCAAAGGAGAGAAACGCGAGCGCTTCGTGGGATTCATCGTTGAATTGCTTTTTGATGACGAATGCCGCCGTCAGGCAGTTGCGCATGTACATGCGGTTGCCCTGTACAAAGCGGTTCATCCGCGGGCGCAGGGTAACGGTCTTTACGATCGCCGTAAGGATCGCATGGAAAAACGTGTACTTGAATTCGGGATCGTCCTGGTTCTTCTTCTCGAGGTACGCATTGAGGTTCGTAAGGTCGATCTCTTCCTCGATGAAGGCTTCGTTGTCGGCGCGGTTGGGGAACAGGTATGGGGTGAACCCGTGCAGCGCATCGAGGTCACGCAGCCAATACCCATCCCGGCGGTCGCCACGCCGCCGTTTCCGGGTTTCCATGTTATGATTCCTCCATAAAAAATAAATAAATAATGCCAGGCGCGCATGCGCCCACGTGCCGGGAAATGAAAACAATATCTCCCGTCACATATACTATAACAGAATGATTATATTCCAAAACGCAAAAAAAAGCAAATCCTGCCGCCCGGTTCCGCGCACTTTTAGAAAACGGAAAGCGCGCCCGAAGGCGCGCCTCACATTGGTTTCTTTATGGTTTTCTTTATGGTTCATCCCGGTCCGAACGGTCGGTAAACTTCGTATACTGTTCCAGCCAGGAAAGATAGACCGTATCCGTGGGGCCGTTGCGGTGCTTGGCTACGATGATTTCCGCCGTGTTGTCGTTCTCGGCCTCCACGTCGCCCGCCTCCGCGTAAACGGCAGGGCGGTACAGGAGGATGATCACGTCCGCATCCTGCTCGATGGCGCCCGATTCACGCAGGTCAGCCATGATGGGCCTGTGCCCGTTGGAGGTACGCGACTCCGGCCCGCGCGAAAGCTGCGAAAGCAGGATGATCGGCACGTTCAGCTCCCGCGCAAGAATCTTAAGCGAGCGCGTAACGTCGGAAATCTCCGTGGCGCGGTTGTCGGAATTGCCCGCGGTCTTCATGAGCTGCAGATAGTCGATCACAATGAGGTCAAGCCCATTGCGCGATTTCAGCTTGCGGCAGCGGCTGCGCAGCTCCGCAACGGAAATGCCGGCCGTATCGTCAATGTAGATATTCGCTTTGGAAAGGTCACCCATCGCCTCTGCCAGCCGCATGAGCTCATCGTTCGTGACATCGCCGGTGTTCACGCGCTGCATATCCACGCCCGCATTGGCGCAGAGCATGCGCCGCACAAGCTGCTCGCGGGACATTTCCAGGCTGAAGATGCAGATCGTCGCCCCGCCCTTGAGCGCGGCATTTTGCGCGATGTTGAGCGCAAAGGCGGTTTTGCCCATGGAAGGACGGCCTGCCACGATGATAAGGTCGCTGCGCTGCAGGCCGGAGGTCAGCCGGTCAAGGTCGGTAAAGCCCGTGGTAATGCCGGAAAGCTTGCCCTTGAGCTTCATCAGGTCGCCGATGTGCATATAGGTATCCATCGCAGTCGTCCCGATATGCACGAGCGTATCCTCGGATTTCTTCATTGAAATGTTGAAGATGCGCCGCTCCGCGTCGTCCAGCATGTCCCCGATGGGGCGTTCGCCGGCCTGCGCGTCCCGCACGATGTCCGTGCCGGCGCGGATCAGCTGGCGCATGACGCTGCGATCCTCCACGATGCGGATATAATGCGAAACGTTCGCGGCGCTCGGCACGAACAGCGAAAGCTCCGTGATGTAGGTCACGCCGCCCACGGCATTGAGCTTTCCCTCCCGCTCCAGCGCGTCGATGAGCGTGACGCTGTCCACCGCGTTGCCGCGGTTGTAAAGCTGGAGCATGGCAGCGTAAATATCCTGGTGGGCAGGCAAATAGAAGTCCTCGGGCTTGAGCGCCTCGCAGGCAAGCTCCGTTGCCTCATGCGAGATCAGCATGCTGCCGAGCACGCTTTTTTCCGCTTCCAGGCTGTGCGGCAGAATCCGCGCCGCTTCGCGTTGTTCCATGGAAAACGTCCTTTCGGTGGGTATGTGTGCAGGGGGCGGCGTCCCGACGCCCCGCCGTATTAAAAAACCGCATCATCATTGGAGCGGGCTTGCCTCTCCCCTCGGGAGAGGTGGCAATGCCGTCAGGCATTGACGGAGAGGGGCATCTCCGCACAGCACCCCATCCCCCTCACCCCCTTCCCCGGGGAAGGGGAACATATTGTTGAAGGTACAGCGTACCTTCGGGGCGTAGGTAAAATGATGCCTGTGTTTTAATCCACGGGCCGTCCCCTACATGTGTCCTCTCGGGAGATTATGCATGTAGGCGCAATGTCAACCGATCCTCAGTTGCCGGCGGCAAGAACTTCAACGTTGAATTTCGCGTCCGTGTTCTCGTACATATGCGCCGTGACCTTCACGATGCCAAGGCTCTTGATGGGCTCCTCCAGGCGGATCTTTTTCTTATCCACCTCGATGTCATGCTGCGTTTTGAGCGCTTCCGCGATCTCAGCCACGCCGATGGAGCCGAACAGCTTGCCGTTCTCGCCCGCTTTGGCATACACCTTCACGGTGATGCCGCTCATGTCGTCCGCAAGCTCCTTCGCGCGCTTGCGCTGCATCTCGAGGCGATGTTTGTCCGCGCTCTTCTTCACGAGCGCAGCATTAATGTTATTCGCATCCGCGGGGATCGCAAGCCCCTTCGGGATCAGGAAATTGCGCGCATAGCCGTCGTTCACGTTGGCGATCTCGCCCGCTTTTCCCGTGCCTTTTACGTCTTTCTGCAAAATGACTTTCATGTTATGTTCCGACCTCCTTTAAATAGGTTTGTATACTTTCCGTAAGCGTTGCCACGGCTTCATCCATCGTTATGTCGTGCAGCTGAGCGCCCGCGACCGTCAGGTGCCCGCCGCCGCCAATGCGCTCCAGGATGATCTGCACGTTGATGTCTCCGAGGCTCCGGCCGCTGATCATGATCGTATCGCCCATATCCGCCAGCACGAAGGATGCTTCGATCCCTTTGATGGAAAGCAGCGCATCCGCCGCCTGCGCAGCGATGAGCGAAGCGTTCTGCACATCCGCCGGGCAGGTGGAGAGGGCGATGCCGTGCTCCATCACAAGCGCGGTCTCCACGACGCGCGTGCGGTCCCGGAAGGTCTGCATATCGTCCTGATACATCAGCTTCACAAGGTTGTTATCCGCGCCGCCCTTGCGCAGATAGCCTGCCGCCTCAAACGTGCGCGCCCCCGTGTTGAACGCAAAGCGCTTTGTATCCATCGTGATGCCCGCAAGCAGGGCGCTGCACTCAAAGGCTGTGGGCCTCATGTGATCGTCAAAATACTGCAGCACCTCCGTGACCATCTCGCAGGTGCTCGATGCGCCGGCCTCAAGATAATTAAGCGTCGGGTTCTGAAGCGAATCCACACTGCGCCGGTGGTGGTCGATCACAACGGTCTTGTTCGCGGCCTCATAAAGGTCATAATCCATCACGGAGGTCTGGCGCTGCGTATCCACAACGATCAGCACGGAGCCGGGGCGGATCATCTGCGCCGCCTGCTCCGGCGTGCGGATGGAATCGTGGTAAAGCTTGTTGCCGCGCATGGTTTCAAGCGCGCCGTCGATGGTGGTGTTCGGTTCATCCAGCACAAGATACGGCTTGCAGCCCACATCCATCGCACAGCGCATCAGGCCGAGCGCCGCGCCGATGCAGTCCATGTCCGGATAGCGGTGCCCCATCACGAACACCTGATCCGCGTTTTCCATCAGCTGCCGGAGCGCCTTTGCAAACAACCTTGCCTTCACGCGGGATTGCTTTGTCGTGGCCACCTGGCGCTTTCCGCCGTAAAACGCATACTGTGTGCCACGCTTCACGACCGCCTGGTCGCCGCCGCGCCCAAGCGCAAGCTCCATGCCCTGCCGGGCAGACTCATCCGCCTGCGCAATGCGGTTCTCCACGCCCACGGCGATGGAGAGCGTCACCTGCTGCTCCGTGCCCGTTTCAATGCTGCGAACCGCGTCGAGCAGGGCGAACCGCTGCTTTTCCAGCTGCGCGATGCGCGAAGCCTCAAACACCACGAAGAAGCGCGCGTTTTCATAGCGCCGGTATGTGCCTTCAATGCCCGTCACAAACTCACTCACAAGGCGTTCCACCTCCGCGAGCACCGCGTTGCGGTGGAACTGCTTATCGGCGTTGAGCTCATCGTAATTGTCCACATAGATGAGCGCGACGGTGGGCATCTGCTCCTCATACAGCCGGGAATAATGCAGCGCCTCCGTGCGGTCGATCCAGTACTGGAACACGAGCCTGCGCGCGTTCGGATTTTGCCGCTGCACCGGCACGCTCATGAGCTGAAAGCTCCTGCCGTTCCATTCAAACGCCTGCGCCTGGGTCGGATAGCGTGTCTCGATGCCCGGCACAAGCTTTCGGATGTCCTTGCCGTCGTAAAGGTCGCGGAAGGCCGCGTTGCCCCAAAGGATGCGCCCCTCGCTGTCAAACAGCAGCGCCGGAATGCTGATGCTGTTCATGATCTCCGCGGAGGCGGAGGAGTTTTCAAGGAAGATGTCATCAAGCGCAGCGCGCGTCTCCCGCCGCAGCGCCCGGAGGGAAAACAGCGCCGCAAGCAGCGCCGCAAGGGCAAGCAGGGCAAACAGCAGCCCAAGCCAAAGCGGCCGCACCATAGCCGCCAGGACGCTGCTCGCAAAGCAGGCCACCGCCGCAAGCAGGATGATCGGGATCTCCGGCTTTCTGTTCATGTTCTTCGCTCCCCTCGCAAAGAAAGATTATTTCTGCTCCTTATCCTCCCGCACGCGGAAGCGCCGCCTGAGCCGTGTGACCCGGTCGACCATCCCGAGAATCAGCAGGAGCACCGCGCTGTACGGGAACAGCAGGATAATGCACACATAGCTGATCGCGCGGCGCAGCGCTCCGTTTCCGGCCGTAACGCGCGTAAGGAAATCCATGAAACACATTCCCATGAGCAGGATCGGCAGGAGCACCACGCACTCGGCGACAATCAGCACCGCACTCGCGTTATTGAGGCGCAGCAGCAGCGTAACGACTGCCGCGGCAAGCAAAACACACGCGCTGACGGTATAGTTTTTCGAAAGCTGCCAAAGCCCAAAGGGTGCCATGGGCCGCAGTTCCACCTTTGCCGCAAACGCCATGCGGCGTGCGAGCACAACATCGAGCAGCCCGAAAGCCATGCCGGAAGCCACGATCATGGCACAGGTGATCTCCGGCGCAAGCAGGCTTGCCGAACGGATGGTCTCCACCACGTTTTCCACCGCTTCCGGTGCCACGGTGGTGCCGGTGCCGGAGCCCGTGAGCTGGCCGCCCACTTCCTTCATGGCATCCGCCACGGCAAGGAGCGTCTCCTCCACGCCGGCAAAAGGCCCTTCCCCGGCAATGATGGAAGGCAGGCAAAGCAGGCAGTAGCAGCCGGCAGCGATCGCCGCCGCCGCAGAGACAGCCGCCGTGCGGTATGGCTTTTTATTGCCGAGGCAGTATCCTATACACAGCGAAGCGGGTACGAACAGCCCGAGCGCATACAGCACATCCAAGCTGCCTCCGAAGCAGGCAAAGAGCGCCACGGCAGCCGTGCCGAGCGCCGCGGCAACGCATGTGCTGCCCCAGGCTGCCCACACAAAGCCATACACGGCCGGCAGCAGCAGGAACACCGCATCCGCATATATGCCAAGTACAGCTATACCGCCCAAAAGGATGCTCAAGGCGATCCGCTTCCAGGTCGGTTTCATTTTGAGATTCAATCCTATAAACTCCCAGTATTACAGATATTCTTTATTATATCGCGCAGAGGGGCAATTATCAATCGGCAAACAGAAGGTAAAAAGGTGCGCTGCGGCATTTGGCCACAGCGCACCCGGCTTTAAGGTCTAAGGATTATTTGCTGTCTTTCCGCTTCATGAAGCATGCCGTTCCGGCAAGCCCCGTGCCAAACACGAGCAGCAAGGCGATCCACCGGAAATTGCTGCCGCTGTCACCGGTCTGCGGCGGATCTACCGGCGCCAGAGTCGGCGCGGGAACCGGCGTGGAAATCGGTGTTGCCGTCGGTGTCGGCGTTGCCGTCGGTGTCGGCGTTGCCGTCGGCGTTGCCGTCGGTGTCGGTGTTGTTGTCGGTGTCGGTGTCGGTGTTGCCGTCGGTGTCGGTGTTGCTGTCGGTGTCGGTGTCGGTGTCGCCGTCGGCGTCGGCGTCGGTGTCGGTGTCGGCGTCGGTGTAGGCGTCGGTGTCGGCGTCGGCGCCGTATAAGTATTCTTTACCGTCGCACCCGTGGCAGGCGTGATGGTGACCATACCGATATAGAACCAGCTCCATGCCTTTTCCTTGCCGTGGAAGTCGATATACCGTTGGTTGTTTCTTTCCCCTATGGTAATGCGCTCGTTTTCCCTTGTAAGGAAGGTGTTGAAGCCGCTCCAGAAACCGATGCTGTCAACATCGAGGTTATTGAGGCCCGCATACCCTCCCTTGTTGATCGCATCCACAAGGATCGCTTTCTGCGGTGCATTCAGGGCAGTTTCCGTCCAGATATAAAACGCATTTCCCTTTTTGGCAACGATCAAATTGGTGCTGACATTGAAATATGTTATGCTGTTGGCCTCGGTGCGCTTCAGGGTACCCACCGTCAGCGAAGCCGCCTCGGGCTGCACATAGGACGGCGTGTAATTCTCAACAGCCGCTTCCGCTACCGTGTACTGGATCGGCGCGCCGCTTGCGTCATATTCCGGCACGTTTTCGAACGTTCCGGCCCAGCCCTTTGCCGCAGTCAAGTCGATGCTGGCAACAACTGTCTCACCGTTCATCAGGCTGACCGTTATCTTTTCCGGGCGCTCTGCGTCGTGGCTTTCGTCATCCCACGTTTTGGTGACGGGAATATCGATCGTTATCGCCGGCGCGGGCGTCGGTGTCGGTGTCGGCGTTGGTGTCGGTCTCGGTTTCCGCTCGGCAGATGCAACAGCACTAAGCCCGAAAGCAAGGCAAAGCGCTAAAGCAATGCTCAAAAACTTTTTCATGCTGTTTAACCTCCAAAAACAGTTTGGTCATAATCAGCGCAGCAGCAATCGTCCGTATCTTCCCCCGGTTTATATCCCCCCGGCCGGTGTTTCCGCCCGGCAATCGACTACTCCGCAGCAACTGTATCGCTATATTATTATAGAGTAAATACGCAATTATAGAGTAAATACGCACCATTTACAACAACATAATATAGTTACTTTTTTTCTCCATTTCCCGTTCTTTTGAAGGATACATAGTCACCTTTTCTTCTCCTCGTCCCGATTTTCCCGGAGAATACAGCCATGCTTATGATTTTGCGCTGAAAAGGCCGCCCCCGCCCCAAACGGGACGGCCCCGGTCTGTCGAAAAACTCCGGGGTTGATAAGGGGCCGCAGCCCCTTATGTTCCATCCGGCTCTGACGACATGTGCGTCAGAACGGATGAAAACCCATAGGTTTTCGTACTTTGCAGGTTTTGCTGCCCGGGAGCTGATGCGAGAGGCAAAACCTGTAAAAACTCGAAAAAGTGGCGTTCAGCCGCTTTTTCGACACTTTGAAGGCCGCCCCAAACGGGACGGCCCTGACTAACGTTCTTCCGAATGTAAGGTTGTTTGAGTTACTCAGTCCGCCACATAGGGCAGAAGGGCAACGATGCGGGCGCGCTTGATCGCGATCGCAAGTTCACGCTGATGCTTTGCGCAAACGCCGCTCATCCGGCGGGGCATGATCTTGCCACGCTCGGTGACGTACTTGCGAAGCCGTGCAGTGTCCTTATAATCGATATGGTCAAGCTTATCCACGCAGAAACCGCAAACCTTGCGGCGGCTCTTGCGCGGGCCGCGGGGCCTCATTTTACGTTCCTCCATGATAACACTCCTTTCAGGTTTGATCGCAGGCGGCGGGCAACTTGCTTAGAAGGGCAAATCGTCGTCGTCCACGTCGGTGAAGCCTTCGGGCGCAACCGCCTGGCTTTCGCCGCCGCGGTAGGGCTCCGAAGGGGCGGGAGCGCCGCCGTAACCGGCGCCGTCCCTGTCGCGCGGGGTGAGGAATTCGATCTCATCCGCGACGATCTCGGTCACATAACGCTTTGTGCCGTCCTTGGCGTCATAGCTGCGGTTCTGCAGCTCGCCAACCACGGAAACCTTGCGCCCCTTGGCCAGATACCTGCCGCAGAGGTCCGCAAGCTGCCTCCAGGCCACGATGTTGAAATAATCCGTGACCTTTTCGCCGTTTTGCGCCTTAAAGCGGCGGTCAACCGCGATGGAGAACGTGCAGACGCTCGTGCCGCCGCCGGTGGTGCGCACGTCGGGATCCTTGGTGAGGTTGCCGATGAGGAAGACTTTGTTCATTGCGATACCGACCTTTCTTCTGAAAAAAACGGTGTGCCGTTACGCTTCCTTGCGAACGACGAGGTAACGAAGGATGTTCTCATCGTTGTTGAAGTTGCGCTCCAGCTCACGGGGGAACTCAGGCGCAGCCGAAAACGTGGTGAGCACGTAATAGCCTTCGGTCTTGTAGTTGATGGGATAGGCCAGGCGGCGCTTGCCCCACTCGTCCACAGACTCGATCTCACCGCCATTTGCGGTGATGATGCCGGAGAACTTTTCGATGATGGCCTTGATGGCTTCCTCTTCCAGTTCCGGCGTGATCACGTACAGGTTTTCGTATTTGTTCACGCTTTTCACCTCCTTATGGTCTGATGGCGTTGCCCCGAAGGCAACGCAAGAAGCACGTTAGCGCTATATTATAACATGTCCCGAACCGACATTGCAAGCCGGTTCGGGACTTTTTGAAACATTATTTTGCAGGTTTCCGTGCCACGATCAGGTAGCGGTGCTCCATGCTCTCCACATAGCCGCGTTCGGAAAGCTCACGCTCAAGCGCGAACAGTTCCGGCAGGCAGCGATCCACGGAAAAGCCCGGGAATTCCCAATCGATCATGTGCGCGTAATACACGAGCGCGCCCGTGTCATAAAACCGCAGCTTGGGAAAATACTCTTTTGCGTCCAGCAGCTCGAAGCCCGCTTCCGCAAAGGCCTCACAGTCCGCCGAAAGATGATGGTGCGGGTACGGCGGCCGGTAATCCGGCAGGAGACGGCGCGCAAGCAGGGCGTTGTTCCGCCCGCCGACCTGCTCCGTAAGGAACAGCCCGCCCGGCCGGAGCACGCGGAAGAGCTCATCGTGCCGGTATTCGCCGCGGCGGGAGATGGCGATATCGAACGCATTCTCCGCAAACGGGAGCGGTTCCTCCGCCGCGTCGCATTCCTCCACGCGGATGCCGAGGGGGGCGAGCATGTTGCGGTAGTCCTCCGCATCAGGCCCCCAGGTCTCCGTAACAGCCGTGTTTTCATATGGGTGGCGCAGCGAAAGCAGGAAATCGCCGCCCGTGTCTACCTCAAGAAGCTGATCCGTCCGGCGAAGCCGGCGCTGCACCTCCGTGTAAAAGTCCCACGGCAGCGGCTCGCCTTCCCACCGCCCATCCAGATGGCCGAAATCCCAGCCGCTGAACGGGAACGCCTCTTCAAAACGCCAAAAATCATACAGCTCGTCGCGGGTCATATAAAGAATCCCTCCCCTGCTATGTCCGCAATCCGCAGATGCGCCGCAGCGGTTCAGCCCAGCTTCGCAAGGCCGAACGCAAGGCGGCGGAGCGTCTCCTCACGCCCAAGCAGCACGGCGATCTCGATCGCCCCGCCGGGTGTGACCTGCTTGCCGGCCATCGCAATGCGCACCGGCCAGAGCAGCGTACCGTTCTTCATGCCCTGCTCCGCCGCCATGCCGAGCAGGAGCGTATGAACGGCTTCCTCCGTCCATTCCGGAAGCGCGCTGAGCGCCGGGATCACAAGCTCCAGCACCGCCTTTGCCACTTCCGGGTTTGTTTTGGATTTTTTGTTTGTAAACAGCTCCACGCTGTAATCCGCATCGAGCTGCGCAAGGAAATCCACCATTTCGGGGATCTGGGTAAACACCTCCGTGCGCGGCTGCAAAATGCGCGCAAGCACCGCGTGATCCATTCCGGCCACGCCCGCCTGCTCATAATAAGGCAGCGCGTGCGCGGTGAACTCCTCCGGGGTGAGGCGGCGGATATATTCCGCATTCATCCAGGTGAGCTTGTTCACGTCGAAAATCGCGGGGGATTTGCTCATGCCTTCCACGCTGAACGCCTCGATGAGTTCATCCATCGTGAAGAACTCCCGCTCGTCCCCGGGGTTCCAGCCGAGCAGCGCCACATAGTTGACGATCGCTTCCTTGAGATAGCCCTTGGCGAGGAAATCCTCATAATACGCGTCGCCATCCCGCTTGGAGAGCTTGTGCTGCGCATCGCGCATGATGGGCGTCATATGGATGTAGGTGGGCTTTTCCCAGCCGAACGCCTCATAAAGCAGGTTGTACTTCGGCGTGGAAGCAAGGTATTCATTGCCGCGCATCACATGGGTGATGCCCATGGTGTGATCGTCAATGACGTTTGCGAAGTTGTAGGTGGGCATGCCGTCCGCCTTGATGAGGATCATGTCATCCAGCTCCGCGCAGTCCACCGCGATGTGGCCATAAATCACATCATCAAACGAGGCCTCGCCGGATTCCGGCACGTTCTGGCGGATGACGTAAGGCTCGCCCGCCGCGATGCGGCGCTCCACTTCCTCCTTGGGCATGTTGAGGCAGTGCTTATCGTACTTGAAGGTCTCGCCGCGGGCAGTCGCAGCCTCGCGCCGCGCGTCCAGCTCTTCCTTGGTGCAGAAGCAGTAATAAGCCTTGCCTTCCCGCACGAGCTGCTCCGCATAGGGCAGGTACATGTCCTTGCGCGCGCTCTGGATATACGGGCCGTAATCGCCGCCCACGTCCGGGCCTTCATCCCAGTTCATGCCGATGTCCCGGAGCGTGCGGTAAATGACGTCCGTCGCGCCCTCCACATAGCGGGCCTGGTCGGTATCCTCGATGCGGAGGATGAATTTGCCGCCGTTGTGGCGGGCATAGAGGAACGTGTAAAGCGCGCTCCTCAGGTTGCCAAGGTGCATATAGCCCGTCGGGGACGGGGCAAAACGGGTCCTTACCATAGCAGAACTCTCCTTTTTGTTGAAATAGCGTGGGGACAAAGCCCCTCTCCGTCAATGCGGCGGAGCAAATGTAGGGGACGGCCTCCGGACGTCCGTTCCCCCTCTCCGTCAGCGGCTTGCGCCGCTGCCACCTCTCCCGAGGGGAGAGGCAAGTGCGCTCCGATGCAGGTGCAGATAGTTACAGCGAATCGTTTCCGATTCACAATTGACAATTATCCATTGTCAATTGTCAATTTTCAATTGTCAATTGACCTTGAAGCTGTCCTTCAGGCCGACCGCCCGGTTGAACACGGGCGCTTCCGGCTTGTGATCCAGATCGGTGCAGAAATAGCCTACGCGCATGAACTGGAAGCGTTCGCCCGGCTCCGCCCCGGCAAGCGCCGGCTCCACAAAGCCGCGCTTCACGGAAATGGAGTTCGGGTTCAGCCGCTCGATGAAGTCACGCTCATCCTCTTCGCCCGCGTCCTCCATCAGGGGTTCATAGAGCCGGAACTCGGCGGGGACAGCGTCCGCAGCGTTGAGCCAATGCAGTGTGCCCTTCACCTTGCGTTCGCATTCGCCGCTCTTCGTGGCCGGGTCATAGGTGCAATACACGGTCGTCACAAGGCCGTTCTCGTCGGTCTCCCAGCGCTCGCATTTCACGATGTACGCACCCTTGAGGCGCACTTCGCCTTCCGGCTTCAGGCGGAAATACTTTTTCGGCGGATCATAGGAGAAGTCCTCCCGCTCGATGTAAAGCTCCCTGCCGAAGCGGACGGTGCGCGTGCCGGCCTCCGGGCTGCCGGGCAGGTTCTCGATCTCGATCTCCTCAAACTTGCCCTCCGGCCAGTTCTCAATGACGACCTTGATCGGATCGAGCACAGCCATCATGCGGTATGCATGGGCGTTGAGATCCTCCCTCAGGCAATGCTCAAGCATGGCCGTATCCACGACGGAATCCGCCTTTGCCACACCCGCGCGGGTCAGGAAATCCTTGATGGATTCCGGCGTGTAGCCGCGCCTGCGGAGACCGCAGAGCGTGGGCATGCGCGGGTCATCCCAACCGGAAACGTGACCCTCCTCCACCAGGCGGCGAAGGTAACGCTTGCTCATGATGGTGTTGGTGAGGTTCAGCCGGGCGAACTCGATCTGCCGCGGCTTGTGCTCAAACTCGCACTGTTCCACCACCCAGTCATACAGCGGGCGGTGCGCCTCGTATTCCAGCGAGCAGAGAGAGTGTGTCACGCCCTCGATAGCATCCTGGATCGGGTGGGCGAAGTCGTACATCGGGTAGATGCACCATTTGTCCCCCGTCTGATGATGCGGGATATGCAGGATGCGGTAAAGCGCAGGGTCGCGCATGTTGATGTTCGGGGATGCCATGTCGATCTTCGCGCGAAGCGTGCGGCTGCCATCCGGGAACTCGCCGTTCTTCATGCGGGTGAAAAGGTCGAGGTTCTCCTCCACGCTGCGCTCGCGCCAGGGGGAGTTTTTGCCGGGCTCGGTCAGCGTGCCGCGGTATTCGCGCATCTCATCCTTGGTGAGATCGTCCACATAGGCCACGCCCTTTTTGATGAGCTTCACGGCAAGCTCATAGCAGGTGTCGAAATATTCCGAACCGAAGCGCAGCTTGTCCCAGTCGAAGCCGAGCCAGTGAATATCGTACTTGATCGCGTCGACGTATTCCACATCCTCCTTGGTGGGGTTCGTGTCGTCAAAGCGCAGGTTGCATTTGCCGCCGAATTTTTCCGCCATGGAAAAGTCGATGAACAGCGCTTTCGCATGGCCGATGTGCAGATAGCCGTTCGGCTCGGGCGGGAAGCGCGTCTGGATGTGCGCCAACCCCTTTTGTTCGATGTCCTGCTCGATGAATTCCTCAATGAAGTTTTTCGGCGCCATTTTGCGTTCTTCCATTCGTTTCACGCCCTTTCATAAAAAATAACAGTCTTATTTTGCACGAATCCCGTACAATACAGACTATTATCTAAAATATTATGGAAGATGTCAACGCAAAAAGCGCGATTCCGCGCCTTACTTTGCTTCTACATAGCGGATTTCGTTGCCGCAGTGCGCAAGGAAGCGGAAAAGCCCCTCCCGCGGGATGGCTACGGAGGCATTTGACGTGCAGGGATGCGCGCAGACGGTCTCCATGTTTAAAATGTCCCGGTCGATGGCGACGACGACCTCCCGCGCGCTTTCGCGCGAGAGCGCGAGCGGTGTGACCGAGCCGGGCAGCAGGCCAAGCTTTTCCATGAGCTCCTCCGGCGTGCAGAAGGAAAGGCGCGCCGTGCCGAGCTGCCGCGAAATCTCCCCCGTGCGGAACTCCTTTTCCGGGGAGAGCAGGAGCAGCACGAACACG
This sequence comes from bacterium, assembly GCA_022778545.1. Taxonomy (GTDB): domain Bacteria; phylum Bacillota; class Clostridia; order Christensenellales; family CAG-138; genus UBA1685. The sequence continues at coordinate 2,489 of JALFDW010000034.1, read as the reverse complement.
CTGCGCCTGCGGTCGGAAAGGAACAGGTTTTTGAAATGCTCCGCGCCCACATCCGCGCCGATGCCCTCGCAGTCCGCCATGGTGCGGGCGGGTTCATGGCCGTAATAGCGGTATTCGATCCCAAGTTTCTCCAAAAGAGCGAGGGTCTCCCTCGCGGCAGGCTCGGTCTGCATAAGCGATCCTTCCCTTTTCAATCAAAAAGCGGAATGACCGCCGTGCCCGCCGGCACGCGGTCATTCCGCTTTCTATTATAACCGTGCGGCTGCATTTCTGCAACCTGCCCGCGTTCAGCCTGCCTCTGCCGCGGTTTCGTTCGGGACGATTCTGCCGTCGCTCAGGCGGATGACCTCGTCCGCGCGCTCGGCAATGCCCATATCGTGGGTGACGACGATCACACAATAGCCCTCCTCATGCGCAAGCCGCTGCAGGATGGAAACCACGACAGCGCCGTTCTCCTCATCCAGGTTGCCCGTGGGCTCGTCGGCAAGGATGATCTTCGCGCCGCCCGCAAGCGCCCGGGCGATGGCCACACGCTGCTGCTCGCCGCCGGAAAGCATCGCCGGGAAGCGCTTCAGGTATTCCTCTCCCAGCCCGACAGAAAGCAGTTTTTCCTTTGCGGTCTCCTTCGCCTCCGGGAGGGGTGTTTTCTTGAGTTCCAGCGGGTATGTGACGTTTTCGAGCACCGTCAGGAGCGGGAAAAGGTTGTAGCTCTGGTAGATAACGGCCACATCATCCCGCCGGTATTCGTCGCAGTCGAGCTCGTTCGTGGGCTTCCCGTTAAAGAGCACCTTGCCTTCCGTGGGGAAATCCAGCCCCGCGAGCAGGGAGAGCAGCGTCGTTTTGCCGCTGCCCGAGCGGCCCACGAGCGCATAGAACCGCCCGCTTTCAAACTGATAATCCACGCCCTTGAGCGCCTGTACGGTCTGGTACTTGTTCCTGTAAGCATAAGCCGTTTGCTGCAACTGTAATTCTGCCATGGTGAAACTCCTTTCTTTTTTCCGGTTATGTTCTTGTTCTCTTTATTCTAAGCTTCGGGGGTCATTCCTTTGCCCCCAAAGCTTCCATCACGTTGGTGCGCATGATGAGGAGCGTTGCCGCCGCCATGCCCGCCATGTGGCAGGCGAGGTAGATGCAGGCCGTGCCGATGTTCCGCGGGGCGCCGCGCCAGAACCCATATGCGAGGAAGCCCAGCAGCATGCCGAGCAGCGTGAGAGGAAGCTGCTCCGCAAACGCCGTCAGGAACACCTGCGCACGGCCCGTGCCCAGACTGCGCATCACGGCAAACTCCGCCCGCCTGCTGCGCATGAACAGAAAGCTCGCCGCAAAGCCGATGCCCGCAGAAAGGGCGAGCAGGAGCGGGATAAGCGTTTCCAACAGGCGGATGTCGCCGCGGATTGTGGCCGCTGACGCTTTCAAAATGCTGTCATGAACCGTGAGCGTAAACTGTTGCATATCCGCGTTCGAGGAAAAATGCACCCCCACTGCGAAGTACATCGAGGCGGCACTCCGCAGTTCATCCAAGCGGTAATTGTCCGCGGCGGTGAAGCTGATGCTATCCGCGTATACATAGCAATCCTCCGCTTCGAGCAGAGCGCGCATCGCCGCCCAGGGGCAGTAGATAAGCCGCGATGCGCCAGTATACGTCCCTGCGACGGTGAACGAAGCCGGAAGCGTGCAAATAAGCTTGCCGTACTCTTCCACCGAAAGCACGAGGTTGAGCTCCCCCTCCTCCGCATATTGCTCCATATCCTCCGGGATGAGGCAGACCGCCAGCTCCGATTCAAACACCGTTTCATCGTAGCCGGGGAGCCATGTGATCTCCGCCCCATGCTCCGCCGCAAGCAGGGGCGCGGCTGCAATCCGCGTGATCCCGTTGAGTTTGCTCTGCTGCTCCGCATCCTCGGAAATTTCCTCGCCCGCCGCTTCCTCCGCCGGGCAGGTATAGCGGATCGCACGCCGGAAGCACACATCCTTCACCAACCGGGCGAGCGGGTAGTGCTCTGCGTCTGTGCAGGCGGAAAGATACACGCCGCCGCAAAACAGCCCGTCCGTCTGCGTGCCTGTCACATCGGAAACGGTGCAGTTCACGGGGAGCTCCCTGTAAAGCGCGTCAAGGCTTTCCCGCTTCTGCGCGAGCATGCCGCCAAGCTCCTGCAGCATCAGGATGAATGCGAAAGAGACCGCAGCAAGCGCGGCACAGGGCAGTGGGCTGCGCCAAATGCGCTTCGCCGCATATCGCAGCGCAAGCTTCAGCGAAAGGGGCTTTTTTCTTCTGCGCATGGCGTCACTTCCCCTTTCCTGCTTCCTGCGCAAGCGCAAGCGGCGGCTTTTTGGCAAGCGCGGCCGACGCGCAGGCGATGGCAAGGAGCAGCACCCCAAGCTGCACCGCCGACGCGGCAGGAAGCGCAGTGCGGGAGACCGTGGGCGCAAAGCCTGCGGAAAGATCCGCTCCGCCGCTGCCGAGCACAGACAATTCCTCCGTTTCTTCC
>JALFDW010000010.1 GCA_022778545.1 bacterium | reverse complement strand
CGAAAAAGACCACACAGCAGACATCGCAACCTGTTATGTGGTCTTTCTGTTGGCCCGGCTTGAAAGGTGTCAGTCAATAATATCCTTGTTTTAGGGTATCCCTAAGCTGAACCCTCTTTGGGGTGTTGTTTTTTTGTGCGGCAGTTATATTCAGGGGATTCGAAGCCGCGTGAAGAAACCGCTCCGGTGGAGCGGTTTTAGCGGCCGGAATTCGCGTCACAGGCCGCCATGCGCAGGCTGGAAGCCAAGCAGGGCTTGCCGATGCGCGAATTGAATTCCTTTCTCTCCGCCACAAAAACAACACCCTTTGGGGTGTTGTTTTTTTGTGCGGCAGTTATATTCAGGGGATTCGAAGCCGCGTGAAGGCCTCTTTGCGCTGCCAACGCTCCCCATTACAGCCCATAGATTTCAGAATACTTCTTCGTGAGGTAGTCCGTGTAATACGTTGGGTCAAACGGCACACCGCAGGCGTTTTCGATCAGCTCCGCCGGCTTCTTCATGCAGCCGAAGCGGTAGATTTTTTCCGTGAGCCAGTCCACGACCGGCGCAAGCTCACCCTTTCCCACAAGTGCGGGCACGTCGATGTCCTTCTGCATGGCGGCGTAGATCTGCGAAGCGTACGCGCTGCCGATGGAATAGGACGGGAAGTAGCCGAACATCCCGCCGGACCAGTGGGAATCCTGCAGTACACCGCGCGTATCATCCGGCACGTCAATGCCAAGATACTCCCTGTAAAGCGCGTTCCACGCTTCCGGCAGCTCCTTTGTGGAAAGCTCGCCCGCAATAAGCTTCTTTTCAAGCTCATAGCGCACCATAATGTGCATGGAATATGTAAGCTCATCTGCCTCTGTGCGGATGAGCGACGGCTCGCTCCGGTTCGCGGCAAGGTAGAGCATGTGCGGCGTTACGCCCGCAAGCTCCGCCCGGAACAGCTCCTGCATTTTGGGGAACACAAACCTGAGGAACGCCTCGCTCCTGCCGATGATGTTCTCGAAGAAGCGGGACTGTGATTCGTGGATGCCCATGCTCGCGCCCGTCCCGAGCGGAGAGCAGAACAGGTCGTCCCCCGTGTTGAGCTCATAAAGCGCGTGGCCACCCTCGTGGACAACGCTGTAAAAGCTCGAAAGCAGGTCGTCCGCATGATAGTGCGTAGTAATGCGGATGTCGCGCTTGTTGAAGCCCGTAGTGAACGGGTGCTCCACCTCGCCGATGGCACAGCAGGCGCGGTCGATCGTCATCACCTGCATAATGTAATCCGAAAGCTGCCTCTGTTTCCAGATAGGGAACTCCTTTTGCAGGAAGGAAGTGTCGATCTTCCTGCCCCGCTTCGCGATGGCATGGATAACCGGAAGGAGCTTTGCGCGGATGTCCGCAAAATAAGCGTCCAGCGTCTGCATCGTGAGGCCCTTTTCATACTGGTCAAGCAGCGCGTCATAAGCCGGGAGTTCCGGGCGCATATAGCCGGCAAAGCGCCGCTGATAGTCGATCAGCTTCGCAAGGTGCGGCTCAAAGGCGGCATAGTCGTTTGCAGGCTTTGCCTCGTGCCACACGCGGGAGGCTTCGCTCTGCGCCATCTGATAGGCAACAAACTCCTCCATGGGGATTTTCTCCATGCGCTCCATGTTCTCGGAAAGCTCCTCCGCCTCGCGACGCGTCACATCGTCAAGCGCGGCCCGGTTTTCAAGCAGCGTTTTGAGCATTTCCCTGAGTTCCGGCGCGGTAGAGAGCCGGTAGCTTTCCTCGCTCAGCACGCCGACTGTGCCACCAAGGCCTTCCCCGCCCGCTTTGGGCATGACGGTCTCCGCATCGTAATACAACACGCCGAGCGCGTGTTCGTATGCGTGCATTTTCGCAAGGTGCGCCTTAAAGCGCCGGATCGTCTCTTCCATGAGGTTCCTCCTTATATTATTTTATAATCAGAAGTATATGCCGGTTATGCTTCGCTCTCTTTGCGTTTTGCGCGGTAACGCCGGTCTGCTCTCTGCGCGAGCGGATAATACACGGGGATCGTCAGGAACAGCACCCATGCCGGATGCCAAAGTCCCCAGACGCACCCGAGCACCAGGAACGCCACCGTTATGATCATCACATACGGGAACGCCTTCCAGAACGAATGCCTGCGGCTGCCGAAGATCCAGTTCACGATGGGGTAATAGATCGGGATCGTCAAAAACACGATCCAACCCGGATGCCAGAGATTCCATGCAAACCCCATGCAGAGATACAGGATCAGCAGAAAAACGGGATACGGGAACGCCTTCCAGAAGGGCTTGTTCTCATCGTTGTCATCATTGTCATCATCGTCATCATCGTCGTCATCATCGTCCAGTTCCACTTCGATATGGCCGGCCGCACCTTTTTTCTCGCCGCGCAGCAACGCCGCTTCATCCTCCTCATCGCCCACGGAGAAATAGAAGCCGTCCTTTGCGTTGAAGCGCACCGGTTTCCCGTTGATGGTGACCTTCACGCCCTTTTCCGGCTCGGGTTCGGGGATCTCGTCCTCTGTCCTCAACAGCTCATCGATGGAAACGCCATACACGCGGGATAATAAAATGAGGTTATCCGTATCGGGCGAAGCCTCCGCCCGCTCCCATTTGCTCACGGCCTGCCGGGAAAGCCCAAGGCGTGCCGCCAGCTCCTCCTGCGAAAGGCCGCGTGCCTTGCGAAGCTGTACCAGCCGGTTTGCGATCTCAATGTTCATGTTGTTTGTTCATCCTTTCCGTTCGTTTTCATCGGTTTCGTTCTGCCCTCATTGTAGCCGCAACCGCGCCCCGAACGCCACCAACTCTGCTTTTCAAGCGAAATACCTTCCGCAACCTTCGGTTGCAAAATCCGTTTTTTCCCGGTTTCAGGGCGTTTTCTTCACCGCTGCATAGGTGATCACACCGAGAGGGTCGCCATAGTCGATGCTGAGCACGCCATCCTCCAGTGCAAAGGGGAGCTGCTTGCGCGTGCCGCCTTCTTCTGTCCAGGCATAGAGTTCATCATTGTCAACCGATATACGGTATGTTGACTTTGTTTTCAGTGCGGTGTTTTCCTCCGTCATCGTGCCGCCAACGATGTCAAACGAAAGGATGTAGTTTTCATCGTAGATGTCCTGCCAGGCCGACGCACCCAAAAGATACAGCAGCGAGCCGCCTTCCTCCGGCACTGCGGAGGGGGAAGGCAGCGCCTCGGTTACAGCGGGCGTTGCGGCAGGTTCTGTTGCGGCAGGCGCAGCGGCACAGCCGCAAAAAAGCAGCAGCACGAAAAACAACAATGCAAAAAGCCGGCGCATGGGGCATTCTTCCTCCTTTCCTCCGTGCATATGCCGCGGGGCGCAACAATGCGCCCCGCCCTTGGCTTGCTGTAATTTACTTGATGCAATCCTTGCCGCCCATGTACATGCGGAGCGGTTCGGGGATGCGGATACTGCCATCCGCCTGCAGGTTGTTCTCAAGGAACGCAATGAGCATGCGCGGGGGCGCCACAACTGTGTTGTTCAGCGTGTGCGCAAAGTAATTGCCCTTCTGCTTGTTTTTCACGCGGATGCCGAGGCGGCGCGCCTGTGCGTCACCCAGGTTGGAACAGCTGCCCACCTCAAAATATTTCTGCTGGCGGGGCGACCATGCCTCCACGTCGATGCTCTTCACCTTGAGGTCGGCCAGATCGCCGGAGCAGCACTCGATCGTGCGCACGGGGATGTCCAGCGAGCGGAAGAAGTCCACGGAATTGTTCCAGAGCTTATCGAACCAAGCCGCGCTGTCCTCCGGCTTGCAGACGACGATCATCTCCTGCTTTTCAAACTGATGGATGCGATAAACGCCGCGCTCCTCGATGCCATGGGCGCCGACCTCCTTGCGGAAGCAGGGCGAATAGCTCGTGAGCGTCTGCGGCAGTTCCTCCTCCGTGAGGAAGGAATCGATGAACTTGCCGATCATGCTGTGTTCGCTCGTGCCGATCAGGTAAAGATCCTCGCCTTCGATCTTGTACATCATGTTGTCCATCTCGGCAAAGCTCATCACGCCGCTCACCACGTTGCCGCGGATCATATACGGCGGGATATAATAGGTGAACCCACGGTCGATCATGAAATCCCGCGCATAGGATAGGATCGCGCTATGCAGCCGCGCAATGTCGCCGCAAAGATAATAGAAGCCGTTTCCGCTCGTTTTGCGGGCGTTGTCCAGGTCGATACCATGGAGCCGCTCCATGATGTCCACATGGTAAGGCACTTCAAAATCCGGCACGATGGGCTCACCGAAGCGCTGCAGCTCCACGTTCTCGCTGTCGTCCTTCCCGATGGGCACGCTCGGGTCAATGATGTTGGGGATGACCATCATGCGCTTGTTGATCTCCGCCTCGAGCTCCGTTTCACGGGCTTCGAGCGCAGCCATCTCATCCGCCATGGCAACGACTTCCTTCTTGGCTTCCTCCGCCTTGTCCCGTTCGCCGCGGGCCATCATGCCGCCGATCTGCTTGCTGATGACGTTGCGCTGGTTGCGCAGCGCATCGCAGCGGGTGTGCGCAGCGCGCCACTCGGCGTCGATCTCAAGCACCTCGTCCACCAGGGCGAGCTTCTCATCCTGAAATTTCCTGCGGATGTTTTCCTTCACAAGCTCCGGGTTTGCGCGGAGCAGCTTGATGTCGATCATATACCCTCCTGAATCGTCAATTCTGTATTCTCAAAAATTTAATCAAACTACATCCGCTCCGGCGCTTCGAGGCCAAGCAGATACAGCCCGTTGCGGATCGTAAGCCGCGCCGCATCCGTCAGCGCAAGGCGCGCCGCGCGCACGGCCGGGTCATCATCCATGATGCGGTTGTCGTAATAGAACTTGTTGAAGCATGCGCAGACGTCGATGACCGCACGCGCCACAAGGTAAGGCTCGTTCTTCTCCGCCGCCGCAACGATGATCTCCGGAAACGCGGCGATGGCTTTCACAAGCGCCGTGGCGGAAGCGTCGGTCAGCGCGGCGCAGTCCACATCAGGGGAAGCCGCGGAAACGCCCGCCTTGCGCAGCACGGAGCAGCAGCGCGCATGGGTATACTGCGCATAGGGGCCGGTCTCACCGTCGAAATTGAGCACCTTCGCCCAAGAGAAGGACGTGTCCTTGATGCGGCTGTTGTACAGCACGCCCCAAACCACAGCGCCAACGCCGACAGCGCGGGCAGCGGACTCCTTGTCCTCAAGATCCGGGCTCTTCTCTTTGATGATCTCAAGGGTTTTCTCCATGGATGCCTTGAGCACATCCTCCAGATACACCACGTTGCCGTGCCGCGTGGAGAGCGTGCCTTCCTCCATGGAAACCATGCCGAAGTTGACATGCTCCATGTCCTTCACCCAGTCGCGCCCCATCAGCTCCAGCACCTTGAAGAACTGGCGGAAGTGGAGGTTCTGCTGGTAGGCCACCACATAGAGGGATTTTACGAAGTCGTACGTCTTTTTGCGGTAGATCGCAGCCGCGATATCCCGCGTGGCGTAGATGGTGCTGCCGTCGCTCTTCAGGATGATGCAGGGCGGCATGTCGTATTCCGAAAGGTCGACGATGAGCGCCCCCTTATCCATCTTTGCAATGCCGCTCTCACGCAGTTCTTCGATGACGGCGGGCATCTTGTCCTCATAGAAGCTCTCGCCCGCATAGCTGTCAAACTCCACGCCGAGGAGGTCATATACCGCGCCCACTTCCTTGAGCGTCAGATCCTTCATGCGCTGCCAGAGCGAGACCGCCTCCGGGTCGCCCTGCTCGATCTTGCGGAACCAGGCGCGCGCTTCATCGTTGAGCGCAGAATGCTTGTCCGCGCTTGCGGCTTCTTCCTTTTCCGCCTCCTCATGGAAGCGGACATACAGCTTCACAAGCTCGCGCACGTTGGATTCCTCGATCGGCTTGCCTTCGCCCCATTTTTTATAGGCGACGATCATCTTGCCGAACTGCGTGCCCCAATCGCCCAGGTGGTTGATGGCGATGGTGTTATAGCCCAGGAATTTATAGATGCGGTTGAGCGAATTGCCGATTGCCGTGCTGGGCAGATGGCCGATGTGGAACGGCTTTGCGATGTTGATGGAAGAAAACTCCACGCACACGTTTTTGCCGCCGCCGAGATCCGACGCGCCGTAACGCTCCCGCTCCGAAAGCACGCGGGAAAGCACGCCCGCGGCATAGCCGGCCTTATCCGTAAAGAAGTTGAGATATCCGCCCACAGCCTCCGCCCGGTCAATGCCCGCAGGCAATGAGAGCCGCGCCGCAAGGTCCGCCGCGATAGCGGGCGGCGCCTTGCGCAGCGTCTTTGCAAGCCGGAAGCAGGGGAACGCGTAGTCACCCATCTCCGGGTTCGGGGGGATTTCAATATAGCCTGCAAGTTCCTCCGCGGCAAGGCTGCAGAGCTCCGACAAACGGGATGCGATTTCCATCCGGTAATCCATACGATACTCCTAACCTGTTCTTGTGTTTATAACGATTTAGTATAGCACAGTTTCAGTCGTTTTCACAAGGCCGTCAGCGTGTTTCCGAAGATCCCGCGCACTTTTTCCGCCACGGCCTGCGCAAGCGCTGCATGACCCTCCGGCAGCAGGTGCGTCCCCTCTTCGGGGGAAGGCTCCGCATAGCGCGCCGCGTCAAGAAAATGCACGCCTGCCGCGCGCGCCACGGCTTCATACCCCGCCGCAAAGCGGAGCGATTCCGCCCGCGTAAAGAATTGCCCCTCGGGCTCAGCGTTCACGCCGATGAGAATGGGCGAAACGAGCAGGATTTCCGGCTTGCCGGGGAACACGGGCGTCCTGCCCGGGAAACGTTCGTTCGCACCTTGCAAAAGCGCGATCAGCTCCCCCGCACCGCGTGCCGCACCGGCCGCGTCCGTAAGCTTCAGATCATTCGTGCCAAGCATGAGGATCACAAGATCAAAGGGTTTCTCCGCAAGGAGCGCGTAGCCCAGGCCTTCCTTCCCGTTCCGGCAGGGATACCCCGGGTCATCGATCGCCGTCGTCCTGCCGTTGATGCCGTTTTCCACAACGTGAACGCCGCGCCCGAGCAGCGCCGCAAGCACGCCCGGCCAACGCACGTCCGCAGGGTAGCGCGCACCCGTTCCAGGAATGAACCCCCAGGTGTTTGAATCGCCGTAGCACAAAATCCGTTTCATCTTCATCTTCCCTCTTTCGTCTTATGCTGCAAAAATTGTACCGCGCAGCGGTGCCGCTGTAAACCGTCTTGCGGCAGAAATGTTAAGAATTTCGGAAGATTCCGGCTTGCGTTTGCGCTTTATGGGGCAGGATGCTATACTGATGCCATGAAACGAAAATACGTCAATATTCTTCTATATTTATTAAGTGCGGCCTTCCTGACCACCGGCGTGCTTCTGCTCATCCGCCAGTATGTGCTCCTGCCCGGTGCTTATGAGCCGCCGGCCACGCCTGCACCCACTGCAACGCCCGTGCCGCCCCCCACCGCCGCGCAGACGCCCGGCGTTTCCGAAGCGCCTGCGCCAACACCGTCGCCAACGCCGTATGTGAAGCCCATCCCGACCCGCATTTACTTCACAAAAGCGCAGGTGATGGCGGACATCGTGCCCGTCGGCATCGTTGAGGAAGGCGAGCGCAAAGGCCAGATGGATACGGTGGATGACCCCGACCTTGCCGCATGGTATGAGTCCGGCCCTGCGCCCGGCGAGGAGGGCAACGCGCTCATCAACGGCCACAAGAGCTGGAAGGGCAAGATCGGCCGCTTCTCCGTGCTGTGGGACATGGAGCCCGGTGATGAAATCGCCATCGAATATGAGGACGGCACCGTGAAATACTTCTATGCCGTGTCCGTGGATTTCTATCCTTACGACGGCGTGCCGAATGAGGTGATGGACCTTTCCGGCGAAAGCCGCGTCACGCTCATCACCTGCTATGGCGAGTTCGATCGCACGGCAGGCACCTCCAAGCAGCGCTGCATCGTCGTGTGCCAATCCAGCGATATGATCGCGGCAAAGGAGACGCCCGCCGCATAAGGCTGTCCTTGAGAAATCTCAGAAAAAGCCGGCAATTTAAAAAGCGGTTTCCCCGGCCGGGAAACCGCTTTTTTCTGTCTGTTTACTTCTCTTTGCGATGATAATGCACGTGCAGCAGCTCATGGGAGCGGCCCTTGAGGAGGCCGTCATAGAGCGTTGCCATCAACGGGTTCTCCTCGGAGCTCTTGATGCTGCAGAGCCTGTCGGCAGCATAGAGCCCTGCGCCGCGCTTTTCCTTATCCGTGTAAGGAGCAAACGGCTGGCCGCCGCCGTTGACGCAGCCGCCGGGGCATGCCATCACTTCCACAAAGTCGAAGTGCTCGCCGTTCTTGATGCGCTCGATCAGGTTGGAAGCATTCCTGAGGCCGCTCACAACGCCGATGCGCACTTCCTTTTCGCCCACCATCACATGCGCTTCCTTCACGCCTTCCATGCCGCGCACGCCGGTGAAAGCGATCGAGCGCAGCGTCGTGCTGCTCTTGTCCGCAGCAAGGCGGCGAAGCACAGCTTCCGTCACGCCGCCGGTCACACCGAAGATCACGCCCGCGCCGGTCATCGTGCCAAAGGGCATGTCGGGCGCTTCGGGCTCGATGTCGCGGAACAGGATGCCCGCTTCCTTGATCATGCGCACGAGCTCCTGTGTGGTGAGCACATAGTCCACGTCCGGCTTGCCATCCACCTTGAACTCATCGCGCACCGCCTCGAATTTCTTCGCGGTGCAGGGCATCACGGCTACATGCATGCACTTGCGCTCCGAATTGCGGTCCTTCTCGCGGATAACCGCAGAGAACATCTGCATCGGGGACTTGCAGGTGGAAACATGCTCCATCAGCTCGGGGTAGCGGTTCTCGCAGTAGCGCACCCATGCCGGGCAGCAGGAGGAGAACATCGGCATCTCCGCCTTGCCCTCCGCGAGGCGCTGTGCCAGCTCCTCGGCTTCCTCGATGACGGTCATGTCCGCGCTCGTGGAAGTGTCGTATACCTCGTCAAAGCCCATCCTGTGGAGCGCAGCCACGATCTTGCCCATGGCGTTCTCGCCCGGAGCCACGCCAAGCTCCTTGCCGAGCGCCACGCGCACTGCCGGCGCGACCTGCACGGAAACTTTGATCGTGGGATCATCGAGGATCTTCCAGACATTCGAAATGTTGTTCTTCACAACGATCGCGCCCGTCGGGCAGGCCTGCGCGCACTGGCCGCAGCCAACGCAGGTGGTCTCCGCAAGCGGCATGTCGAACGCGGTGCTGATGGTCATCCTGGAGCCGCGGTGCGCAAAGTCGATCGCACCCACGTTCTGCACTTCGCTGCACATACGCACGCAGTCGCCGCAGAGGATGCACTTGTGCTGGTCGCGCACAATGCTCACCGAGGAAGCCTCGATCTTCGGCTTTTCCGCGGTGTTCGGGAAGCGCACATCGTTGATGTCAAAGCGCTTTGCAAGGTCCTGCAACTTGCAGCTGCCGTTGTTGTCGCAGGTGGTGCAGTCGCGGCAATGGTTCGCAAGCAGCAGCTCGAGGATCATCTTGCGGTACTTGCGCAGACGCTCCGTGTTGGTGCGGATCTCCATCCCAGCCTTCGGCGGCGTGGAGCACGCGGCTTCAAGGCCACCCCACTTGTTTTCCACCATGCACATGCGGCATGCGCCATAGATCGAAAGCTCGGAATGATAGCAGAAGGTGGGCATCTTCACGCCGACCTTGCGGATCAGCTCCAGCAGGTTCTTTTCCCCATTGATCTCAACAGGGATACCGTCTATCGTCATGAATTCTTTTTTCTCGATGGCCATGTTAGTCCTCCTTGATGGCGTGGAACGGGCAGGTGCCGACGCACGCTTCGCACTTGATGCACTTCTCCTGGTCGATCACGAACGGCTGCTTGAGCGTGCCGCTGATCGCACCCACCGGGCAGCCGCGGGAGCACTTGGAGCAGCCCTTGCACAGCGTGGGATCGATCGTGATGCGCTTGAGCTTGCGGCAGTTGCCCGCAGGGCAGCGCTTCTCATAAATGTGCGCCTCATACTCGGAGCGGAAGTTCTTGATCGTGCTCACGACCGGAGAAGCCGCCGTCTTGCCGAGGCCGCAAAGCGCCGTAGCGGAAATGGTGTCCGCAAGCTCGAGGAGCAGCTCGATGTCGCCATCGCGTCCCTTGCCGGCCACGATGCGCTCGAGGATCTCAAGCATGCGCTTCGTGCCTTCGCGGCACGGCACGCATTTGCCGCAGGATTCGTTCTGCGTGAAGTTCATGAAGAAGCGCGCGACTTCCACCATGCAGGTGTTGCTGTCCATGACGACGAGGCCGCCGGAACCGATCATCGCGCCCACCTTCTTCAGGGAGTCGAAATCGAGCGGGAGGTCAAGGTGCTCCGTGGTAAGGCAGCCGCCGGAGGGGCCGCCGATCTGCACGGCCTTGAAGTCCGCACCGCCGCGGATGCCGCCGCCGATGTCGAAGATGACTTCCTTGAGCGGCGTGCCCATCGGCACTTCGATGAGGCCGGTGTTCACGACGTTGCCCGTGAGCGCAAACGCCTTTGTGCCGGGGCTGTTCTCGGGGCCGATGGATTTATACCATGCCGCGCCCTTTTCGATGATGGCAGGCACGTTCGCGAACGTTTCCACGTTGTTGAGGACCGTAGGCATGTTGAAGAGGCCGTGTTCCACCGTGCGCGGGGGCTTCACGCGCGGCATGCCGCGCTTGCCCTCGATGGAGGCCGTAAGCGCGCTGCCTTCGCCGCAGACGAACGCGCCTGCGCCGCGGTTGATGCGGATAGTGAAATCAAAGCCGCTGCCGAGGATGTTCTTGCCGAGGAGGCCGATCTCCGTCGCCTGTTCGATGGCGCGGCCCAGCTTCTTCACCGCCACGGGGTATTCCGCGCGGACGTAAATGTAGCCTTCCGATGCGCCCACCGCAAGGCCGGCGATCATCATGCCTTCGAGCATGCGGTGCGGGTCATCCTCCATGACGGAACGATCCATGAACGCACCGGGGTCGCCCTCGTCGCCGTTGCAGACGACGTACTTCGGCGTCGCCTTCTGGCGCTGCACCTGGCTCCACTTCTTGCCCGTGGGGAATCCTCCGCCCCCGCGGCCGCGCAGGTTGGATTCGCTGATCTCGTTCACGATGTCATTCGCGCTCATGTCGAAAAGCGCTTTTTCAAACGCGGTGTAACCGCCCACGCTCAGATATTCATAGATGGAATCGGAATCGATCTCGCCGCAATGCTCCAGCACGAGGCGCTTCTGCTTCTGGTAGAACGGGATCTCATTCTTCTTCGCGTAGACCTTGCCGTCCCGCTTATAGGCCAGGCGCTCCACAAGCTCACCCGCAACGATGGTCTTTTCGATGATCTCCTCGCAATCGGAAACCTTCACCTTGGTGTAAAGGTAGCCTTCGGGATCGATGCGCACAAGGGGGCCGATCTCGCAGAAACCGGGGCAGCCGCCCTTGGTGACGCGCACGCTCTCATCATGCGGGTCCTTCGCAAGTTCCACTTCGCAGGGGATGCCGCGCTCGCGCAGCAGCTCCACAAGGCGCGCATAAATGTCCAGCGAACCGCTGGAAACACAGCCTGCGCCGGTGCACACGAGGATCTTGCGGGTCTGTTTCTTTGCAGCGTCGCAGCACGCGGCGCGCAGGTCGATCAAATCCTGTCTGTTCTTGAGCATGTCAGAGCGTCTCCTTCAGCGTTTTGAGTAACTCGGACGCCTTGTCCGGCGTCATCGCAGGGTATACCTTATCGTTTACGGTCACAGCCGGAGCGAGGCCGCATGCGCCCAGGCAGGCCACAGTCTGCACGGTGAAATTCAGGTCATCCGTGGTGATCTTTCCCGCCGAAAGGCCAAGCTCTTCGCGCAGGCGGTCGAGGATCGGCAGGGATTTGCGCACATGGCAGGCCGTGCCGTCGCACACCTTGATGACATACTTGCCCTTGGGTTCGAGCGAGAAGTTCTCATAGAACGTCGCAACGCCATAGATATGCGCTTCGCTCAGGCCCATCTTCTCAGAAAGGTAGGGGAACACTTCACGGGGAAGGTATGCGTACTCCTCCTGCACGGCCTGCAGCACAGCGATCATGCTGCGCTCCTCCGTGCCGTACCGGGCGAGAATCGCATCGGTTTTCTGGTACAGTTCTTGGGTGTTCATTTCTTTCTCCTTCTTATTGCTTGGTGGCAGGCCCGTTCCAAACGGCATTCCTGCCCAAAATGATTTACATAATCAAAACGGCTGGCTCCGATCTGCTTTCCCTTCCTGTTTTTCTTTCCCGTTCAGGCATTCTGAACGGGTCCTTCCAAAAATGCATAGTGTGCCTGCATGGTGTATCCTTGTATACACAGCGCACAAAAATGCAGCCCCTTTCTCTTCAAAGAAATTCAAATCAGAGCTGTTGGAGGAAATTATCAGGATAGGACTCTATGCATCGCCCCGCAAAACATGCCTGAGCCCACATTAGAGCTTTTGCGCGAGGCGTTTTGAAAGCACGGCCAAAGACACCGCAATATCCTCATTCTGCACGAGCACGCTGTCCGGCACGGAAAGCATGGCTGGCGCAAAGTTCCACACGCCGCGCACACCGCTTTTCACAAGCGCATCGCACACACCCTGAGCCTCTCCGGCCGGCACGGTGATGATGCCGATGCGCGCCTGCATCTGCCTGCAGAACTCCGCGAGCTTTTCCATGGGGAATACGGGTTTCCCATGGATCTTCTCCCCGCAAAGCGCCGTATCACAGTCAAACGCAGCCAGGATCTCGATGCCGTAAGCTGCAAACCCACCATACCCAAGGAGTGCGCGGCCCAAAGCCCCCGCCCCCACGATGACGGCGTTCGTTGTGTCGCCGTAGCCGAGGAAGCGTTCAAGATCCGCGATCAGGCCGTCCGCGTCATACCCTACCTTGGGCCTACCGCCGGAGCTGACGAGTGCAAGGTCCTTGCGGACCTGCACATCGCCAAGCCCCAGCGCCTCGGCGATGGCCGTCGCCGAGATGTTGGCCGCCCCGGTACGGGGCATGGATCTTAAATAATTCAGATACTGAGGCAGGCGTTGCAGCGTTTGCTTGGAAACGGA
This sequence comes from bacterium, assembly GCA_022778545.1. Taxonomy (GTDB): domain Bacteria; phylum Bacillota; class Clostridia; order Christensenellales; family CAG-138; genus UBA1685. The sequence continues at coordinate 131,110 of JALFDW010000010.1, read as the reverse complement.
CTGCACGCTCATGCTGTTAAGCCTCCCTGCCTTTGAGGTATTCATCGATCGCCGCAGCGGCTGCCTTGCCCGCGCCCATCGCGGAAATGACGGTCGCAGCGCCGGTCACGGCATCACCGCCGGCATAAACGCCCTCGCGGCTCGTTGCGCCCGTTGCTTCTTCCACGACGATGCCGCCTTTGCGGTTGACTTCAAGCCCCTTCGTGGTGGACTTGATGAGCGGGTTCGGGCTCGTGCCGATGGCGATGACAACGGTATCCACATCGAGCGTAAACTCGCTGCCCTCTACGGGCACCGGACGGCGGCGACCCTTTTCATCGGGCTCGCCAAGCTCCATGCGGATGCACTTCATGCCGGTCACGAAGCCGTTCTTCGGATCGCGCTTATCGTCCGGATTCTGGTAGCCCAGGATCTCGATCGGGTTATTGAGCAGTTTGAATTCGATGCCCTCTTCCATAGCATGCTCGACTTCCTCACGCCTTGCGGGAAGCTCCTCGAGCGAACGGCGATAGACGATGTAGACCTTCTCCGCACCGAGGCGCAGCGCTGTGCGCGCCGCATCCATCGCAACGTTGCCGCCGCCGACGACCGCGACCTTGCCGCCCTTCATGATGGGGGTGACGGGGTTCTCCTGGTACGCCTTCATGAGGTTGCTGCGGGTCAGGAATTCGTTTGCGGAGTACACGCCCTTGTAAGCCTCGCCGGGGATGCCCATGAAGTTGGGGAGACCGGCGCCGGAGCCCACGAACACGGCCTCATAGCCCTGCTCGAACAGCTCGTCGATGGTGAGCGTTTTGCCGATGACGATGTTGGTCTCCACATCGACGCCCATCGCGATGAGGCCGTCGACTTCCTTCTGGACGATCGCCTTCGGGAGACGGAATTCCGGAATGCCGTAAACGAGCACGCCGCCCGCGGTGTGGAGCGCCTCAAACACGGTGACTTTATAGCCCTTCTTCGCAAGGTCGCCGGCGCAGGTCAGGCCGGAGGGGCCGGAACCTACGACCGCAACGCGGTGGCCGTTCGCGGGAGCGGTCTCCGGCGTTTCGCCGCTGTGGGCGTTATGCCAGTCCGCAACGAAGCGTTCCAGCCGGCCGATGCCGACAGGCTCGCCCTTGATGCCGCGCACGCACTTGGATTCGCACTGCGTTTCCTGCGGGCAAACGCGGCCGCACACTGCGGGCAGGGAAGAGGTCTTGCTGATGACCTGGTAGGCGCCCTCAAAGTCGCCTTCCTTGATCTTGCTGATGAACTCGGGGATGTGGATGTTCACGGGGCAGCCGGAAACGCAGGGCATGTTCTTGCAGGAAAGGCAACGCAGCGCTTCATCCAGCGCCATTTCCTCGGTGTAGCCCGTGGCGACTTCGTTGAAGTTGTGGGCGCGGACCTGCGGTTCCTGGGAGGGCATCGGGTTCTTCTTCAGGCTCATGTTCGGCTTCGTCATGGTTATTTTACCTCCTTCGCAAACAGGTTGCAGGTTTCTTCATGCGCATGGCGCTCAAAATCGCGGTACATCATGCCGCGGGACATCGCTTCGTCAAAATCGACCTCATAGCCGTTGAAATCGGGACCGTCCACGCAGGCGAACTTCGTGACCTTCCCGCCGTCGCGGTTGAGCGTGAGGCGGCAGCCGCCGCACATGCCCGTGCCGTCGATCATGATCGGGTTCATGGAAACGGTGCAGGGGATGCCGGTGGGCTTCACGGCCGCAACGACGAATTTCATCATGATCAGCGGCCCGATGGTGATGACCTGGTCGAAGGTCTCGCCCGCAGCGAACATCTCCTCCAGCGGCACGCAGACGTTGCCGTGGCGGCCGTAGGAACCATCGTCCGTCATGACATAGAGCTTGTCGGACGCAGCGCGGAACTCGTCTTCAAGGATGAGCAGGTCCTTCGAACGGAAGCCGATGACGGAAGTCACCTCGCAGCCCATCTGATGCAGCTTCTTCGCGATGGGCAGTGCGATCGCGCAGCCAACGCCGCCGCCCACGATGCAGACCTTCTTCAGGCCTTCGGTATGCGTTGCAACGCCAAGAGGGCCGACGAAATCCTGAATGAACTCGCCTTCCTGCTTATGGTTGAGCGCCTCAGTTGTCGCGCCGACGATCTGGAAGATGATGGTCACGGTGCCCTTTTCGCGGTCAAAATCCGCGATGGTCAGCGGGATGCGTTCCCCAGCCGCATCCACACGGAGAATGATGAACTGGCCCGGCTCTGCCTTTTTGGCCACAAGCGGCGCTTCGATCTCCATGAGCGTAACGGTGGGGTTGAGGTTCTTTTTTTGAACGATGCGGTACATTTTCGTCCCTCTTTCCTTAAAATTTAATTGTAATGGGTTGCGTTCGTCCTCCGCGCGCCTCCCGCTCTTCCAACAGGAAAAAGCCGCCGCACCGCCATGTGCCGTACAGCAGTCTTTTTTGCGCGCCGTCTTTCCTGCTGCCGCCCCGGAAGGTGACAAGGAAGGCCGTTTTTTTCAATCCTGATTTTATCAAACGCTTCCTGCAAGGGTCAATATAAAACAGGCATATCGATATGTTTTTATCGATATGCCGCGATTGTTTTATTTTTTCGGTTTTCGCACGCCTGTTGCTTTCCCCCTTGGCCCCCTGCTAACGCCCCGGGAACGCGACCTCATTGCGCGCGACATACAGTTCGTTGATAAAGCGCTGTTCCAGCGGGCTCATAGCATACCCGGCAGGGTAGATCAGCACATCCTTGCTGCGGCCTTCCCCGCTCCTGCTTTCCCGCTGCACAAGGCCGTAGCGCAGAAGCATGTCCTTCGGGATGGGCGTTGCCCACATATAAGCGTTCGGGATCCGTTCAAGGAGCTCAAACTGGTTTGCCCGGTCATAAATGGAGATCTGCCGCAAAAGGCGCGTTCCGCCTGTTTGATACCGCCTCTGTTCATGCGCGGGCAGGTACGGCACATCCGCGTCGTCGTTCACGAGTTCGATGCAGCCGGAAAGGTCATCCGGCAGGATGGCGCGCTTCTGTGCAAGCGGATGCTTTGCGGATACGGTCACATAACAGTCCGCCTCCCAGATGGGTTCGCTCCTGAGCTCGCGCTCGGCAAGCGCGCGGGTGAAATAATTTTCATACAGCAGGCGGTAGCGCACCACGCCAAGGTTGAACTGCCCTTCCGCAACCTGCGCGATGGTCTCCTTCGCTCCCGTTTCCCGCACGTTCACATCCAGCTCCTTTTCCGGGTCAAGCGACGCCACAAAGCGCGTGACCGCCTTTGCGATATAGCTTACGCGCGGCACGGAAACGCTGAAGCTCTGCCGATCCTCCGTGCGCGGAAGGTTCAGCGCCTCCACCTTTTCAAGCTGCGTCAGAATGCGCTTTGCATAAACGAGAAATTCCGCCCCCTTTTCCGTCGGCACGACACCCTTTGACGTGCGCCGGAAAATGGAGATGCCAAGCGTATCCTCCAGCTCCTTGATCGCCTTGCTCAGGTTCGGCTGTGCCATGTAGAGATTGTCCGCCGCCTGGGTAATGGAACCCGTCCGTTCCACTTCCACCACATATTTCAGGTGCTGCGTGTTCACCGTATGCTCTCTCCTTCGTTGTTCTCTGCATCGTTATATCATTTTCGTTATGCTGTTATAATAATCTTTATATAGTATGTTGTCAACGATTTTGCCATGCGCCCTGCCCGGCAGCATGGATACACAGAATCCAATTATAATTATGCGTCTCATTTCCATAATCCGGCATTTCTGCGTTTTGCCGGTTTCCACCCGAACCTCCCGCAGATGCTCCAAAAAAGCCTTTTTCCAGAATCGTTTGACATTCCGCCGCGAATCATATATGATTCCGTCAAAGTGTAAACCTGCGCCTTTGGGCGCTTCAGGAGGATATTTTTATGAAACACGGCACAATATGCGTACAGGGCGGCTACACGCCAAAAAACGGCGAACCGCGGCAGATCCCCATCATTCAAAGCACGACCTTTAAGTATGACACCAGCGAGGCCATGGGAAAGCTGTTCGACCTTGAAGCCGACGGCTACTTCTACACGCGCCTGCAAAACCCGACGAGCGACGCCGTAGCCGCAAAGATCTGCGCGCTTGAGGGCGGTTCGGCCGCCATGCTGACTTCCTCCGGCCAGGCCGCGAGCTTTTACAGCGTGTTCAACATCGCCTCCTGCGGCGACCATGTGGTCTCCTCCGCCACCATTTACGGTGGGACCTATAACCTCTTCGCCGTCACGATGAAGCGCATGGGCGTGGAATTCACCTTCGTTTCGCCGGACTGCACCGAAGAGGAGCTCGACGCAGCCTTCCGCCCGAACACGAAGGCCGTATTCGGCGAGACCATTGCAAACCCGGCGCTCACCGTGCTCGACATTGAAAAGTTTGCTGCGGCGGCACATCGCCACGGCGTGCCGCTCATCGTGGACAACACGTTTGCAACGCCCATCAACTGCCGCCCATTTGAATGGGGCGCGGACATCGTCACCCATTCCACCACGAAGTATATGGACGGCCACGGCGCGGGCGTAGGCGGCTGCATCGTGGATTCCGGCAATTTCGACTGGACGAAATACCCTGAAAAATTCCCCGGCCTCTGCACGCCGGATGAAAGCTACCACGGCGTGACCTATACCGAGCGCTTCGGCCAAGGCGGCGCCTATATCACCAAAGCCACCGCGCAGCTCATGCGGGATTTCGGTTCCGTCCAATCCCCGCAGAATGCGTTCCTGCTCAACCTGGGCCTTGAAAGCCTGCATGTGCGCATGAAGCGCCACAGCGAAAACGGCCAGGCCATCGCGGAATTTCTGCAGAGCCACCCGAACGTTTCCTGGGTGAAGTTCGCTGGCCTCCCGAACGACAAGTACCATACCCTTGCCGAGAAATACCTGCCAAACGGCGTGTGCGGCGTCGTGAGCTTCGGCGTAAAAGGCGGCCGCCCCGCAGCGGAAGCCTTCATGAAGCGGCTGAAAGTCGCAGCCATCGAAACGCACGTTGCGGATGCGCGCACCTGCTGCCTGCACCCGGCAAGCGCCACACACCGGCAAATGAACGACGCGGAGCTCTGCGCAGCCGGCGTATCCCCGGATCTCGTGCGTTATTCCTGCGGCCTCGAGGATGCGAAAGACCTCATCGCGGATCTCGATCAGGCGCTGCGCGGCGCATAAGGAGGCGGTTCTCCCATGCCCATCAAGATCCCGAACGAGTTGCCCGCCGTCCGGACGCTCACGGAAGAAAACATCTTCGTGATGACCGAAACACGCGCCATCACGCAGGATATCCGCCCGCTGAAGCTGCTCATCCTGAACCTGATGCCCACCAAGGTCGATACGGAAACACAGCTTTCCCGCCTGCTCGGAAACTCCCCGCTCCAGGTGGAGATCGAGCTCATGCACACGCGCACCCATGTTTCCCGCAACACGGCGGAGGAGCACATGCTGGCATTTTACCAGACGTTCGATGATGTGCGTTCCCGCAATTTCGACGGCATGATCATCACGGGCGCGCCGGTGGAGCTGCTGCCCTTTGAAGAAGTGGAATACTGGGATGAGCTGTGCGAGATCATGGAATGGTCCAAAACGCATGTGCACAGCACGTTCCATATCTGCTGGGGCGCGCAGGCCGGGCTCTATTATCACTTCGGCATCCGGAAACGCCCGCTGCCGGAAAAGCTTTTCGGCGTGTTCGAGCACCGGGTGGAATACAAACCTTCCATCCTGTTCCGCGGGTTTGACGACGTATTCATGGTGCCCCATTCCCGCCACACGACCATCCTGCGCGAGGATGTCGAAGCCGTGCCGGAGCTCAACATCCTTGCCTCCTCCGAGGAGGCCGGGCTCTATGCAATCTCCGCCAAGGCAGGCAACCAGTTTTTCATCACCGGCCATTCGGAATACGATGCGCGCACGCTGGAGAAGGAATATCTGCGGGACAAGGCGCAGGGGATCCCTATTGCCGTGCCAAAGAACTACTACCCGAACGACGATGACACGCAGCCGCCCCGCATGACCTGGCGCGCCCATGCGAACCTGCTTTACACCAACTGGCTCAACTATTTCGTTTATCAGACCACGCCCTACGACATCCGCCGCATCGGCGCAGGAGATTAAGCGTTCCGTTTTTCAGCAGAAAATGCCGCGGCGCAGTTGCGCCGCGGCATTTCCCGTTGGATAAGAGGTTATTCCGGTTTCGGTTTATTCGATCTCGAGCCGCCTTGCAGCGGGCGTGATCTCCTGTTTCTTGGGCAGCACCAGCTTCAGGACGCCGTCCTCATAGCTGGCTTTGATGGCGGAAACCTCGATGCCACTCACGTCAAAGCTCCTGCTGAAGGAACCGTAGGAGCGCTCGCGCCGCACATAGTTGCCTTTCTTGTCCTTCTCTTCATTCTCGAACCTACGCTCCGCCTGAATGGTCAGGCAGTTGTCATCAAGCTCGATGTTGATGTCCTCCTTGCGGAAGCCGGGCAGATCGGCCAAAAGCTCATATTCTTTGCCGTTGTCCTTAATGTCCGTCTTAAACTCGGCCATCATGCCGTTTTTGAAGAACTCCCGTTCAAAGTTGTCAAACGCCTTAAAGGGATCATACGTCATCGCATTGTTCCTGCGTTCATACGGTGTAATACCAAACATAATCCATACCTCCTCGTTACTCCCTCATTATGCTTTCAAATTCTTTTTTGCTTTATGCGCCCGGCCTCATGCCTTTTGCGCATCCTTTTCTTCCCAACACAAGGGAATCGCCTTCCTTTATCTTCCGGCCTCCGTTCCGGTCATTCCGTTTCGGGATCCCGTTCCGAAAGCCTTTCTTTCTTTTGATGACTGTATCATACAACAGGATTGTTTCAGAAAAAGAGAGGAATTGTTATGGAATTGCAAACTTTAGCACTCTCGCATTAAGAGTGCTAATCCGTTTATAATTTTCTTATGCATTTACCGCCGCAGGGCACTCCAGCTGTCGAAAAAGTGGCGTTCAGCTACTTTTTCGATAAGCAAAACGCCCCGCTTTCGCGGGGCGCCCTGCAATAAGAAGAGATCAGAAATCGACCTTGGTATCGTAGAAGCAGCACTTGAGCAGCTTCTCCATGGTCTTGGGATCGATGCTGCGGGGGTTGGAACCGGTGCAGGCATCGCCGACGGCAAGTTCGGCCACCTGCGGCAGCTTTTCAAGGAATTCGGCCTCGTTGATGATGCCGCCCTCGTAATCCCGGATGCAGGTGGGGATGTCGAGCTGCTTGTTCAGGTTCTCGATGTGAGCGATGAGCGCGTCCGTGAGCTCCTCATCGGTATTGCCGGCAAGATGCAGGAACTTCGCGATCTCAGCATAACGCTTCGCGGCCTCGGGCTCCTTCGCGTTGTATTTAATGACCTTGGGCAGATACATGGCGTTCGCGCAGCCGTGCACGATGTGGCCGCCGGAATAGGCAGCGCCGGTCTTATGCGCCATGGAGTGCACGATGCCGAGCAGCGCGTTGGAGAACGCCATGCCGGCAAGGCACTGGGCGTTGTGCATCCTGTCGCGGGCTTCCATATCGCCGTTGTAGGAAGGCACGAGGTCGCGGCTGATCATCTCGATGGCATGCAGCGCGAGCGGATCGGTATAATCGCAATGGAGCGTGGAAACATACGCTTCGATCGCGTGGGTCATGGCGTCCATGCCGGTGTGCGCGGTGAGCTTCCTGGGCATGGTCTCCGCAAGCGCGGGATCCACGATGGCCACGTCCGGCGTGATGTTGAAGTCAGCCAGCGGGTACTTGACGCCCTTTGCATAGTCCGTGATGACGGAGAACGCAGTCACCTCGGTTGCCGTGCCGGAAGTGGACGGGATGGCGCAGAAGTGCGCCTTGGTGCGCAGCGTCGGGAAGTTGAACGGGATGCAGAGATCCTCGAAGGTGGTCTCCGGATATTCATAGAACGCCCACATGGCCTTCGCCGCATCGATCGGGGAACCGCCGCCGATGGCAACGATCCAGTCCGGCTGGAACTCGCGCATTGCCGCCGCGCCCTTCATGACTGTTTCGACGGAAGGATCGGGCTCAACGCCTTCAAACACCGTGACTTCCATACCCGCTTCCTTCAGGTTGTTGACGACCTTGTCCAGAAAGCCGAAACGCTTCATGGAGCCGCCGCCGACCACGACGATCGCCTTCTTGCCCTGGAGCGTCTTAAGCGCATCAAGCGCATCCTTGCCGTGGTAAAGATCCCTTGGGAGTGTAAACCGTGCCATATTCTGTAGCCTCCTGATAAAATAATTTGATTTATTGCAGTGCGGCATTCCGCCGCGGATCCTTTTTAGGATCTCTTCTTTTGTATGATATTATTTTAGCAATCATGGCAGGGGAATGGTAATATGAATCTGGAATATTGATATTACAATATCAATATGACTGTTATCGATTCTGCATTATTCAAATACAGGCTTCGCATGAAAACGTTTTCCTCCTGCGGCTGCCATGATCGTCATACTGCCCCGAAACGATGATGGTTTTGCCTATGCAGGCTCCGTTTCCGCCATATTGCGTCCTGCATGTTCCCATTCCGCCCATGATATTTCTCCCCGATTCGCCGCATCCTGCTGTACGCGCTGTGCATGGATCCTGCGCCGCGGGGAATCCTCTCCGCATACTCTGTGCGGCCGGAGTGGCACATTTGCGCCTTGTGCTCCCCCGCGTGCGGATGGTAGTATATGGAGGAAAACGACCCGCTCCGGGAATTGAAGGACGATACTGCAATGAAGAAACTGCTGATTTATATGAAAGGGTATGGGAAGGAGAGCGTGCTCGGGCCGCTGTTCAAGCTGCTTGAGGCCTCGTTCGAACTCCTCGTACCGCTCGTGATGGCCGCCATCATCGACACAGGCGTAGCGGGCGCGGACCGCGGCTATATCCTCCGCATGGGCGGCGTGCTGCTGCTGCTCGGCCTCGTGGGGCTTGCCGCTTCCATCACCGCACAGTATTTTTCCGCAAAGGCCGCCGTGGGCTTTGCCGGGCGGCTGCGCCACGCGCTGTTTGAAAAGGTGGAGAGCCTTTCCTTCACGCAGCTGGACATGCTCGGCGCCTCCACCGTCATCACCCGGATGACGAGCGACGTCAACCAGGTGCAGACAGGCGTGAATCTGGCGCTCCGGCTCCTGCTGCGCTCGCCGTTCATCGTGTTCGGCGCGATGGCCATGGCATTTACGATCGATACGAAGTCCGCGCTCGTGTTCCTCGCGGTTATCCCGCTGCTTGCGCTCGTCGTGTTCGGCGTGATGCTCTGGACCATCCCGCAATACCGCCGGGTGCAGGCGGAGCTCGACGGCGTGCTTGGCAAAACGCGGGAAACGCTCACCGGCGCGCGCGTGCTGCGCGCCTTTGCCCGGGAGGAGGAAGAGACGGCGGCCTTTCGCAAAAAGAACGCCGCGCTTGCCCGCATGCAGCGCTTTGTGGGCCGCATCAGCGCCCTGATGAACCCGCTCACCTACGCCATCATCAACCTCGCCGTGCTCGTGCTGCTGCACACGGGCGCTCTGCAGGTGGATGCCGGGCGCATCACGCAGGGCGAGCTTGTAGCGCTTGTCAACTACATGTCGCAGATCCTCGTTGAGCTTATCAAGCTTGCGAACCTCATCATCACCATCACCCGCGCGCTCGCGAGCGCAAACCGTGTCGCTGCCGTGCTCTCCCTGCCCTCCGGCAACGCCGCCATGGCGAAAGCTTCCGCGCCGCTCCCCGCGGCGCCTGCAGGCGTTCCCGCAGTTGAATTTGACGGTGTGAGCCTTTCCTATGAAAATGCGGGAGCGGAGTCGCTTTCGGACGTTTCCTTCCGGGCTTACCCCGGCGAGACCATCGGCGTGATCGGCGGCACAGGCTCCGGAAAAAGCTCGCTTGTGAACCTCATCCCCGGCTTTTATCCGGCCACGCGCGGAAGCGTCCGCGTGTTCGGAACGGACGTAAAGGATTGGCCCGTTGCCGCGCTGCGCGGAAAAATCGGCATCGTGCCGCAGAAGGCCGTGCTCTTTAAGGGAACCATCCGCGAAAACCTGCGCTGGGGCCGCTCCGACGCGGAAGATGATGCGCTCTGGGACGCGCTTGCGAGCGCGCAGGCGAAGGAATTCGTGGAGCAGAAGGAAGGCGGCCTTTCCGCGCCGGTGGAACAGAACGGAAGGAACTTCTCCGGCGGGCAGAAGCAGCGGCTCACCATCGCCCGGGCGCTCGTGCGCAAGCCGGAGATCCTGATCCTCGACGACAGCGCCTCCGCGCTCGATTACGCGACGGATGCGAAGCTCCGCCGCGCCATCCGTGCCATGGAGGGCGGGCCGACCGTGTTCCTCGTTTCCCAGCGGGCGGCTTCCATCCGCCACGCAGACAAAATCATCGTGCTCGATGACGGGCAGGTCGCCGGCATCGGCACGCATGAAGCGTTGCTCCAAGGCTGCTCTGTTTATCAGGAGATCTACTATTCACAATTCCCGAAAGAAGCGGCTGCGCCCGCAGGGAAGGAGGCGTAAGCGATGAAGCAGAACAACAAGGCACAGGCCGGCACGCTCCGCCGCGTGCTCGCTTACATCCGCCCCTATGGGTGGCTCGTGGCGTTTTCCCTGCTGCTTGCGGCGCTCACCGTCGCACTCACGCTGTATTTCCCCATCCTCGTTGGCGATGCGGTCGACCACGTCGTCGCGCCCGGGCAGGTGGATTTCCCTGCCATAGCAAAGCTCGCTGTACGCATGGCGGCTGTCGTTGGGCTCACCGCGCTCGCCCAGTGGCTGCTTTCCATCTGCAACAACCGCATCGCCTATGGCACGGTGCAGCGCCTGCGCGACACGGCGTTTGCGCACATCGAGCACCTGCCGCTCCGGTATCTTGACGCCCATTCCCACGGCGAACTCGTAAGCCGCGTCATCGCGGATGCGGATCAGTTCTCGGAAGGGCTGCTCATGGGCTTCACGCAGCTTTTCACCGGCGTGATCACCATCTTGGGGACGCTCGGCTTCATGTTCTCGCTCAACTGGCGCATCGCGCTTGTCGTGGTGCTCGTGACCCCCGTTTCCCTCTTTGTGGCGGCGTTCATCGCAAAGCGCACCTACGCCATGTTCAAGCTGCAATCCGAAACGCGCGGCGAACAGACTGCCCTCATCGAAGAAATGGCGGGAAACCAGAAGGTCGTGCAGGCCTTCGGCCAGGAAAAGAACCTGCTCGGCCGCTTTGACGAGATCAACGACCGGCTCTCGAAGGCCTCCCTGCGGGCGATCTTCTTCTCCTCCATCACGAACCCTTCCACCCGCTTTGTAAACGGCCTCGTATACGCGGCGGTGGGCGTCACGGGCGCATTTTCCGCCATCGCAGGGGGCATCACGGTGGGCGGCCTCTCCTGCTTTTTGAGCTACGCCAACCAGTATACCAAGCCCTTCAACGAAATCTCCGGCGTGGTGACGGAGCTGCAGAACGCCCTCGCCTGCGCGGCGCGCGTGTTCGAGCTGATCGACGCGCCCGCGGAGGAGCCGGACGCCCCGAACGCGGAAACGCTTTCGGATGTCTCCGGCGATGTGGCGCTTGAAAACGTCAGCTTCTCCTATGACCCGGCGCGCCCGCTGATCGAGAACCTTTCCGTCGCGGCAAAGCGCGGCATGCGCGTTGCGATCGTCGGCCCGACGGGCTGCGGAAAGACCACGCTCATCAACCTGCTCATGCGCTTTTACGACGTGGACGGCGGCACCATCCGCGTGGACGGGCGGGATGTCCGCACCCTTACGCGCAGGAGCCTGCGCACCTCCTTCGGCATGGTGCTGCAGGAAACGTGGATCAAGGCAGGCACGATCCGGGAAAACATCGCGCTCGGCCGGCCGGATGCTGCGGAGGATGAGATCATCGAGGCGGCGAAGGCATCCCACGCCCACGGTTTTATCAAGCGCCTGCCGGAGGGATATGATACCGTCGTCACCGAGGATGGCGGCCTGCTCTCGCAGGGGCAGAAGCAGCTCCTCTGCATCGCCCGCGTCATGCTCTGCCTGCCGCCGATGCTGATTCTCGACGAGGCAACCTCCTCCATCGACACGCGCACGGAGCTGAAAATTCAGGAAGCCTTCGCCCGCATGATGCAGGGGCGCACGAGCTTCATCGTCGCGCACCGGCTCTCCACCATCCGGGAGGCGGACGTGATCCTCGTCATGAAGGACGGGCACATCATCGAACAGGGCAACCATGAAACGCTGCTCCGGCAGGGCGGGTTTTACGCAGAGCTTTACCGCAGCCAGTTCGACCTCGCATAACCCCCGCCGCACGCGGGAATACTTTATCTTGCCCTCAGGCAAAATGTATTGTACAATCAAGAGGCCAATGGCAAATGAAGGAAAGGCGGTCAACACCGATGGAAATGGAAGAAAGAGACGTTGTAACCTTTACCGATGAAGAAGGCAACGAGTTTGAGCTGGATGTAATCGAATACTTTGAGTACGAAGGTCAGGAATACGCCGTGCTGATGGACCTGAGCGCGGAGGCTGAGAATGAAGAGGAAGCCGCCGAGGTCTACATCATGAAGATCGTCGTGGACGGCGACATGGAAGAGTTCCTGCCCGCGGATGAGGACAAGATGGACGCGCTCGCCGAGATCGTCGAAGAACTGCTCTCCGAGGAGTGCGACTGCGAAGGCGGCTGCGATTGCGACAAATAAGCTTTTATGTAACCTGCAGGGAGGGCGCAAGCCCTCTTTGCCGTTTTTGGAAAGCATGTTAAAATGAAAGAGACAGGCTAAGATATTTTTCATGGAGCGTTTTGATTGATATGGACATCGCCATTCAGATGCGCAGCATTGAGCTGATGCTGAAATTCCTCAAGCACGACCTCAAGAACGTGCCTTCCTACGGCTATGCGCTGCAGAAGCGCGCGCTGCCGGAGGCACAGAGCCCGAAGCCGCTGCCCCGCAGCACGCCGGAGGCTGAGGGGATCCGTTCCGAAGCGGTACGGCAGTTTTATGAAGCGGTTTCCAAAGAGGCGGATTCCATCGCCGCGCACGCCGTGCTCGTGATGCGCCACGGGAAGATCATCGCGGAGGGCGCGTGGGCGCCTTACCGGCTGGATGTGCCGCACATGCTCTATTCCATGAGCAAAAGCGTTACCGGCACGGCCATTGGCATCGCGGTGGATGAGGGGCTGCTCTCCCTCGACGAACGGCTCACGGACATTTTTTCCGACCTTGTGAGCCCCACGCAGGCGAAGGTCATCCGGAACATGACCGTGCGCCACCTGCTCACGATGAGCACGGGCTGCCGCTTCAACGAGATCGGCTCCATGCTCGATGAAAACTGGGCGAAAATGTTTCTCGAATCCCTGCCGAAGTTCGAGCCGGGCACGGCGTTTGAATACAATTCGCTCAACACCTACATGCTTGCGGCCATCCTCGCACGGCGCACGGGGCAGACGCTTGTGGAATACCTCCGCCCGCGGCTGTTCGCGCCGCTCGGCATCGAACGGTTCCAGTGGGAAACCTGCCCGCAGGGCGTAGAAAAGGGCGGCTGGGGGCTTTCGCTGACACTTGAGGACGCGGCCAAGCTGGGCCAGCTTTACCTCAACCGCGGCATGTGGGAAGGAAAGCGCATCTTCAGCGAAGCCTGGGCCGACGCTGCCACGCGCCGGCAGATCGAAACGCCGCACGGCGAAATGAAGCACGGCTACGGCTACCAGATCTGGATGAGCGACGACGAGGGCGGCTATCAGTTCAACGGCGCGTTCGGGCAGTATGTAGTCATGATCCCGAAATACGACGCGGTGGTGGCCGTGTTCAGCGGCAGCGCAAACCTTTTCGCGCAGGGAACGCTTACCGAACACATCAGCGCCTGCTTTGAGGGCGCATCCCCGGAGCCTCTGCCCGAGGACGCGGCAGCACATGCCGCGCTTATGCATACCTGCAAAGGCCTGCATTTCACGCCTACGCTCAAGGAGCCGCTCGGCACGGACGAAGCGCAGTTCCGCGCGATCGCAGCGCTGCTCCATGGCCGGGAATACCGCCTTTGCGCCAACACGGGCGGCGTGTTCCCGCTGACAATTCAGGCCGTGCACGGGAACTACACCATGGGCACTGACATGGTCCGCTTTGAAAAGACGGATTACGGCCTCGATATCCTGTTTTATGAATACGCGGAATGCAACCGCATCGCGCTCAATGCGGATGGTTCTCTGCGCTATGGGCGCATTGCCATGCGCGGCGAATGGCAGAAAATCGGCGCGCGCGCAGTATGGGAGCACACGGAGGAGCACATCAAGCTCACGGTGATCGCTTCGCTCATCGAAACGCCGGATACCCGCGTGTTCCGCTTCACCCTTGCGGACGGCGTGCTTTCCCTCACCTTTGATGAACTGCCGGAGCTCGGCCGCGTCACGCAGATGCTGTTCCAGCTCGTCGGCGCGCCGGACATCGGCTACCTCAAGCGCCTCCTGACCGCCGCACAGCGGGAAAATCTTGGCTCTACGCTGCGGGATTTCACCGCGCCCACGGCGACGGGCACGCTTATCCGGCATAATGCGTAAGGAAGGAACCACATGCGCCCGAAATTAAAAGTTGCCTTCATTTGCGTCCACAATTCCTGCCGCAGCCAGATCGCGGAGGCCCTGGGAAAGCACCTTGCCTCCGACGTGTTTGACTGCTATTCGGCCGGAACGGAAACGAAGCCTGAGATCAACCGGGATGCCGTTCGCATCATGAAAGCCCGGTATGGCATCGACATGGAAAAAACGCAGTATTCAAAACTGCTGGAGGAGCTTCCCCCCGTTGACATCGTTGTTACGATGGGCTGCAATGTTCAGTGCCCCCATCTTCCGTGCCGGCACAGGGAGGATTGGGGATTGGATGATCCGACGGGCAAAAGCGATTCCGAATTTGAAAAGACCATTGAAGCGATTGCGGAAAACATACGCAAATTAAAGCAGCGGTTCTGCTGACCCGCTGCATGGACGCCGGAAGATTTACAGCGCGGCAATTTCCGCCGCAACATCCAGGGGGCTTTTCCCTGTCGTATCGATTTTAAGCGTATTCAGGCGCGAATACAGCGGCAGCCGCGCAAGGCTCCGCTCGATGACATCCGCCCTGCGCGCCCCCTGCCGGACATCCTCCGCAAGCCTTGCCCGCAGGGTCTGCGCATCGGCAAGAAGGGACACCGCCTTCACTTCGCAGTCCGCAAGAGGCAGGCGGCGCAGGATCTCGTCCACGATGCTCTGCTCGTGCATCACCCAGCAGAAGATCACATGCGTATATGCCGTGCAGCGGAGAAAATTGCCGAGCAGGTGGCAGATGTTGTCCATCACCATCGTCTTTGTTTCCTCCGTCACCTGAAACGGGTTCGCATCCCAGCACCAGTCCCCATCGAGGAACACGCTGTTCGGCAGCATCCGTTTCAGCTCCCGGCAGGCGGCCGTTTTGCCTACGCCCATCGGCCCGCCGATCAGGTATAGCTTTTTCATGTTCGCCTTGCCTTTCTAATTTCTTTCGGATGGCCGGCATACCCCATCCACATTTTGCATTGACAAATATGCGCTGCCGTCAAATGCAGAAGGGCAATCCTTACATCTTTTGGCACCGCATTCAAAAAGGGACGGGGGTTCCCCGTCCCCTGCGTCTCACAGAGTTACTCCGTCTTATACACACCCACATAGGGCAGGTTGCGGTAATAGCCATCGTAATCGAGGCCGTAACCCAACACGAACTCGTTGGGGATGACGAAGCCGCAGTAATCCGGCGTAATATCGCACTCGCGGCGGGAGGGCTTGTCCAGCAGGCAGGCGATCTTGAGCGAAGCGGGCTTGCGTTCCCAAAGGATCTTCGTGAGGTAGCTCAGCGTCAGGCCGCTGTCCATGATGTCCTCCACGATGAGCACATGCCGGCCGGTGATGTCCGTATCCATATCTTTTGCGATGCGCACGATGCCGGAGGTCTTGCGGCCGTTGCCATAGCTTGAGATCGACATGAAGTCCATCTCCATGTGGCAGGTCATTGCGCGCGAAAGGTCGGAGAAGAAATGCACCGCGCCCTTCAGGATGCACACGAGGATCACGTTCTTGCCCTCATAATCCTCCGAAAGCTGCGCGCCCATTTCCGCAATGCGCGCGCGGAGCTGCTCCTCGCTCACGAGCACCTTGCTGATGCTTTTGTTCATGTCGGTCTTTTCTGCCATAAAATCCTCCCTGAAAATGAAATGGAACTGAATTTATTCCGCATCCGTGCGGGGAATATAAGTCACGCGCAGGATGCGCGCGGTTTTTTCATCCACCTTCACCGTGTCCGCAACGGAAAAGCCCGGCACGAACAGGATCTCCTGCCCGCAGGCGATCAGCGGCACCTCCCGCTCCGCACGCGGCACTTTCCTGTCGATGAAGAATTCCTTGAGCTTGCGCCTGCCCGGCGCGTTCAGGGGAAAGAAGCGGTCCCCCGGCCTGCGGGAGCGCACGGAGAGCCCCTCCGCGGGCAGCTTATCAAGGTCGAAGCAGGCGATGAAGGGATCCCGCACAAAGCGCTCCGGCGGCACTTCCTCCGCCAGGAACACGCCTTTTTCCGTACACGTTTCCCCCGCGCGCACGAGCGGAACCTCAAACGGTTCGGGCGCTTCCTCCGGCAGCCTGCCGACGCAAAGGAGCGCATAATCCGTCCAAACATCCACGCCCGGCAGATGCAGCCGCGCGCCTGTGCGCCCCTGCAGGAGAGCAATCACCTGTTCTACATGCGTGCGTTCGATGTCCTTCTCAGCACCCGCCGCCGCAAGCGCCATGCGCACCGCCCGCCCCAGCAGCGCCGGAGGGAGCGCCGCAAGCGCCGCCCGGTCATAAGCGTTTTCGCCCCGCTGCGCCGAGAGAAGCCCCTGTCCTGCTGCTTCGCACAGATATGCCTCATCCTGCGCCAGCAGTTCCGATGCAGCGTACAGCGCCGGCACGACAGCAGGATTCACATGTTCCGCAAGGTAAGGCAGCACATCCAGCCGGATGCGGTTGCGGGTACCATCCCTGAGAAGGTTCGTTTCATCCGTGCGGAAGGAGAGTCCCTCCTGCGAAAGATAAGCTTCGATCTCGCTGCGGCGAAGCGGCAGCAGCGGGCGGATCACCCGTCCGCGCCGGGGCTTCATGCCCACAAGCCCGGCAAGCCCCGCGCCGCGCACAAGGTGCAGCAGCAGCGTTTCGGCCTGATCGTCCATGTGGTGCGCAACGGCGATAACATCCGCGCCAAAGTGTGTGCGCGCTTCTTCCAGGAACGCATAGCGCACCTCGCGGGCAGCCTGCTCCAGCGTTTGCCCGCAGCTCTCCGCAAGGGAGGGCACATCCGCCCGCCCGCAGAAAAGCGGCACGCCGAACCGCGCGCAAAGGCGCTGCACGAACGCTTCATCCGCATCCGCCGCCGCGCCGCGGATGCCGTGGTTGAAGTGCGCAGCATAGACTGTAAAGCCCATGGAAGGCGCAAGCGCAGCGAGCATGTGCAGAAGGGCGACGGAATCCGCCCCGCCGCTCACGCCGACCACTGCAGACGCTCCCGCCCGCAGCAGATCATGCTGTGCGATAAAATCCGCAACGCGCTGCCGCATATGCACCTCCGCGCCCAAAGCCATGATGTCCCGCGCATGTTGTTATGGTTATGCTAAGTATATCGTTTGTACCGCCGTTTGACAAGGGAAGCGCGCGAACCTATAATAATGATTGACCATAACTTTATGAAAAACATCATCCGTTTACCGGATCTGCAAAGGAGAATCTGTCCATGAAGCTCGGCGTCGTCGGACTCCCCAACGTTGGCAAGAGCACGCTGTTCAACGCCATTACCCAGGCGGGCGCACAGGCCGCCAATTACCCGTTCTGCACCATCGAACCAAACGTGGGCGTCGTCCCCGTGCCGGACGAGCGGCTCAACGTGCTTGCAAAGATGCACAACCCGGAAAAGCTCACGCCCACGACCATCGAATTCGTGGATATCGCCGGCCTTGTGCGCGGCGCATACAAAGGCGAAGGCCTCGGCAACAAGTTCCTTTCCCACATCCGCGAGGTGGATGCCATCGTGCATGTGGTGCGCTGCTTTGAAGATGAAAACATCGTGCATGTGGACGGCTCGGTCGATCCCGTGCGCGACATGGAGACGATCAACCTGGAGCTGATTTTTGCCGACCTTGAGACCATCGAGCGCCGCGCGGAACGGGCGCGCAAAAACGGAAAGGGCGGTGACAAGCAGTTCCTCGCGGAGGCCGCGCTCTGCGACCGCATCAAGGCGCACCTCGAAGCGGGCAAGCCCGTGCGCACCATGGAGCTTGACGAGGATGAGCAGGCGGCCGTGAAGGCGATGTTCCTGCTTACGACGAAGCCCGTCATCTACGTTGCCAACATCAGCGAGGATGAGATCGGCCAGGAGAACCCGCTCGTGGACAAGCTCTATGCCGCCGCAAAGGCCGAAGGCGCGGAAGCGCTCACCATCTGCGCCAAGGTGGAGGAAGAAATCGCGGAGCTTTCGCCGGAGGAAAAGCAGGCGTTCATCGAGGAGCTCGGCATCGGCGAAAGCGGCCTCGACAAGCTCGTGAAAGCATGCTACAAGCTGCTCGGCCTCATCAGCTACCTGACGGCGGGTCCCAAGGAGGTCCGCGCATGGACGATCGAGCGCGGCACGAAAGCGCCGCAGGCCGCGGGCAAGATCCACACGGATTTCGAGCGCGGCTTCATCCGGGCGGAGGTCGTCTCCTACGATACACTCATGGAGCACGGCAGCATGCAGGCCTGCAAGGAAAAGGGGCTCATCCGCTCCGAAGGAAAAGAATACGTCATGCAGGACGGCGACATCGTGGTGTTCCGCTTTAACGTGTAAAACATTATAATTACTTATGACAAGAATGTGGGCGAACTGTGTTCGCCCGCATTTTCGTTTTCCGTTTTGCTCTCACGCCTTAAAAATACAGGCATACAGGCCTTTTTCCATTCCGGGCATCTCCGAAATGTATGCAGGAAAAGTGCACCCAAAAACCGGGATTTTATTGACAAATTCAGTGCCCGTGATATACTTTTATAGGTAGGTAAGATGGATTCTTGCCCATTTTTGTGTGCACAGCCGCCGGCTGTGCTCTTTGAGGATACTAAAGCGGTCTCCAGCGGTCAAACGCCGGCGTTTTCCTCATATTGCGGCAGCGAATCTATGAAAACATTATTTCAGGAGGAACAGTATGGCAAAAATCATTACGGCGGAAGAAGCTGCAAAGCTGATCCCTTCCGGCTCCACAGTTATGTTCGGCGGCTTCGTTGCCTGCGGATGCGCGCATGACGTTATCGATGCCATGTCAAAGAGCGACGTGCAGAACATCACCGGCATCATGAACGACTCCGCAAAGCAGGACGGCCCGGACGGCAGCGCATATTATGGCTGGGCCAAGCTCATCCATTCCGGCCAAATGAGTGGCTATATCGGCAGCCACATGGGCACGAATCCCGAAGCGAGCGAGCGCTGGGCGGCGGGCAACTTCAAGGTTGACCTCGTTCCGCAGGGCTCCCTTGCCGAAATGATCCGCGCGGGCGGCATGGGCCTCGGCGGCGTCATCACCCCCACCGGCGTCGGCACGATCGTGGAGGACAGCCCCTATACCCAGGGCAAAATGAACATCGATGGCCGCGACTATCTCGTCATGAAGCCCCTGCGCGCGGATGTTGCGCTCATCAGCGGCGAAAAGGTAGACAAGATGGGCAACGTCTGGTACAAGGGCACGACCCGCAACTTCAGCCCCTACATGGCGATGGCTGCGGACCTTGTCATCGTGGAAGCCGTCAACCTCGTTGAGGTCGGCGAAATCGCGCCGGAAGACGTCGTGACCCCCGGCATCCTTGTGGACTACATCGTTGTAAGGGAAAAGAAGGAGAAATAAGATGGATAAGGAAATGATCAAAAGCTTCATCGCAAAACGCGTTGCGCAGGAACTGCATGACGGCGACGTCGTGAACCTTGGCATCGGCATTCCCTCTCTCGTGCCCTCCTTCCTGCCGGAAGGCGTGACCGTGTTCCTGCAGACGGAAAACGGCATCCTCGGCGCAGGCAAGCTGACCGACGAAAATTATGACCCCATGAACGTCGTCAACGCGAGCGGCATGCCCGCGGCGCTGATGGAGGGCGGCTGCTACATCGACAGCGCCATGTCCTTCGGCCTGATCCGCGGCGGCCATGTGGACGCCTGCATCCTCGGCGGCCTCGAAGTGGATAAGCACGGCAACCTCTCCAACTGGATCATCCCCGGCAAGCGTATGCCCGGCATGGGCGGCGCAATGGACCTGCTCGTCGGAACCCGCCGCACGATCGTGGCCATGGAGCACACCGCGAAGGGCCGCCCGAAGATCCTCAACGAGTGCAAACTGCCCTACACGGCGCTCAAGTGCGTGGACATCATCATCACCGAGATGGGCGTGATGGATGTGACGGATGAGGGCATCGTCCTGAAGGAGTACAACCCGGAATTCACGTTGGAAGAGATCCAGGCCGCTACGGAAGCCCCGCTCATCATCAGCCCGGACCTCAAGCCGATGGAACCCTGAATTGCAATACCTGAATTGCAATATAAATAAAAATGAATTTGCGGGCAGAATACCCGCGGAAAGAAGTGCAGAGCAATGAAAATCGTAGTGGTTACTGGCGGAACAAAAGGCATCGGCGCACAGACTGCGCTCGACTTCCTCAAGCAGGGTGACGCTTATGTCATCATCACCAGCAGAAACGTCCCGACTCTCAGCGATGCATTCAAGCCGTATGAAGGCAAATTCGAGCATGTCAAGATGGATATCTCCGATCCTGAAAGCGTAAACGCCGGGATCGCGGCAATCCTTGAGAAGCATGGCCGGATCGATGTCCTCGTAAACAATGCCGGCATCACCCGGGATACGACCATGAAGAAGATGCAGAAGGAACAGTGGGATGAGGTCATCGCGACCAACCTCACCGGCGCTTTCAACACCTGCAAGGCCGTCATGCCCGGCATGATCGCGCAGAAGAGCGGCCGGATCATCAACGTTTCTTCCGTCATCGGCCTGATGGGCAACTTCGGCCAGGCGAACTATTCCGCCAGCAAAGCCGGCCTGATCGGCTTCACGAAGTCCCTCGCGCTCGAACTCATCCGGTATGGCATCACCGTGAACGCAGTCGCTCCTGGTTTCATCGCCACTGAGATGACCGCAGCCATCCCGGAAGAAGCCATGGCGAAGATCAACGCAAAGATCCCCTTCGGCTCCATGGGCACGCCCGAAGACGTTGCGAACGTCATCCTCTTCCTTGCGAAGGATGAATCCCGCTACATCACCGGCGAGACCATCAGCGTCAACGGCGGTCTTTACATGCACTAAAGGAGCATGCGCATGAACAGCTACACCATTCGCGACCTCTACGTTGGCCAGAAATACGCCGTGCAGGACACGATCACCAGGGAAGTGGTGGAAGCGTTCGCCCAGGTAACGGGCGACCATAACCCCATCCACCTCGACCCCGAATACGCGGCAAAGACGAAGTTTGGCAAGAACATCTCCCATGGAATGATCCTCGCCGGGTTCATCTCCAAGGTGCTCGGCCAGTACCTCCCCGGGGAAGGCGCAGTCTATGCCAGCCAGACCATCAACTTCCGCGCGCCCGTTTTCTTTGACGGCGCAGGCGAGACCATCACCACAGAGGTGGAGGTCAAGGAGATCCTTGCAGAGCGCAACCGCGTCATCTGCAAAACGACCTGCCGCAATTCGGCAGGCGAAGTCGTTGCCGATGGCGAAGCGTTAATGCTCCCGAGAAAGGCCTGACAGCTTTTCAGCAAACGCAAACGAACCGCAGCTCATTTATACTGCGGTTCGTTTTTTTGTCCTTATTCTTTACGCTTTTCCTGCCCCAGCCTCACGCGCCGGGCAGCTTCGCTGCCTGTTGGGTGACCGTGCCAAGGCCGCTTACGGACTGCGTGACCGTCGGGCTGCCATAATACGCGATGCTGCCCACGCCGGAGATCTTCGCATCAAGCGCGTCCAGAACGGATACGGTCATGTCCCCCGCGCCGGAGATCTTCGCATCGAGCGCACCACAGACAAGCCCCGCGGCTTCGATGTCTCCCGCGCCTGAAATGTGGATCGTCGCCTTCTCCGCCTCGCCCGAGAGCGCAAACGAACCTGCGCCGGAAACCTTCGCTTCAAAATCGCGCACATGCAGGTTGTCGATCCGGCCATCCGCCGCGCCGCTCACGCGGAGCGAAAGCGTTTCCGCACCGTCCGCATCCACGGTAACATCATAGCCGCCGGAAAGCTCGACCTCGTCAAACCGCGCATGGATGGTCAGTTCAAAGCAATCCGTTTTGATCTCGAGATGCTTGTTCGGCGCAACGCGGAGCACGCCGTTTTTCATGGTGATGGCAAAGCCGTAATCGAGCAGATCCTCACTCACCACCGCTTCAACATAGGGCGTGTCGGAGTACGCGATGTTGATCGAAACGTTCTTTGAATCCGTAAAGGACATGTTGTCGATCTCGATGCGATAGACCTCGTTTGCGTCCGGCGTTTCCCGCAGCGTGGTGCAGTCTCCGGTAAGCGTAACAAAGCGTGAACCGATGCTGATGTGGATACAGCCCACCGTCATTGCCGAACAGGCCAGCACAAGCAAAAGCACCGCCGCGGCGCGCAGAAGTTTCTTTCCGTTCATAGTTTTCTCCCCCTTATTCTCCGTAAAAATCAGGCCGACGCGCATAATGGAACACATCCCCCGCGCGCGTCACGACCACATTGTCAAACCCGGCAGCGCAGTGCGCGAACACAGGCTTTCCCGCGTCATCAAAGCCAATGCAGATGCCGATATGGTTTCCCTTGTTCGTAGGATACGCGTTCTGGAACACAAAATCCCCCACCCGCAGGTCTTTCCAGGCAATCTCCTTCGTCCTGTCCCACTGCGTCCATGTGCCCATACCAACCTGCTGCTCCACCTCGGCGGCGGAAAGCCCCTGCTGGATGAAGCACCATGCTACAAAGCCGGAGCAATCCAGCCCATAGGGCTTCATCGTACCCGTGCTCTCGCTGCCCTCGCTTGTGACCTCCCGGAGTTCACCCCAGCGCGGATCCTCGCCGATGGCGCTGCTCTTGCCGCCCCAGAAATAATGCACCTTGCCCACGAGCGTCACTGCTGTTTCCGCCACCTGAAGGCGCGTTTCATCCGTCTCCGCCTCCCGGCCGCGCAGCAGCGCATAATCGATCTCCTCCGCCGTAAGCGGCACATATTGCGCCCGTTTTACGGCGCGGTCAATTGCCTCCGTACCGAAGAACAGGCATGCTGCCGCCGCCAGCGCAAGCAGCAGCAGGAAAATGCGGCGAGCGCGTGGGGCACGCCGTCTCTTTTTTCTTGTGACTGGTTTCGTATTCATGCTTTGTATGGTAAAACATTTCGCCGCCCATTACAAGGCGGCGAAGATTAAAAAAGGATGAATTTATTCTAATCCGCTTGAGGATCAGGTTCACACATGCCCGTGCTTGTAAAGCTGGCGGTTGTCAAGCGCCCACTGGCGCTCGGAGAAGCCGCCCACTGGCACGCCGGAAAGCGCATCATACATTTCAAAGAGCTTGGAATCGAGCACGTCGATCTGGCTCACGATCTCCGCTTCCGGGAACATCGGCGGGCGCGGCGAACCAAATTCCGGCACGCCGTGGTGCGCAAGCAGCATGTGCTGCAAAAGCATGGTGGTATGCTCATCCGTCATCAGTTCTGCTGCCGCCCGTTCCACCATAGCCATACCCATGTTGATGTGCCCGAGAAGCTGCCCCTTCTCGCTGTAGGCGCTCGCAAGCCCAAGCTCGCCCACGACAAGCTCCTGCGTTTTGGCAACATCGTGCAGGATGATGCCCGCGTACACGAGCTCCGTGGAAAGCGTGGGATAAAGCTGCTTGTACACGGCACAGACGGCCTTTGCGGCCTTGAGCATGGTCGTTGTGTGGTAAAGAAGGCCGCCGCGCATGGCGTGGTGCAGCTTGAGCGCAGCCGGGAAGCGCAGGATGGCCGCCTTGTTTTCGCGCAGGATATACTGCGTGAGCATGCGGAGATCCTCATCCTTGAACTCCTCCGCGCAGCGGTAAAGCTCCTCGAACATTTCCTCCGGCGCAAACGGCGCGCAGGGTATGAGCTCCGCCATGTCCACCGCTTCATCCGCCTTCACGTTGCGGATGCGGTCGATCTTGAGCTGCTCTTCCTCCTTCCAGAGATTGATGGTGGCGCGCACCTTGATGACGGTGTTCGCCGCATAGGTGCCGTGCTGCTCGGGCGCATAGTCCCAGAGCTTTGCCGCACATTCGCCGCCTGCATCCGCGAGGATGAAATCGAGGTAGCTGCTGCCCTTCACGTTGCTCTTCTGCGCAACGCTTTTGACGATGCAGTAGCCTTCCACCTGGTTGGATGCGGCGTTATGGATTTTTGAAAGCAGGTTCATTCTGCCCATGGGGATTCCTCCGTAGATTCACTTCCGTATTGCGCTTTTATTCTGCGCTTTTATTATAGCAGATATGGCGCGCCTGCGCCAACAGAAAAGGCCGCCGGAAGGCGGCCGTCAGTCTGTCGAAAAAACCGGGGGGTGATAAGGGGCCGCAGCCCCTTATGTTCAATCCGGCTCTGACGACATGTGCGTCAGAACGGATGAAAACCGGGAGGTTTTCGTACTTTGCAGGTTTTGCCGCCCGGGAGCTGATGCGAGAGGCAAAACCTGTAAAACTCAAAAAAGTGGTGTTCAGCCACTTTTTCGACACTCTGAATGCCGCCGGAAGGCGGCCCGCAAAGTCCGTTCCGTTATTCGATCTCCACCAGGCGGAGCGCGCAGAGCGCCCGAAGCTCCGCCTCCGAAAGCGTGCAGCCCGCGCAGGGGGTCAGCACGGCCTTGCCGCTGCCGAGTGCCCAGGTCAGCGCGCCCGCCGTATCAACGGCCACATCCGTTTCCGCCGGGGTGAACACGCCTGCGGCATCCGTTTCCGCCCGCGTGCCGGAAAGGCTTTCCGCCGGGAGGAATATGGAATATTCATCGTTCCAGGTTTCCGCCGCAGCACGATTGTATGTGAAGGTGATGCCGGAAGCATCCGCCGCAATGTCGAGCAGGCGATAGCCCTCCACAGCCTTTGCGGGAACATACAGCCACTCGAACGCGGCAAGCGCCGCATTGGAAGCGCTTTCGTTTTCCTCCGCAGCGCGGCAGAGGGCGACGAGTTCTTCCGTATTCATGGCGCGGGCCGGTTCCTCCGCGGCGCCCGAAGGGCTGCAGCGCGGCGGGTCATCCGTCGCAGATTCAAAAGTGCCCCCCACTATATTTGCCGCTTCTCCTGGAGCCGCTGCTCTGTCCGTGCTTTCCGGCACGGGCTCCGGAGCAGGCTCCGAGGCATTCTCGGCAGGGGCGCATTCCGGCTCTTCCGCCTTGACGCTGTCCGCAGCAAAACCTGCAGCCTGTGGTGAGGCGCAGTTGTCCATGCTGGCGTTAAAGCCACCCTTTGCGTGCAGAAACAGCGTGCCCGCGCCCGCAAGGATCACAAGCGTTGCCGCCATCGCGCCATAGCGCACAAACCGCGCGCGCTTGCGCCGTTCGGCCGCCGCCTTTTGCAGGATCGCCTCGCGCATGGCAACATAATCCACCTTTGCGTCCGCTTCGTCCGCAACGGTTTTCATCAGCGCATCGAATTTATCAGCCATGCAGCACACCTCCCTTCAGCAGGGCACAAAGGCGCTCCTTTGCCCTGGACATTCTTGATTTAACCGTCCCTTCGCTCACGCCCATGAGCTGCGCGATCTCCTCATAGCGAAGTTCGGAAAAGAAATGCAGCGTCACCGTCTCCCGGTAGATGTCCGGCAGCTGTTCCAGCGCATGGCGGATCTCCGCGCGGGTCTCCGCATCGAGCGCCGCCGCCTCAGGCAGCGCGCCGGGATCGGAGATGGGCATTTCCGGCAGCTCCTCCGCAAGCACCTCATGCTTGCCTTTGCGTTTGCCATCCAGGCAAAGGTTCACCGCAACGCGGTAAAGCCAGCTTTTGAGCTGCGCATCCTCCATCGTCTCAAGCTTCTTCATGTGCTTCATCACGCGCAGGAATACGTTCTGGGAAACATCCATCGCATCGTTTTCGTTTTTAAGCACACCGTAAGCCGCCCAGTATACCATGCGGGAGTAGTCCGCATAAATGGATTCAAAATCCCTTGCGGGCAAGTTGCATCCCTCCCAGTCTTTAATACGTTGTTTCACACAAAATGGTTGCATCCAATTATAGCATGGCACACAATATTTATCAAAAAAACGAGTTGTAAACGCGCGCAAAAATCATTATCATAATATGTGGAATGCGGCGCTCATCCAAAAGCGTTTTGTCATATTTCAATTTTACCTGCGAAAAAGGAGACACCCCCACCATGAACGTCGGTTTTGACAACGGCAAGTATCTCGCCATGCAGTCGGAGCACATCCGGGAGCGCATCGCCCAGTTCGGCGGCAAGCTGTACCTTGAGTTCGGCGGCAAGCTGTTCGACGATTACCACGCCGCGCGCGTGCTGCCCGGTTTTGCGCCGGACAGCAAGGTGAAGATGCTGCTCCAGCTCAAGGAACAGGCAGAGATCGTGATCGTCATCAACGCGGCGGACATCGAAAAGAACAAGGTGCGCGGCGACCTCGGCATCACCTACGACCAGGACGTGCTGCGCCTCATCGACGCGTTCCGCGCCATCGGCCTTTATGTAGGGAGTGTTGTGCTCACGCAGTATAGCGGCCAGAGCGCCGCAGATGCCTTCCAGAGCCGCCTTGCCGCCCTTGGCGTAACGGTCTACCGGCACTATCCCATCGCAGGCTACCCTTCGGACGTGGAGCATATCGTCAGCGACGAGGGCTACGGCAAAAACGAATACATCGAAACCACCCGGCCGCTCGTGGTCGTTACGGCACCCGGCCCCGGCAGCGGCAAAATGGCCACCTGCCTTTCCCAGCTTTACCACGAACACAAGCGCGGCGTGGCGGCAGGCTATGCGAAGTTCGAAACCTTCCCCATCTGGAACCTGCCGCTCAAACACCCGGTGAACCTCGCTTACGAGGCCGCGACTGCTGACCTGAACGATGTGAACATGATCGACCCGTTCCACCTCGAGGCCTATGGCACGACCACCGTCAACTATAACCGGGACGTGGAGATCTTCCCCGTGCTTGCAGCCATTTTTGAGGAGATCTACGGCCGCTGCCCCTATCAGTCCCCCACAGACATGGGCGTAAACATGGCCGGCAACTGCATCATTGACGATGAAGTCTGCCGCGAAGCCTCCCGCCAGGAGATCCTGCGCCGCTATTACGCGGAGCGCTGCGCCGTGCGGCAGGGCCTTGCAGGCGGTGAAGGCGTATATAAGATCAAGCTGCTCATGAATCAGGCGGGCATTACAGAGGCGGACCGCCCGGTGATCGCAGCAGCCCTTGCAAAAGCGGAGGAAACGGAGCAGCCTGCGGCAGCCATGCAGCTCCCGGACGGCCGGTGCGTCACCGGAAAAACGTCCGCGCTGCTCGGCGCTTCTGCGGCGCTTCTCCTTAACGCGCTCAAGGCGCTCGGCAACATTCAGGACGATATCCACCTGATCTCGCCCATCATCATCGAGCCGATCCAGGATCTCAAGATCCACCATCTCGGCAACCACAACCCGCGTCTGCATACGGACGAGATCCTCATCGCCCTCTCCATCTGCGCGGCGACAAACCCCACGGCGGCGCTTGCCATGCAGCAGCTTCCCAAGCTGCGCGGGTGCGAGGCGCACTCCACGGTGATCCTCTCGGGCGTGGACAGCACCACCTTCAAAAAGCTCGGTGTGAACCTCACCTGCGAGCCGCAGTACCAGACAAAAAAGCTGTACCACAAATAAACGCCGCGCGGAAACGCACTTCTTTTGGCGAACGCGCGCCCTGCCCCACAAAGTTTACATTCGTGTCACGACAGGGCGCGGCAGGTATGGTATGATATGACTATAGGAGGAGCTCCCCCTCCCCTGAAAACGATTGCTCCGGCAGAAAGGGAATTCGGATGAACGTGCTTTTCTTTCTCAAGCCAAAGCTGAGTGTAGCCTATATATACGACACCAACACCGTGCGCCAGGGCCTTGAAAAAATGAAGCATTACGGCTATACGGCGATCCCCGTGATCGACCGGGAAGGGCGTTATGTCGGCACGGTAACCGAGGGCGACTTTCTTTGGAAGCTCACGGAAGAAAACGCATGGGAAACGCATGCGCAGGAGCGGCTCAACGTGCGCGACATCATGCAGCGCAGCCACAACCCGCCTGTGAACGTGAATGCTTCTCTGGAGGATCTGCTGCAGCAGGCCATGAACCAGAACTTTGTGCCCGTGGTGGATGACCTCGGTTCCTTCATCGGCATCGTCACCCGCCGGGACATCATGCAGTACTATTACAGAATGATCCATTCCATGGCAGACGGCGCCGCAGAACCGCCCCGCCCGCCCGTTTTTCAGCAGCAGAACTGAGCACACAGCAAAGAGCGCCTGACCGGCGCTCTTTTTAGAGTGTCGGAAAAGTGGAAATCTCCACCCTTTCGAGAATTTCTCAAGGCTACTTGCGCCTGTGGCACGGGCAGCCGCCCTTGCGCATACAAATCCATTTATTGAAAACGTTATTGATACCCGATATACTGAAAATACAGTATCCCATGTGAAAAACGGCCCAGCAATCACCCAAGAGTGCGCCGCACTTTTCCGATGCGGTTCCGCAAAACTATCCATTGCAACATTCCGATGATTGGAGGTATGCATTCATGAAACGTCTGCTCGTTTACCGGCTCGCCAACGCAGTGTGCTATGTGCTGCTTGCCGCCCTGCTCATCCAGCTTGCCCTGTGGGGGTTCAGCAGCAGGTATAACCTGATCGCACTCATCTGCACCTTGCTTGCGGCACTCGTTGCCGCAGCAGTATGCGCATTTTCACTGGCCTGCCCCTTCTGCAACCGGCCGCTGCCACGCAGAGCCTTCCGGCAGGCAGGCACATTCCCCTGTGGGTATTGCGGCAAAGAGATTCATATTCAATAACGCTCAAATGCACACTAAGAGCGCGGGTGGAAAATTCCGCCCGCGCTTTTTTCTCCTCAGTTTTCCATCTCCGCAAGCGCCTTTTTGAACTGCTTTGCGAAAAGGAGCGCCGTTATGCTCACGGCGATAATGTCAGCCACAGGCTCCGCAAGATACACCGCCATGACCTTGTCCGCAAAGATCTGCGGCAGGATGTAGATGAGCGGGATCAGCAGGATCAGCTTGCGCAGGCAGGCAAGGAACAGCGAGGCCTTCGCGTTGCCGATGGCGATGAACGTCTGCTGGCAGGCGATCTGGATGCCGAAGATGAGCGAAACCGCCATGTAGATCCGCGCTGCCCAGGCGGAATATTCAATCAGCGCAGGATCGGGCGTGAACATGCCTGCAAACACCTCGGGCACAATCATCACGGCGAGCCAAAGCACAGTGGAATAGGTCATACAGCACTTCAAAAGCAGGGTGAACCCCTCCTTCACGCGGGCGCGGTTTCGCGCGCCGAAATTGAAGCTGATGATGGGCTGCGCCCCCTGCGTCAACCCCTGCAGAGGCAGCATGGCAAGCTGCATGACGCTCAGGAGGATCGTCATTGCGCCCACGGCAAGGTCGCCGCCATAGTTGCGCAGGGAGGTGTTGAAGCAGATATTCAGCACGCTTTCCGTGGACTGCATGATGAACGGCGCGAGGCCGAGCGCCACGCAGGGCAGGATAAGCTTTGGCACAAGGCGCATGTTTTCCATTTTAATGCGCAGTGTGGTGCGTTTCCCGAGCAGGAACACAACCACCCACGCGGCGGAGATGGCCTGCGAAAGGATGGTGGCAAGCGCGGCGCCGCGCACGCCCATGTTGAAGCCGAAAATAAACACAGGATCAAGCGCGATGTTACAGGCTGCGCCGATGAGCACAGTGAACATGCTGATCTTCGCATACCCCTGCGCGGTGATAAACGCATTGAGCCCAAGCGCAAGCTGCACAAATACCGTGCCGAGCGCATAGATTCCCATGTAATCGCTTGCAAACGGGAGCGTGTTCTCCGTTGCGCCGAAAGCAAGCAGCAATTCATCGCGCCAGACGGTAAACACGGGCGTAAGCACGGCTGCCACAATGAGAAGCAGCGTAAAGCTGTTGCCCAGGATGCGTTCTGCCGAAGAATAATCCCCTTCGCCCATGCAGATGGAAGCGCGGGGCGCAGCGCCCATGCTCACGAGCGCCGCAAATGCAGAGATCAGCATGATGAGCGGCATGCACACGCCCACGCCCGTCAGCGCGAGCGTGCCGGCCCCCGGGATGTGGCCGATGTAGATGCGGTCCACAAGGTTGTAGAGCATGTTCACAAGCTGCGCCGTCACCGCGGGCAAAGCCAGGCGGAAGAGCAGCTTGCCGATCTTTTCCGTGCCGAGAAAGGCATTGTCGTTTTGCATATAATCCGTCTCCTTAAACGTTTTTTGAAATATGAAGAAATAACCGCTTGAACTCGGCACATTCCGCTTCGCTCAGCCCATGGAACAGTTGCTCGAAAAAGGCGTGCTGCATGGCATGGGCATCCGCGAGGATAGGCTCCGCTGCGGGAAGCGGCCGCAGATGAATGCGGCGCTTGTCCTGCGCGTCCGGCGTACCGGCGATCAGCCCTTTCGCGATGAGCGACTCCACTGAGGCGGAAACGTGTGATTTTGCGATCATGCGCACCGCAACGATGTCCTTTGCGGTATCGTAAGCAGGGTTGTTTGCAAGGAAAAGCAGAATGTCCGCTTCCATCCGGGTGATGCCATGCCTGGCGCAGACCTCCACTTCCATGTTCTTATAGCACTTCCCCATGCGCTGCCAGAAAAGCAGCATATCGGCCGGTTCATTCACGATATATGGCCTCCGCAAAAATAGTTCTATACCGAACTAATTATAGCGTTTTCATGCAAAATAGCAAGAGAAACATAAAAAAAGCAGAATTCCTTCTTGCAATTTTGCGCGGATTGATGTATCATATTCCATGCTGTGAAGCGAAACTGAATATATGGGGATATAGCTCAGTTGGTAGAGCGCTGCGTTCGCAATGCAGAAGTCAGGGGTTCGAGTCCCCTTATCTCCACCAAAACATCACCTGGTTTTATGCAAACCGGGTGATGTTTCTATTTCCGGTAGTTTTGCAGCGCAAAGCCAATATGCTCTCATACCGTGGAGAAATGCTGCGCGTTCATTCCGGCAAATGTGAAAAGCGATTTTATATAAGGCAAGGCGCGATAACACGCGCCTTTCTATTTTCTGTAGCTATAACGCCGAATATTAAGCCAGAGCGTCCTACCGCACTTTTTTCAGCAGATCATCCGCGGAAACGCCATACAGCTTTGCAAGCGCAAGAAGATTCGATGTGTTTGGGTCGGACGCGCCGCTTTCCCACTTTGAAACGGCCTGCCGGCTCACGCCGATCACCTCGGCAACAAACTCCTGCGTCATGTTGCATTCCATGCGATGCGCTTTCAGCACTTCGCCGAGGCTTTTTCTGAGCTCAGCCTTCTCATCACGAACCTCCGTGGAACTGATGTATTTCTTCAAAGCCTTGATGATAAGCACCAGCAGGTAAGCAAAAACACCTGCTGCGAGGCCAAAGAGCAGAAGCATTGGAAGAAGCATAGGGATAAAGCCAGTGAACGACATGTTGCATGTCTCCTTTCGGTTCGATGCGGAAATCATACCACGAACTGGCCGTTGCCTCCATCAATTATCGCGCAACTTTGGGTTGCAATACGAAAAGCGGCTTATGAGGTGGTAAAATACGTGGAGTTTTCGATAAGCAGCTTTGCATCGATTTCCACGTCATGTGCAGGTTGACCCTGACGCGGCACTTTTCCGCGGGCTCCCGGATGCGGCATATAAGGGAGGAAGACGCCCGAAAGCGCTTTGCGCCGGAACACAAAGTTACCAAAGTGAAACAAAAGAACCGGCCGTTCCACAGAACGCCGGTTCTTTTGCTGCACCAAGTTTAACTTGAAACCACAGGTTTACAATTCCACAACGCCTTCAAACACAAGGTCAACCTCGGTACGCATGCGGAGCATACCGTCCGGGCAATAGCGCACGGAAAGCACACCGCCCGGGACTTTTACGGCAATGTCCGTATTCTGCGCGCAAAGCCCGTTTTCCACCGCCGCAGCAACGGCCGCACACGCGCCCGTGCCGCAGGCCCATGTTTCACCGTTACCCCGCTCCCAGACGCGCATGCGCAGCGTGGTCTCATCCAGTGTGCGCACAAACTCCGCGTTTGCGCGTTCCGGGAAGATGGAGGCATTTTCCAGCTGCGGCCCTTCCGCAGCGATGTCCAATGTGTCCACATCCTCCACGAAGGCCACGGCATGCGGGTTGCCCACATTCACACAGGTGATGCGGTAGCCCCGGCCGAGCGCCACCGGGTAATCCACCACGCGTGGCATAGGCAGCTCCACGGGTACGGCTACCGATTCAAACCGGGCCTGCCCCATCTCCACCTCCGCCGCGCGCACGATGCCGTTGCGTTTAAAGAGGCGCACCGCGCGCACGCCGCCCGTTGTCTCCACGGAAACGGTCAGCCGCTCCGGCGGCACGATGCCTTTATCGTAAGCATATTTGGCAAGGCAGCTGATTGCGTTGCCTCCCAGCGCCGCAATGGTGCCGTCGAGATTATACACGACCATGCGGAAATCCGCCTTCTCCGAGGGGAACAGCAGGCAAACGCCCTCCGCGCCGATGCCAAAATACCGTTCGCTCAGGCGCACGGCAAGGCCGGCGGGGTTATCGATGCGCTGGCGGCGGCAATCGAAGCAGAGATAATCGTTGCCGCAGGCCTGCATCTTGGAAAAGCGCAGCCGCTCCCGGTGCCTGCGGCGGTGGTTGAGATCCACAAGCTCCGTGTTATGCTGGTTGTAGCGGCTTTCCATGCTGTCCGCAAGGGCGTTCGCGGTGTCGATGGCCGTAAGGCACGGGATGCTCTTTTCCACGGCCTTGCGGCGGATGCGCACGCTGTCCCGGGTGGGGATACGCCCCTTGGAGGAAGTGGAGACCACATAGGCGATCTTCCCCTCATCCATCAGGCGGAGGATGGTGTCATCCCCGGTGGAAAGCTTCTGCACCTCCGTGACCGGAAGGCCGGCGCTGCGGAGCGCGCGGGCATTGCCGGGCGTGGCATACAGCGTGCAGCCAAGATGCAGGAAGCGCTTTGCGGTGTCATAGATCTCCCGCCGGTCCGTGCGTTTTACGCTGAAGAGCACGCCGCCGCGGCGGTCCATCTCATATCCTGCGGCCACAAGGCCCTTATAGAGCGCCTCGGAGAGCGTCCCTGCCACGCCGAGCACCTCGCCGGTGGATTTCATCTCCGGCCCGAGGAGCGTATCCACATCCGCAAGCTTTTCAAAGGAGAACACCGGCACCTTCACCGCCACATACGGCGGGATCGGGTAAAGCCCCGTGCCAAAGCCCATCGCGGGCAGCGTTTCGCCAAGCATCGCCCGCGTGGCAAGATCCACCATCGGCACACCGGTAACCTTGCTGATATAGGGGATCGTGCGCGAAGAGCGCGGGTTGACTTCGATCACATAAAGCTCGCCGCTGTAAATGAGGTACTGGATGTTTACAAGCCCCTGCACTTTAAGCGAAAGGGCAAGGCGCGTGGAGCAGTCCACAATGCGTTCGAGCATCTCATCCTCCACGTTCCAGGCGGGATACACGGCGATGGAATCCCCCGAGTGGATGCCTGCCCGCTCGATGTGCTCCATCACGCCCGGGATGAGGACGTTCTCCCCGTCGGAGATCGCGTCCACCTCAAGCTCGGTCCCCATCAGGTACTGATCGATGAGAATCGGGTTCTCGATACCCTGAGCGAGGATGATCGCCATATATTCCGTCACATCCTCCGGCTGGAAGGCAATGATCATGTTCTGCCCGCCGAGCACATAGGAAGGCCGCAGCAGCACCGGGTAGCCGAGCTCCTCCGCCGCGGCGAGCGCTTCTTCCGTGGTCATAACGGTGCGGCCGAGCGGGCGCCTGATGTCAAGCTCCGTCAAAAGCGCATCGAACCGCTCCCGGTCCTCCGCCATGTCGATGCTGTCCGCCGGGGTGCCGAGGATACGCACGCCCTGCTCGGAAAGGAAGTTCGTGAGCTTGATCGCCGTCTGCCCGCCGAAGGCCACGACCACGCCATAGGGCTTTTCCGTGGCGATCACGCCCATCACATCCTCCGGCGTGAGCGGTTCAAAATACAGCCTGTCCGCAGTGTCGAAATCCGTGGAAACGGTCTCCGGGTTATTGTTTACGATGACGACTTCATACCCCCGCTTCCGGAGCGCCCACACGCAGTGAACGGAGGCGTAATCGAACTCGATGCCCTGGCCGATGCGGATGGGGCCGGAACCGAACACGAGAATGGTCTTTTTCTGGCCGCGCCTGCGGGCAAGGAACTCCGCAGCCTCGTTTTCCTCCGCGTAGGCGGCGTAGAAATACGGCGTTTCCGCCCGGAACTCCGCCGCGCAGGTATCCACCATTTTATAAACCGGGAGGAGCGGTGTTTTGATCTCCTGCCCGGAAAGGCACCGGATCACCTTGTCCGGATAGCCCATGCGCTTGGCTTCCCGATACAGCTCCTCCGTCAGCGGTTCTCCCGCAAGCCGCGCCTCCATGCGCACAAGGTTCATGAGCTTATGGAGGAACCAAGCGTCAATCTTCGTCACGGCGTGGATCTCCTCCACGGAAATGCCTGCCTTGAGCGCCGCAAACACGGTAAAGAGGCGCTGGTCGTCGCAGTTATGGAGCTTTTCCGCGAGTTCTTCGCGGGAAAGGCCCTCAAGTGCAGGCGTGCCGAGGCTCATGTGGCCGATCTCCGCGCCGCGCACGGCCTTCATGAGCGCTTCCTCAAACGTGGTGCCGATGGCCATGACCTCGCCCGTGGCCTTCATCTGCGTGCCGAGCGTGCGCTTTGCATAGACGAACTTATCGAACGGCCACTTGGGGACTTTGACGACGACATAGTCGAGCGCCGGTTCAAAGCAGGCGCAGGTCTTGCCGCCGGTAACGGCGTTCGGGATCTCCGGCAGCGTATAGCCGATGGCGATCTTCGCTGCGACCTTGGCGATCGGGTAGCCCGTGGCCTTGGAAGCGAGCGCGCTCGAGCGGCTCACACGGGGGTTGACCTCGATGACGGCATATTCAAAGCTTTCCGGGTTGAGCGCGAACTGGCAGTTGCAGCCGCCCTCGATGCCGAGGGAATCGATGATCCTGAGTGCGGCGGAACGCAGCATCTGGTATTCCTTATCCGCAAGGGTGACAGCGGGCGCGATGACGATGGAATCGCCCGTGTGCACGCCCACAGGATCGAAGTTTTCCATGGAGCAGATGGTGATGCAGTTGCCCATGGAGTCCCGCATGACCTCGAACTCGATCTCCTTCCAGCCCGCGATGCACTGCTCCACGAGGATCTGGTGGATCGGGGACATGCGGAGCCCGCGCTCCGCGATCTCCCGCAGCTCCACCTCATCCGCCGCGATGCCGCCGCCGCTTCCGCCGAGCGTGAACGCCGGGCGCACGATGATGGGGTAGCCGATGTCGGCAGCGAAGGCGAGCGCGCCTTCAAGGGATTCCGTCACCACGGAGGGAATGATGGGCTCACCGATCGCCTCCATCGTGTCCTTGAAGAGCTGGCGGTCCTCCGCCCGGTCGATGGTATCCGGCTTCGCGCCGAGGAGCTTTACGCCGTGCTCCTCCAGGAAGCCTTCCCTGGCAAGCTGCATGGCGAGCGTGAGCCCCGTCTGCCCGCCGAGCGTGGGCAGGATGCTGTCCGGCTGTTCCTTTTCGATGATGCGCCGGAGCGTGGGCAGCGTGAGCGGCTCGATGTAAACATGGTCAGCCATGTGGCCGTCCGTCATGATGGTAGCCGGGTTGGAGTTGACGAGGATCACCTCCACCCCCGCTTCCCTGAGCACCTCGCAGGCCTGCGTGCCCGCATAATCAAACTCCGCGGCCTGGCCGATCACGATCGGCCCCGAGCCGATGACGAGCGTGCGCTTTATTTCAGGATTGAGCGGCATTGACGTTCACCTCCTCCATCAGAGCGATAAATTCATCAAACAGGAAGCCCGTATCCAGCGGGCCGCCGCAGGCTTCCGGGTGAAACTGCACCGAAAAGCCGGGAAACTCTTCATAGCGGACGCCTTCACAGGTGCCGTCGTTGGCGTTGATGTAGGTCAGCTCCGCGCCGAGACCCAGGCTTTCCCCCACGACGCAGTAGCCGTGGTTCTGGCTCGTGATGTAGACACGGCCGGTGCGCGTGTTCTGCACGGGCTGGTTCGCGCCGCGGTGGCCGTATTTCATTTTGCGGGTGCGGCCTCCATAGGCGATGGCCATCATCTGGTGGCCAAGGCAGATGCCGAACATTGGCACGCCGGAATCGAACAGGAAGCGGATCTGCCGGATGATCGGCGCGTTGTCCGCCGGGTCGCCCGGGCCGTTGGAAAGCATGATGCCATCCGGCCGGAGGGCAAGGATCTCCGCCCCGGGCGTACGCCCCGGCACGGTAATGACTTCGCACCCGCGCTTCACGAGCTCCCGGCGGATATTCGCCTTGGCGCCGTAATCGCAGAGCACCACGCGGCGGCCCTTCCCCTCGGAAAAGCTCTTTTTGCAGGTGACGGCTTCCACCGCCTCGCGCACGCGGTAATTGCGCAGGGCGCGCTTCTCCGCGTCGCTCAGCACAGGCTCTGTGGAGAGGATCGCGTTCATCACGCCGCGTTCGCGCACAATGCGCGTAAGCTGCCGCGTGTCCACCCCCGTAAGGCAGGGTATCCCCTGCGCCGCAAGCCATTCCGAAAGCGCGCCCGCCGCCCGGAAGTTGGAAGGATCGGCGCAGAGCTCGCGCGCAACATAGGCCCGCACATGGGAGCGTGCGCTCTCAAAATCAGCGGGGATCACGCCGTAATTTCCGATGAGCGGGAAGGTCTGCATCACGATCTGCCCGTAATAGCTCGGGTCGGTAAGCGTTTCAAGGTACCCCGTCATACCGGTGGTGAACACCAGCTCGCCCACGGCGTTCTTCGGCGCGCCGCAGCGCACGCCGGGGAACACCTGGCCGTTTTCCAGAATCAAGTAACCCTTTTGCATCCATGCCTCCTATATATAAAAACATTGCAAACGCACATTTCGTTTTATTATACATCTTTATTGCATAAAAATAAAGAGGAAAATCCGCTGTCGCCGAATTTAAATCCGCCGCCAACGTCATTTCCCGGAGTGTGAATAAATCTTGCAGAAAAAACAGAAACGAGATAGAACAAATCACTTTCAATATGCTGCACTATGGGGTATAATTATCAATATAACAATCGTTATAACAATCGTTGTTTTAAGCGAATGCGCCCAAAACAGCGCCGATTCATTAAAAACCGAACCGAAAACCGCACTTTCCTTTCCGGCCGGGCAGCTTGCCCCGCCGTGTTTATATTTTTATTTTAAACCCGAACGCTGCGTGTTTGAACCTATTTTGTTGTATTTTGCCTTGAAAGTCTATTCAGGCTACAGGTTTAAAAAACAAAGGAAGGAGCATTGCTTGCACAAATGAAAACAAGAAAGCTGTTATCCCTTATCCTTGCCCTGCTGATGGCGCTTTGCCTCGTGCCTGCGGCCGTTTTTGCCGAAGGCGAATAGGTGATCGAAGCTGCGGACAAGAGCGTGATCAAGGTCACAACGGCTGCGGACTTTGCCGCGGGCACGTTGGAAGGCCTTGTTCCCACAAGCGTCGGCAACGGCGCGCTTGCGCTTGCCGAAGGCGCAACGGAGGGCACGTTTACCTCTGCGGTGTACACCATCGCTGATTTCTACAAAATGGTGGGTTCGTGGAACGCCGCTATTTACGATGGCACAAGCGTAGAAATCGAAGCGCGCGCCTTCACGGACGGCGCATGGGACGATTGGTTCTCCTGGGGCAAATATGGCATGTCCATCCTGCGCGGCTGCAACGATGATGACGCGGTAGATGAATACATCCCCGGCGGCACCATCACAAAGGCGCAGTTCCGTGCCGTGCTCCGCCGCGACAGCGCGGACGTACAGTCCCCCGTGCTCCGGCAGATAACCTTCTCCGTCAAGGGCGGCGATGTGGTCGCAGCATATCCGGAAACCCCGGTGACGGCGCTCCCGGCAAGTAAATTCAACGCCGCGCCCGCCTATTCCCAGCTTATCCGCGATCCGGAGATCGGCGGCAGCATCTGCAGCCCCTCCACCATCACGGTGCTGCTCAATGCGCGCAATCCGGAACTTGACCTCATTCCGGAAGAACTTGCCCTTTCCGTGCAGGACTTCAACTACGGCTTTGGCAACTGGGCATTCTGCACCTCCGCTGCCGGCCTGTACGGCTATGAATCGTACGCACAGTACGGCAACAAGGACATCATGCTGCAGGAACTTGCCAACGGCCGCAGCGTGGGCCTCTCTGTGAGTTACAGCCCGAACTCCTCCAGTTCGTATCCTTATCTGCCGGGTTCCTACGGCGGAACGGGCGGCCACCTCATCTCGATCATCGGCTATGAATACGAGGATGGTGTGATGGACGATGATCACCTGTACTTCATTTCGAGCGACACTTATTCCAAGAACGATGCGACGAGCTTCCACCGCTACCAGTGGAAATACCTTAAGAACTGCTGGACGAATCAGCTCATGTATTGCATTTCCTCCACTCCGGAATCCGGTGCACCGGTGACGGGTGTAGAGCGCATTGCGGCGACGCTGAACGCCACGGAAAAAGAAAATGTTTACACCATGAAGGCGGACGGCTCTGCCGTTGACCTCACGGATTTCACCATCGGCAAACGCGCGACGCTCGGCCGCGGCGTGCTGGCTTACACCGTGGAAGGCATCCGGACGACGGCCTCCGAGGCAAGCGATGCTTCCATCGTGTATGAAAACCGCATCCAGGTGAGCGCGAACAACACGTTCTTCTACACCGGCATCAAGACGGACGATGACGGCAACCTCGTTTTCGACGCGGCGGACGCCCTCTATAAGGCCGGCATCCCCGAAGGCGAAACGCGCACCCTGACCGTTTATGCCATAGCGAACAACGGCCGCCGCTACACCGCCACCCTTTCCGCAGTCAGCAAGAAGGCGCTGAGCGCGGAGGAGGAATACGGCACCGTTGCGACAGACGGCAACCTCGTGCATGTGAACCTTGGCGAAGGCATGCTTTCCGAAACCGCCGCACGCAGCAGCGCAGGCGAGATCACGCTGAAGAGCGGCGCACCCTCCGGCACTTACACGACGCCCATCTACTCCAACGAATGGGCGTGGGAATACCTGATGGCCACCATCAACGCCGTGACGCCCGGCGCCTCCAGCGTAGAGCTGCAGGTGCGCGCAGTCGCGGAGCTTGCGGAAGGCGCATGGAGCGACTGGTTC
Source organism: bacterium (assembly GCA_022778545.1). GTDB lineage: Bacteria > Bacillota > Clostridia > Christensenellales > CAG-138 > UBA1685. The sequence continues at coordinate 91,737 of JALFDW010000010.1, read as the reverse complement.
ACCTGGGGCAAATTCGGTTCCGGCGTCCAGAGCACTTCCACCTCCGCACAGGATGATTATCTGAAGCTGGGCACGGATATGTTCACGGTGCGCGGCAGCAGCGCGACCGCGAATGTAAAGGATGTGCAGTTCCGCGTGATCCTGCGCGCGGACGATGAGGGCAACGTCCCCACCGTGTTCGGCCTGAACTTCACCTACAAGAAATCTTCCTACAGCAGCACCGAAGCCGTTTACACGGGCAGCACCTCCGCGGATGCGCTCCCGAAGTCCGCTTCCGTGGACATTCTCCCCACGAGCGCTTACGGCCACGCAAGCGGCATGGCTTCCTGGCGCTTTGAGAACATGATGCTCATGATGGTCAACAGCCGCGGCTCCGATGCACTCTTTGAAGAAGTGGCGCTCAACGGCTACGATTACAGCACCGGCTGGGGCAACTGGGCATACACCATCTTTAAGGCAGGCCTCTTCGGCCACAAGGCATACACTCAGTTCGGCACAACGCCCACGCTCGTGCAGCAGGCGATTGCGGATGGCAACATCGTAGGCCTGTATATCCACGGCGGCGCGATTCCCACGACAAATTCCAGCAGCAAGTGCCAGATCGTAGTCTATGCCTACGACACGGCGGAGGACGGCACGGTCACCTTCCGGTATGTCTGCGTCAGCGGTGACACCAGCGAGCTTGCGGGCGGTGATGTGCTCGGCACCTGCACGGCAGCAGAGCTTGACAACGCGATCCGCACCCATGGCAGCTCAAGCACCCGCGGCGTGATGTACGTTGTGGGCAGCAAGGTGAAAGCCGGCTCCGTGGAACGCGTACCCGTTTCCGCGCAGATCGTAGACGCGGCGGCCATCCGCCTTGCAAAGGACGGCGCGGCCATTGCGCTGCCGACCGACTTTGTTGCGAGTAAGACCTCCACGCCCGGCGGCGGCGTTGTGGCCTACACCCTCGCCAGCGAAGTAAAGGCAGGCGAGAAGCTTGCGGCGAACAGGTTCTATTATGATATTACCGTGAATGCGGACGGTACGCTTGCGCTGTCCGAAGCCCTCCAGGCAAAGCTTGCAGCAGGCGACACGGCAAACCTGTATGTGATCCGGAACAACGGCGTTACCTACACCGCAGAGATCGTCTCCCCGGATCGGCTCGCGCAGCTGAAGGCCGCGGCAAACGCCAAGGTGGATGAGTTCCTGAAGAACCAGCCTGTGAGCCTGTTCGGCTCGGCAAGCGAGCTGGCCGATAAGGTGAAGGCGGCCATTGCGGCAGCCGCTTCCCCGGCGGAGATCGAAGCCGCGCTCGCCATGCTCGAGGCCGGCGCAGGCAATCTGCAGCCGAACGACAACCCGGGCGGCTCCGGCATCTCCGCGGGCGGCACGGTCGTTTCCAATCCGCAGCTCCAGCCTGCCACACCGGTCGATCCTTCCCCCGCCCCGCCGCAGACCGGCGCAGCGGCAAGCTTCGTACCCTTCCTGTGCATCCTTGCGGCAGTCGCTCTCTTCGCAGTCAGCCGGGAAAGGCGCTCCTGCTGAGGCAGCTCTTTCAAGGAACCAAGCATAATAACAACAGCGGCTCCCGGAAACGGGAGCCGCTGTTTTGTCTGTCAGGAAAGCAAATTCTCTTCTTTTAAGGTTTTCTAAGAATGCCTTAACCCTTCTGAAGCCTGCGCTTCATCGTCTTTTCCACGGCGTTCAGGATGTTCTCATAGCCCGTGCAGCGGCAGAGATGCCCGGAAAGAAGCTTGCGCAGCTCATCCCGTGTGTATTCCTTGCCGGATTCGAGGATCTCCACGGCCGTCATGATGAAGCCCGGCGTACAGAAGCCGCACTGCACCGCCGTTTCGTCGATGAACGCCTGCTGAATGTCCGAAAGCTCGCCGTTTGGCCCGAGCAGACCTTCCAGCGTGCGGATGTTCTTTCCGTCCGCCCAGATGGCAAGGTAGATGCAGGAGTTGAAACATTCTCCGTCGATGAGCACGTTGCATGCGCCGCACTCGCCCACCTCACAGCCCTTTTTCACGGAATTGAGGCTGAAGTCATTGCGTAGCATGTCGGTCAACGATGCGCGCACATCCACCATTTTTTCAACGCGCCTGCCGTTGATGGTGCATTTTACAAGTTTATACTGCGTTTCATGCATCAGAGTTCACCTCCCGAAAGCCGGATCGCCTCGCTGAGCGCGCGCCGCGCAAGCTCTTCCACGAGGTGCAGGCGGAATTCCTTCGTCGCGCGCCAGCTGGTGCGCGGGTTTACGTCGTCCAAAGCCGCTTTTGCAAACGCCTCCACGGTCTCCGCCGAAATGGGCTTCCCATTAGCCGCCGCCTCCGCAGAGGGGGCGCGCATCGGCACGGGGCCGGCTACGCCATAGGCAAGGCGCGCGCGTTCGATGGTCTTTTTATCCGCGGAAAGCTTCACGTTCGCCGAGCAGCCGCAGGTGGCAATGTCCATGGCGTTGCGCATGGCGTATTTAATGTAATGCCCCTTGCAGCCTTCGTAGCTCTCCCTCGGGATAAGGATGGCCGTTTCGATCTCGCCGGGGCGAAGGTCGACCTTGCCGGCCTTGATATAGAACTCCCGGATGGGCACAAGGCGTTTCCCTTCCGCGCCCGTAAGCTCCACGATGGCGTCATACGCCACAAGGGTGGATGCGGAGTCCGCGCTCGTTACGCCGTTGCAGGTGTTGCCGCCGATCGTGCCGATGTTGCGGATCTGCGGGCCGCCCACCATGTCCACCGCCTCGCCCAGCACGCGGATGTGTTCCTCGATGATGGGGCTCTTTGTGATGTGGGAAAAGCTCGTGAGCGAGCCGATGCGGATTGTTCCGTCCGCCTCCATGGTGACGCCGCGCAGCTCGTCAAGCCCGTAGATGGAAACGAGCGTTGCGCCGGCAAGCCTGCCCTCGCGCATCTGGATGAGCACGTCGCTCCCGCCTGCGATCACCTTTGCCTCCGGGTGCGCAAGCAGCAGCTCCGTTGCGTGAGCTACGCTTTCGGCTTCATACAATGCTTTGATGTCATACATTTGGCACTCCCCCCTTTCAGAGCAGTCCTTCCTCTTTGAACCGCGCAAAGAGGACATGCGGCGTGATGGGCGCGCAGTTGATGGCAACGCCCGTTGCGTTCAGGATAGCGTTCCGGATGGCAGGCGCGCCCGGGCAGGCTGGCGGCTCACCCAGCGCCTTCGTGCCGTAAGCGCTCGTGGGCTCGTAATTTTCCACAAAGCGCGCGGCAATGTCCGGATGGTCCATCATCGTGGAAAGCTTGTAGTCGAGCAAGTTGTTGTTGAGCGGCTTCCCGGTCTTCTCATCAAAGAGCAGCTGCTCGGAAAGCCCATAGCCGATTGCCATGCTCATGCCGCCGTGCACCTGCGCTTCCGCAAGCGCGGGGTTGATGAGCCGGCCGCAGTCATGCACATTCACGATGTTGAGGAGCTTCACCTTGCACAGCGGGATATCCACCTCCACCTCCGCGAACGAGCAGCCGAAGGAATAGGCGTTTGTTTTGATCTGGTAGGTGCTCTCGGCGGTGATGTGCTCGCTGTGGGAAAGGCTGTAGAGCGCCTCCGTCGCAAGTTCTCCGAGGCTCATGAGCACGCGGCCGTCGTTCTTGCGGATGATATTTCCCTCGACGATGTCCATCTCAAAGGGCGCCATGCGCGTAAGCTCATAGGCGTATTTGAGGATGCGCTCCTTCATCATGAGCGCCGTCTGCTTGATGGCAAAGCCGCCGATGTACGTCTGCCGAGAAGCATACGCGCCAAGGCCGAAGGGCGTGATGTCCGTATCCTGCGCGGAGACCACATGCACATTCCGGAACGGGATGCCGAGCGTTTCCGCCGCCATCTGCGCAAAGGCCGTATCCGCACCCTGCCCGATCTCCGTTTCACCCATCTGGAGCTGGATGGAGCCATCCTGGTTCAGCACCATCCTGCAGGAGGAGGATTCAAGCGAAATCGGCCAGACGGCGGTGTTGTACCAGAAGATCGCCATGCCCACGCCGTGGCGAACGGGGCCGGTCTCCTTTGCGTATTCCGCCATCTTGCGTTCGTAGTCGAGATATTCCATGCCCTTTTCGATGCACTGGTTCAGCGAATCGAAGTAATTTTCGTTCTTCGAGAAGCCGTCCACATAGCCGACGGGCATCATGTTTTTGCGGCGGAACTGGAGTGGATCCATGTTGAGCGCGCGTGCCACATCCTCGATGTGGCTCTCCCCGGCGAACATGGCCTGCGGGATGCCGTAGCCTCGCATCGCGCCCGCAACGGGCCGGTTGGTGAAAACGGTGTAAGCATCGCACTGCACGTTATCGCACGGGTAAAGCTGCGGGAACGCGCCCATGCCCTTTGCCGCGATGCCATGGCCGTGGGAGGCATATGCGCCCTGGTTGGAGAAGCACTCCATTTTTCGGGCGGCAAAGGTGCCGTCCGGACGGACGTAGGAGATGATATGCGTGCGGATGGCATGGCGCACACGATTGGAAACGAAGGTCTCCTCCCGGCTGACGTCGAGCTTTACGCGCCTGCCGCCCACCTGCGTGGTGAGGTAAGCGCAGAGCGGCTCATACAGCGCATCCTGCTTGTTGCCGAAGCCGCCGCCGATGTACGGCTTGATGACGCGCACATTGCCCCACGGAATGCCCAGCGCCTGCCCCACGATGCGCCGCACGATGTGCGGAATCTGCGTAGAGGATGTGATGACGATGCGCCCGCCCTCCATCTCCGCAAAGCAGATGTGGTTTTCAATGTGGCAGTGCTGCACGGTGGGGGTGTCATACCAGCCTTCCACCCGGATGAGACCGGGCTCCTGGATCGCCGCCTCATAGTCGCCCTTCACGATGCTCGTGTGGGCAAGGATGTTGTTCGGATAGTTTTCGTGCAGCTGCGGCGCACCCGGCTCCATGGCCTTTTCGGCATCGAGGACGAACGGGTATTCCTCGTATTCCACGCGGATGGCTCTCAGCGCCTGTGCCGCCGCGACCTCGTTTTCCGCAACAACGGCCGCAACATCATCCCCGTAGAAGCGCACACGGCTCGTGAGGAGCAGTCGGTCAGCCACATCCTGATGGTGTGGGTCTGTGGACCAGGGGTGCCCTGCCGTCGGGAATTTATACTGCGGCACATCGAAGCAGGTGACGATCTTCACCACACCTTCGATCTGCTCCGCCGCGCTCGTATCGATCTTTTTCACCACGCCGTTTGCGATCGTGGAATGCAGCACCTTTGCAACGAGCGCGTCCTTCGGGCAGAGGTCATCCGTATAGCGCGCGCGGCCTGTTACTTTATCGAACGCATCCACGCGCTTTTCGCTTTTTCCAACGGTTCCGCTCATGCGTTTTCCTCCCTTTCTGTTTCAGTGTTTCAAAAACGGTTTGCCATGGGCCTGTGCGCCTTACTGCTGCACAAACTCCATCTTCGTTACATCGAACAGCCCTTCGTCCGTCAGCCGCACATCCGGGATCACCGGCAGCGCAAGGAACGAAAGGGCAATGAGCGGGTCAGTCCGCTCGTCCGCGCCAAGGCTCTTCGCCGCGTCAAGCAGCGCCTGCTGGCGCGCAAGCACATCCTCCACGGGTGCATCCGTCATCAGCCCCGCGATGGGCAGCGGCAGCCGCGCAAGGACGATCCCGCGGCTCACGACGCAATAGCCGCCGCCGCATTCCCGCAGCGACTCGATGGCCATGAGCATATCCCGGTCGTTATCGCCGGCCACGACGAGGTTGTGGGAGTCATGCGCTACAGTGGAGGCAATGGCACCGTTTTTGATGTTCAATCCTTCCACGATGCCGACGCCTATGCTCCCCGTTGCATGGTGGCGTTCCACCACGGCGAGCTTGCACAGCCCGTCCGAAGGGACGAACGCGCCGTGCTCGCTTTTCACGCTGCGCCAGGTGAGCTTTGTGATGAGCTGCTCCGGCACCATCTCGATGACGGGCATCTTCTCCCGCACGGGCAGGCAGAGCGAACCCTCTGTCACGGGGGCAACGTGCACGCTGTCATACACCGCCGGCGGCAGAATCGGCATATGGTATTCCGCCTCTTCATATGGCTTGCCGAAGCGGGTGAACACCCGCTTCACGCGGAAATCCTTGAGATCCTCAAACAGCACCATGTCCGCCTTGTAGCCGGGAGCGATCGCGCCGATGTTCTTGAGGCCGTAAGCGCGCGCGGCGTTGTAGGATGCCATCTTCACCGCCTCGATGGGCGGGATGCCGCAGGCCACGGCAAGGCGCGCGTTGTGGTTGATATGCCCCTCCTGCCGGATGGTCTCGATGTGCTTATCATCCGTGCAGAAGAGGATGTTCTCCGTGGGCAGATGCTCTTCCGCAATGCGGCGGAGGATGTCCTCGATCCTCTTTGCGGCGGAGCCCACACGGATGAGGATGCGCATGCCCGTGCGCAGCTTTTCTTTTACTTCATCAAAATTGGAACATTCATGATCCGTGGAAGGGCCGGCAACGCGGTAGGCGTTGAGCGTGCGGCCGGAAATGAGCGGCGCGTGGCCGTCGATGGGCTTCCCGTCAAACAGGCGGAGCTTGTCGAGCATTTCCTGTGTGCCGCTCGTGGCGGAAACGTAGTCCATCACCTCGCCGAGGCCCAGGATGCGGCTCTTGCGCAGGAACTGTTCCATATCCTCCGCAACGAGCTTTGCACCGCTGTGCTCAAACGGCGTCGCCGGCACGCAGGAGGGCATCATGAACAGCACGCGGAGGGGCAGGTCATCCGTCATTTTATACATGGCGCGCACACCAGCGACCCCTGCCACATTTGCGATCTCATGCGGATCGGCGATGATGGTCGTTGTGCCATGCGGCAGTATGACCTTCATAAACGAGGCGGGAATCACCATGGAGGATTCGATGTGCACATGCGCATCGATGAAGCCCGGCGCAAGATACCCGCCTTCGGCATCGATCTCGTTCTCGCAGGAGAATTCGCCCACGCCGATGATGACGTCCTCATAGAGCGCCACGTCCGCATGGATGATCTCGTTGGTAAACACATTCACTACGTTCGCGTTTTTGATGACGCACGTCGCTTTTCCTTCAAGCGCTGCGCGGATCAGATCCTGTTGTCTCAATGCCTGCGCCTCCCTTTTCTGTTTTTTCGGTTCCCTGCCGTTGCAAAAATCGTTCAACAAGTACAAAAATATTTAGTGTATAATAAATTCTGTTTGATGCAGTATATCACAAATCCTGCGGAGAAGCAAGCCGCGAGGCTTGCAAAACCGCCGCATTTGCGGTATGCTTTTCTTATATTAGATTTGGATCCCATCAGCTCATATAATCCCGCGGGGCGAAGCGCGCTTCCGGGCGCGGGAGTTTCTACGGGCTGCCCGAACAGCCCTGCTATGAGCGCCTTTGGCCGCGCATGCTCTGCGCTGCGGATGAGGGCGCTTTTGTCATTTCCTCAAAGCAACAGTATGAAAACGATCTTGGGAGGGTTGTGCAGTATGGACATACTCATTCAAAACGGAACCGTAGTGAACGCAGGCGGCAGCATGCAGGCGGATGTGCTCGTGCAGGATGGGCGCATCCGTGCCGTAGGCCCGGGGCTTTCCTGCGCTGATGCCCGGCGCATCGACGCAGCGGGCTGCTTCGTGCTCCCCGGCTTCATCGACACCCACACCCACTTCGACCTTGACACCGGCAGCGCGCGCACGGCGGACGACTTCGTCACCGGCGGCCGCGCAGCCATCCTGGGCGGCACGACGGCTGTGCTCGATTTTGCTACGCAGGACCGCGGCGGCACGCTCATGGAGGCCTTTGACACCTGGCAGGAAAAGGCGCGCGGCTGCTCCTGCAATTACGGGTTCCACATGGCCATTGCCGAATGGAACGCGCAAACCGAAGCCGAAATGGCAGAGATGACGCGCCGGGGCGTGACCTCCTACAAGCTCTACATGGTCTATGACGCGCTCCGCGTGGACGACGGCGCGATCTACGCCGCGCTCAAGGCCGCCAAACGCGAAGGCGCGCTCATCGGCGTACACTGCGAAAACTGGGATGTGCTCAACCGCCGCATCGCGGAAGTAAAAGCTGCCGGGATGACCGGCCCGGCCGGGCACCCGCTTTCCCGCCCCGCTCCCGTGGAGGCGGAGGCAATAGCGCGGCTCATGCGCATTGCGGAGCTTGCGGAAACGCCCGTTTATGTGGTGCACCTTTCCACGGCGGAAGGGCTCGCGGAGGCGCGGCGCGCCCGGGCCCGCGGGCAGGAAGTATACCTTGAAACCTGCCCCCAATACCTGCTTTTGACAGACGAATGCTATGCCGCGCCGGACGGAGCAAAATTCGTGATGTCTCCCCCGCTGCGCAAGGCGGCGGACAATGCGGCGCTCTGGGATGCCCTTGCCGGCAGCGAGATCGATTTCATCGGCACAGACCACTGCTCCTTCACGATGGCGCAGAAGTTGGAGCATGGAAACGATTTTCAGCGGATCCCCAACGGCGGCGCAGGCGTGCAGCACCGGGGGCAACTGCTTTACACCTATGGCGTCTGCGAAGGCCGCATCACGATGGAGCAGATGGTGCAGTTTCTTTCTGCCGGGCCGGCGCAGCTCTTCGGCCTTTCCGGGCGCGGCACAGACGCGGAGGGCATGGCGGCAGATCTCATCGTCTGGGATCCCGCTTTTACAGGCCGCATCACGGATACGAACACGGCGCACAACTGCGACAATTCCCCGTTTGCCTCGTTTGCGGTGCGCGGCTGTGCGCGGGATGTGCTTTTGAACGGTGAACACGTTGTGGAAAACGGCGTCCTCGTGCTGCCGGGGCGCGGGCAGTACCTCCCCCGGAAGGGATACGGGAAATGCAGATGAAGCTCGGCTGCATCCTGATGGCTGCGGGCGCGGCACGGCGCTTCGGAGAAAACAAGCTCCTCCTCCCGTTTGAAGGAACGCCTCTCTACCAGCGCGCGCTTGCAAGCATCCCCGCAGAGGAATTTGAAGGCGTGGCCGTTGTTTCCCATTATGACGAGATTCTTTCCGCTGCACACGCGCGCGGCTTTGCCGCGGTGTATAATCCCGCCCCGGAGGATGGCGTGAGCCGCACCATCGCCCTTGGTATGGATGCGCTGCCGGGCATGGATGCTCTGTTGTTCCTCGTGGCGGATCAGCCGCTGCTCCGGCGGGAGAGCGTTTCCGCCGAACTCGCGTTCTTTCGCGCGCACCCGGAACATATCGTAGCGCTGGGGCACAACGCCCGGCGCGGCAACCCTGTCATATTCCCGCAGGCATTTTTTCCCGCGCTGCACGCGCTTTCCGGCGACACGGGCGGCAGCGCGGTGATCCGCAGCCACCCGGAGGCGCTCCTGTTGTTTGAAGTAAACGACCCGCTGGAGCTTGCGGATGTGGACACTGCCGCAGCGCTGCATGCGCTTTCCGGCGCACACACGCCCTCCGGCGCATGACCCAAAGCATTTTTCACAGCCCGGGCAGCGCCCGGCATCTGATCTACCGAAACAAAAAGGAGGCTCAACTATGACAAACGCTGCAACTCACGTTTATCGGGGAACCATCGTCCATGCGCCGCACCTCGGCGCGCTCGAATGTGCCGAGCACGCCTACCTTGTTACGGAAGGAGGCAGGATCGCGGGAATTTTCGAAGAATTGCCCGGGAAATATCAGAATGCCGCCCTGGAAGATTTTGGGGACAGCCTGATCATCCCTTCCTTTACGGACCTCCATCTGCATGCCCCGCAGTACATCATGATGGGCATGGGGTTCGACCTGCCGCTGCTCGATTGGCTCAACACCTACACATTCAAAGAGGAAGCGCGTTTTGCGGACGCGGATTTTGCGCGGACAGTCTATGAAGCGCTCGCCGCGGAGCTCGTGCGCCGGGGCACAACGCGCGTGTGCATGTTTTCCACGCTGCACCGGAAAGCAACGCTGATCCTGATGGATGCGCTCGAACGGGCGGGCATCACCGGCTATGTGGGCAAGGTGAACATGGACCGCAACAGCCCGGATTGCCTGCGCGAAACCTGTGAGGAATCCCTTGCGGAAACGCGCCGCTGGATCGAAGAATGCGCAGGGCGCTTCCCGCACATCAAGCCCATCCTGACGCCGCGCTTCACCCCTTCCTGCACGGATGCGCTGATGGAAGGGCTCGGCGCACTTGCCGCGGAGTACGATCTCCCCGTGCAATCCCACCTTTCGGAAAACGATGCGGAGATCGAATGGGTGCGTGAACTCCACCCCGACTGCGCACAATACTGGGAGACCTACGCCAAGTTCGGCCTCTGGAAGCAGGGGACGATCATGGCGCATTGCGTCCACAGCGACACCCGTGAGCGCGCCGCGATCCGCACGGCGGGCGTATGGGTCGCCCACAGCCCGGATTCCAACACCAACCTGTATTCCGGCGTTGCCCCCGTGCGCAAAATGCTGAACGAGGGGCTGCATGTTGCGCTCGCCTCGGACGTTGCGGGCGGCGCAAAGCTCTCCATGCTCCACGCTGCGGGGGAAGCTATCCGCGCCTCCAAGCTGCGCTATTATTACAGCGGCAAGCGGCAGGATGAAGCATACCTGACCGTGCCGGAAGCGTTCTACCTTGCGACGAGCGCCGGACAGCAGTACTTTGGCGCAGGCCCGGGCTTCCGCGCGGGCGATATGCTCCATGCCGTCGTGCTCTCCGACGCTGCGTTCCCGCCTTCGCGCCGGCTTACGCCCGCCGAACGGCTGGAGCGGCTGATCTACGCGGACGATCCGGACACCATCCGCGCCGTCATCAGCGAAGGCCGAAGGCTGCGCTGAGAGCAAAGAAGCGGTGATCGTCTCCGTTTTATCTTGAATAATCATCCAAAATAGGGTATGATTTTGCTTTAAGCAGTATCGTACAGGAGGATGATGGATCATGCATATCGTATGTCTGGATTTGGAAGGCGTTCTGGTGCCGGAGATCTGGATCGCGTTTTCGGAGGCAAGCAAAATCCCGGAGCTTCGGCGCACTACGCGGGAGGAGCCCGATTACGATAAACTCATGCGCTGGCGGCTCGGCATCCTGAAAGAGCACGGCCTTGGCCTTGCGGAGATCCAGGCCACCATTGATAAGATCGACCCGCTGCCCGGCGCAAAGGAATTTCTTGATGCACTGCGCTCCATGACGCAGGTCGTCATCATCAGCGACACGTTCACGGAGTTTGCTTCCCCCCTGATGAAAAAGCTGGGCTGGCCCACGATCTTCTGCAATTCGCTCGAAGTCGCCCCCAGCGGGGAAATCACCGGGTTCAAGATGCGCATCGAAAATTCCAAGCTCACCACGGTGCGTGCGCTGCAATCCATCGGGTACGACACCATCGCATCCGGGGACAGCTACAATGACCTCGCCATGATCCGGGCCAGCAAGGCCGGCTTCCTGTTCCGCAGCACGGAGCAGATCAAGGCGGATAACCCCGATCTGCCCGCATATGAAACCTACGACGCACTCCTTTCCGCCATCCGCGGCGTGATCGGCTGAGCATACTTCCACACAAAGCAATTTCATTTTGGGGAGGAACCAAATGCAGAACAACAAACGTCCCGAATCCATGGCGCGCATCAATACCCCGGCGCTTGCGGAAGCCTTTATCGCGGAGCAGGTCGCAGCCATCCGCGAACAGGTCGGCAGCAAAAAAGTGCTGCTGGCGCTTTCCGGCGGCGTGGATTCATCCGTCGTCGCCGCGCTGCTCATCAGGGCAATCGGCAAGCAGCTCGTCTGCGTACATGTGAACCACGGCCTTCTGCGCAAGGGCGAACCGGAGCAGGTGATCGCCGTGTTCCGCGGAGAGATGGACGCGAACCTCATCTATGTGGATGCGGTGGACCGCTTCCTTGACAAGCTCGCAGGCGTCAGCGACCCGGAACAAAAGCGCAAGATCATCGGCGCCGAGTTCATCCGCGTGTTTGAAGAAGAAGCGCGCAAGCTTGAGGGCATCGAGTTCCTCGCGCAGGGTACCATCTACCCGGACATCCTCGAAAGCGGCCCGGTCAAGGCGCATCACAATGTGGGCGGCCTGCCGGAGGATCTGCAGTTCGAGCTTGTCGAGCCGCTCCGCCTTCTGTTCAAGGACGAAGTCCGCGTTGTAGGCAAGGCGCTCGGCCTGCCGGACAACATGGTATACCGCCAGCCCTTCCCCGGCCCCGGCCTCGGCGTGCGCTGCCTTGGCGCGATTACGCGGGAGCGGCTTGAAGCCGTCCGTGAATCCGACGCCATCCTGCGGGAAGAGTTTGCGAAGAACGGCCTTGAAGGCAAGGTCTGGCAGTATTTCACCGTCGTGCCGGATTTCAAATCCGTCGGCGTCAGCAACAATGCGCGCACCTTTGCCTACCCGGTCATTCTCCGCGCCGTCAACACCGTGGATGCCATGACCGCAACCGTGGAGGATGTGCCCTTCGCCCTGCTTCAGCACATTACCGAGCGCATCACCCATGAGGTAAAAGGCGTCAACCGCGTTCTCTATGACCTCACGCCGAAGCCCACGGGAACGATCGAGTGGGAGTGACCACAGAAATCCCTTGCTGAGAAAAACCCCGGCAAGGGATTTTTTGCATTTATGGTATGAAGTTTCATTTGCGCGAAGCAGCGCGCCAAAGCGCCGGCCTGCCCGCAGGGTCAGCGGCTTATAAGGGCAGAAACAAGGCCGGGATAGTCTGCGTAACTTCCGTGGTTACTGCGTAATTCATTTGACATGGCAAGCAGAATGTCATATAATATAAACGGTCATTTATTTTTTGAGAAAAGGGGGTGAGTCTGTTGCGCACTGTGAATGAAGAAGCCCGCAATGCAAAAAAAAATGAAATGATGGAAAAATGCTACGCCTGCTATGCAGAGAACGGATTTACCTCTGTCGGTGTAAAAGCGATTGCAAAAGCCTGCGGCTGCAGCAGTGCGAGCCTGTATCAGTATTTTGACAATCTCGACGACCTTATCGTCAAGTCCACCGAATACTGTATGAGCAAGGTGGAAGAGGAGTTTATGGCGAAAGCCCCCACCGATGTGGAGGACTTGTGGCGGTTTATTGACGAGATACCCTATTGGACGGCAAAAAACCACGGCAAGAAGTATAGACTTATGTATCAGATCTATACCCACCCGAAATACAGGGAATACGGTCAGAAGTTTTTTAAGGGTGTAGATGAACGATATACCGAATATGCAAAGAGTTTAGAGCCAAAGCTGGGTATCCCCTACGAAAAGCTGACGCCGCTCATTTTCATCCTGATCCGGGCCTGTGTACATTACGCACTGTTTGAGGATGCGTTCTATTTGAAATCCCAGATCGAAGTGCTGAAGGAAACCCTTGAACTCTTTGTTCTGAAATATAACCCGAAAGCAATCACTAAGGAGGAAGAAAAATGAAAAAACGAATTTTAAGCATGCTGCTGTGCCTGTGCATGGTGCTGGCGCTCATCCCTGCCACGGCCATGGCGGAGGAGGCGGGCACCCTCGCCGTCACGGTTGAGGGCTTCGAGGTGGGCAAGACGCCGGAGGACTGCACGCTCTCCTTTGAATCCACGATCCCGGGCGTTACTTTCAGCAAAGAAGATATTCAGTTTTATAAGTGGGAGGCTCTTGTTCCTACGGAAGAAGGTGCTTACTACATAAGTCCTTTGCGCGATAATGAAGCGTTCAAGGCTGACATGTGCTATCGGCTTCGCCTCGACCTGGACAACAAAGGTCTGGAGGAAGCGCCGGCCGTCACCGTGAACGGCAAGACGCCGGAAATTTGTTATATTAAAACCAGCAACGGTCAGCCGATTCTGATCACTATAGGCTGCGACTTCGGCACGCCGCCGGAGCCGGAACCGGTTATCACCCTGACCGTACCCTTCACCACCACGGTGAAGCTGGGCGGCAACGTGGCCCCCGGGGAGACGACGTTTGACCTCGCAATCGCGGGCAGCAACGCGGGAGATGCGGACATTTCGGACGTGACCGTCTCCGGCTCCGTCACCACGAACGGCGCGGGCGACTATGACGGCACGCTGACCTTCACCGGCACCGAACGGTCGCTCTGGCTCATGCTCAGCGAGGGCGCGTTCGTGCAGCAGGTAAACGCTGGCGAAGCGGGCTGGACCTATGACGATACGGTCTGGGGAGTGCTGATGGAGGAGATCCCCGTCGCGTACGCAATGGGCGATGATGCGACTGTATCGGGATATACCGTGTATGCCGTGCCCGCGTCCATCGACGGCAATGGGTACTATTACATCGACTGGGAGAACCTGCAGGCGGCGGATATGGCCTTCACCAACATCTACACAAAGTCCGTGTTTGAGCCGGCGGAAAACGACCCGGTCCCCGGCAATCCGGATCTGCCTCAGACAGGCGACAACAGCAGCATGATCCTCCGGACCGCCCTGCTGCTCGTCAGCGGCAGCGCAGTGATCGGAATGATTGCCGCAGGCAAAAAGAAAAAGTACAACAGATAACAGAACCAGTCATTGCAAGCTCCTCTCTGCCGCATGGGCGAGGGGAGCTTTCTTTTGCCCGGCTTTGCCTGCTCAGCCTGTTTGCGCCGAATCTCCTTGCGCAAAGCGCATGCTTTTGGTACAATGAGCATGCTAAAAGGGGGAGAAGGCTTCGCATTTATAAATCGTGTTTCCCCCGCAGTATTTTTTGTTTCAGGAGGATCATGCCTTGGAACTCTTTGGTGAGCTTTTTGGCAATGTGCTCAACTTCACATGGCAGCAGGGGCTGATGGTGCTCGTCGGCTTCGTGCTCATCTACCTTGCGATCAAACGCGACATGGAGCCTGCGCTCCTGCTCCCCATGGGCTTTGGCGCAATACTCGTGAACCTCCCGTTTGTAAACACGGAGGCGATCGAAACCCTGTTCAACGCGGGCATCGCAAGCGAGCTGTTCCCGCTGCTGCTCTTCATCGGCATCGGCGCGATGATCGACTTCGGCCCGCTCCTTTCCAACCCAAAAATGTTTCTGTTCGGCGCGGCGGCGCAGTTCGGCATCTTCTTTACGCTCTGCCTCGCCATGCTCTTCGGGTTCGATCTGAAGGATGCCGCCTCCATCTCCATCATCGGCGCGGCGGACGGCCCGACGTCCATCTACGTCGCCAACTATTTCAAGTCCAACTATCAGGGGCCGATCATGGTCGCTGCCTATTCCTACATGGCGCTCGTGCCCATCGTGCAGCCTCCGGTCATCCGTGCCGTCACCACAAAGAAGGAACGCATGATCCGCATGCCATATCAGCCGAGCTCCGTGACCAAGGCCACGAAGATCATCTTCCCCATTTTCGTCACCATCGTTGCGGGAACGATCGCGCCCAAGTCCGCAGAGCTCATCGGCTTCCTCATGTTTGGCAACCTCGTGCGCGAATGCGGCGTGCTGGAAAGCCTTTCCGCGAGTGCGCAGAAGGAGCTTGCGAACCTCATCACGCTCCTGCTCGGCATCTCCGTTGCGTTCAAGATGAAAGCGGAGCTGTTCGTTACGGCGGAAACGCTGCTCATCATTGCACTCGGCCTCGTTGCGTTTGTGTTTGACACTGTGGGCGGCGTGCTGTTTGCAAAGCTGCTCAACCTGTTCTCGAAGAACAAGGTGAACCCGATGATCGGCGCAGCCGGCATTTCCGCATTCCCCATGGCTTCCCGCGTTGTACACAAGATGGGCCGTGCGGAGGATCCGGACAATTTCCTCCTGATGCATGCCGCCGGAGCGAACGTTTCCGGCCAGATCGCCTCGGTCATCGCGGGCGGCCTCATCATCACCCTCATCGAAAACCTGCTTTAAGGAGGTGCCTGTTATGCTTTCCTGGAATCCCGATACCCTGCTGACCACCCTGCCCATCATGCTCAAGGGCATGGTCGGCATTTTCGCTGTCATCATCGTCATCTGGGGCTTTGTTGCCCTGCTCAACCGCACGATGCGCAAAAAAGAAAAATAAGCAGGACCATCCAAATCTTTGTTTCAACCGGGCGGGCGGAGTTTTCCGCCCGTTTCCATATGCTGAAAGCTCCCTTTTTGCCTGTTTCCGGCGGCTTGACGAAGCGTCGATTGCCAAAGCCGGACGCTGTGCCGTATGCTTATGATACAGCAGTCCGCGGCATGCAGGCGCCTGCAAACGCATCTTGCCGGGAGAACGGAGGAACGCACATGAAGCAATATGAAAAGACCGGCGCGCTCATCGCCGCTGCGCGCAAAGAAAAGGCCATGACGCAGAAAGCGCTTGCGCAGGTACTGCACATTTCGGACACCACGGTTTCCAAATGGGAACGCGGGGTTTCCCAAACTTAAAGATACCACACTAAAACCCACGCTTACATTACTTCCATAACATCAAATTTTGGAGGTAAAACCCAATGAAACGCCTTGTATCCTGCGAATATAACTTCGATAACTGCTGTGTAGAACTGAAATTCACCGATGGCAGCATGATCGCCATTGATACCATCGCCGTGGAGAACGAGGTTGCCGACAATATGTATCAGCGGTCAGAGCTTGACTATCTGATTTACAATGCTCCTTTTGAATATGCAGACCTTATTTTGAATGGTGATCCCGAAACATATTTGAAAGCAGTAACCGAATACAAACCTTTAGACTAATTATAGGAGTAATGCCGCTTGCACCGACAGTAAAAAGTCAGCGCAAACGGCATTTTTTACGTTGTATAGTATTGCGCCTGTGCGTTCCATAATTCATGGTACTTGCCGTTCACATCAGAAAGAAGTTCTTCATGTGAACCGTGTTGGACGATTTTTCCATCATCAAATACCACAATCTTATTACAGAAACGGCACGAAGCCAATCTGTGAGAAATATAGACTGTTGTTTTGTCTCCCGAAATCGCATTGAAATTCGAGTACACTTCATATTCAGAAATTGGGTCAAGTGCAGCAGTAGGCTCGTCCAAGAGAATAAACGGTGAGTCTTTATAAAGAGCACGTGCAAGTGCAATTTTCTGTGCTTCTCCACCGGAAATCTCTATGCCGGATTGGTCATAGCCCTTGTATAGATACGTATGAACGCCTTCTGGCATTTCATGAAGCCTATCACCGAAATTTGCTTTCTGTAAACATTCACGTACCTTGTTTTCGTCAAAGGTTTTGCTTGATGCAACAACTTCGCCGATCTTAAAGGAGAATAGGCTGAAATCCTGGAACACGACCGAAAATACTGACATATATTCATCATAATCATACTTTTGAATGTTTACGCCGTTCAGCAGAATTTCACCCTCTGTTGGGTCATAAAGGCGACATAGCAGTTTTATAAACGTGGTCTTTCCGGAACCGTTCATGCCGACTATTGCAAGCTTTTCTCCAATCTTGAATTTAAGATTTACATTTCTCAATGCATATGCTTCTGTATTGGGATATTTGAAGCTGACATTTCGGAATTCTACATAGTATTCATTATCATCACGCTTTTCAACCGTCAAGGAACCTTGATACATATTGTTAGGAATATCAAAGTATGAAAAATAGCGTTTTAGATATTGGTTGTTGTACAGAGCTTGTTGGGTTGTTGTGACAAAATTGATTAGCGTCTCAACAAGCAACATAATACAAGTTACATACTTTGCAATCGAACCGATCGTGATGCCGCCCCTCAAAGCGGCATAAATAAGCACAGCGTAGATGCCAAATTTGAGTCCGGTATTGAGAACGGTCATAGGGAGTGTCCAAGCAGCTTTCTTGTATGAGTTTTTCAGCGCACGTTCGTAATAATTCCTTTCAAGTGTAATATACGAATCTCTGAGAAAATCCCCCATACCATAAAGACGAATATCTTTTCCGGCTTCATAATGTTCGATATAGTTAAGGAAGTGCTCGGATATAATATTCATATCAACGGACGATGCGTTAAAATCTCGTTCCAGATTATTTGTTCTTTGGGTGGCATACATCTGGATGAATAGTGTTATAACCAATCCTGCCATAATAGAAAGCTTAAAAACGATTGGCACGGAGGAAATCGCAAAAAATGATACCGTAAGAGCTATAGAAGCAATTATTTTAGTAGTCTGCGCTGTAAATTGCTCCATGTTATGATATAAGAAGAATAGATTAAATCCCGTTTGGCTTTCTCGTCTGATACGATAGCGGAGTTTTGTAACCTCTGGATTTTCAATCGATTCATAAGCCATCTGCATAGCTTTTTCTGAATATGACCAATCTTCCTTTCTCCACATTGCATTGTATGCAACATTTTTTTCAGAAGAAATGTAGGTGTTCAAGAGATTAACTGCAAACACAATACCAACCGTCAGAGAGACATATAGAATGACTGTTTCTATAGGCGCTTTTGTGATTAGAGAGTCAATCACTTTAGCAGAGAAATAAATCGGAACATAGCCGATGATTGATGAAAGAAATGTGTTTACAATCAACAACACCGTGTATTTCTTGTTTGTCGAGAAAGTAAACTTAGCCGCTCGTCTGAAAATCTGAAAATGATCTCTTAGTTTCATTCGTCATCGCCCCCTTCCATGTCCTCTTTATACCAACAGCTTTGTATATCAAATAAGCCTTTGTACGTTCCGTTTGCCGCCATCAACTCTTGATGTGTACCTTCTTCTGTGATGTTACCGTTTTCAAGAAGAATAATTCTGTCACAAAATGATGTGGAAGCAAGTCTATGGGAGATAAACAACGAGGTCTTATTCTTCGCCATAACATTAAATTCGTTGTATATCTTACTTTCAGCAATAGGATCAAGTGCTGCTGTAGGCTCGTCCAAAATCAAAAGAGGGGCATCTTTGTAAAGCGCACGGGCAAGCATAAGTTTTTGTGCTTCACCGCCGGAGAGTTCGGTTCCGTTTTCGTGAACCTTTTTGTTTAGCTTCGTATGGATACCATCGGGGAGCGCATCAATCTTTGCGCCCAACCCGGCTTGACGCATACACGTTTCTGCTTTTTCTAAGTCTGTTTCTGCTGTACTTTTTCCGGAAACCGTTTCAGCAAGTGAGAAAAATGCTGTTCGTATTTCTTGAAAAACAGGAGAGATCAGTTTGTAATAGTCTTCTCGCTTAAAATCAGAAAGTGGAATGCCGTTGAAAAAGATTTCGCCGGATGTAGGTCTGTAGAGACCGCACAGTAGTTTTACAAGAGTGGTTTTACCGGCACCGTTGAGACCAACAAGTGCAAGTTTTTCACCGCTTTTGATTTTAAGTGACAGATCGTGAATGGTATCCTGTTCAGCGCCGTCGTATCGGAAGCTAACATTTTTGAACTCAATTTCCGGCACAGTATTCATATGGTCTGCAGCTTTGGCAATTCCGCTTCCATCATATTCCGGATAATCAACAAAATCTCTGAAATCGCACAGCTTGAGACTTACTGTATTCGCTTTATTCCAGCAAGAGATGATACCGCCCACCCAAGAGGCAAAAGAAGATATGGCGGCAAAATAGAGAACAAATTCATCAATACCGATTTTGCCGTTGTAGAACATATGGATTAAAAGTGCATACGCTCCACCGTCACGAATAAGAATTACAACCAAATCAGCGATACGAGAGAGAAAGCTCTTTTTTACAGTAGTTCTATCCCATTTTGCCCTTTGTTCGGACAAATCACGATAACATTCACGGAGCCAGGATGCCATGCTGTAAATACGGATATCCTTTGCCGCTGCGAAATCGTCGGGGAGTTCTTCGACATGACCGAGTTTCTGATTCAGATCAGTCATCTTGCTTCTATGAGCGTATTCCCATTTGTTATAAGCTTTTACGGAAAGAATATTAACAATAGGTGCAACGGTTAGTATCGGAACCAGCCAAGGACTTGCAAAAGAAATTACGGAACCGAAAAGTATGTAACCCAAAAGATTCTCAAGCATTCCGAAACCGTTGTATACAATATCAGTGAGAGGTTGAACACCATCCCACATCTGCGTGGCATTACTTGCTCTGTTGGCAAGGTCACGAACTTCCTTTTGCTCGTATGTTTGATAGAACATGGAAAGTTGTTTCCTTGTAACAAGAGCGGTCATTTTGTAGCGGTATATGCCGAGCGTCGAATTTCTGATATGCCCCAATGCTTGAACAATAATATTTCCAAGCATAATCAGTAACATAACAATTCCTATCGACAACAAGGAATGAGTGAGCGTTTGACCGTTTGTTATCTCTGATACTACAAGCGATGGCAGGTATATTTCCAGATACCTAAGTCCGATGTTGATAGGTATAAATAAAGCTGTAATAAAGAAAGCCGCCTTACTATATTTTAAGAGCATTTTCAGTGACCATGCAAAGTTTGAAAATACTGAATGTGTTGGCTTTTTCTTTTTCATTATCACATCAACTCCTTTCGCTTACAGTATATCAAAAAAAGAAGAGGAAAATAAATTCGTGCACTAAATGCTTCTGCCAGTGCACGAATTGCAAATCACTCTACAGCAGGCACCAAAAATTCCGAAGTAAAAGCGCCGTCCTCGCTGTTGTACTTGACCCATCCGCCGTGTTCTTCGAGGATTGCTTCAGCACGGCGCAGACCGAAACCGTGAACGCCGTCCTTGTGGGTTGCAAACAAAGATCCTGTCTTTTTCATCTTTTCGCCTGCCGCATTGAGCATGGAAAAATAAAGCATACTTCCTTTCATAGAAATGAAGATTCGGATAAATTGTTCTCCCGTTACTGTACGGCAGGCTTCAATAGCATTGTCAAGCAGATTTCCGATGATGATACTCAATTCCAAGTCTGAAATTGTTAGCTGATCCGGCACGTTGGCTTTCACGGTCACAGCAATATTTTCTGCTTTGGCTTGGGCGATCTTTGCGGACAAAATAGCATCCAGAGATACATTACCCGTTTTCAGCAGAGTATCCACATTCATCAGTTGGTTATCAAGCTGCTCTATGTATGCAAGCGCACGATCAACTTCTCCGGCTTCAAGCTGACCCTTCAGTGTTTGAAGATGATGGTGAAAATCGTGCTTATAACCTCTCATTTCTTTGTGAATACTTCGCACCTCGTTTAAGTGCTTTTCTGATTGCTCAGTCTGATATTCAACCAGCTTCAAATATGTTTTCTTTCTCATAGGCTACCTCAGTTATGTTGGATAAATGCTCGGTTGATATCGTCATACTTTCCCCTTGAAAGAGGAAGTTCGGTGTTGCCGATACTAACGGACGTACGGGAAATTCGTGTTATGTATTTTAGCGAAACCAAGTAGGAACGATGAATACGGTAAAAGTAATCACTTACCCTGTTTTCAAACACAGACATATTTTCCTTTATCTTGTACTCGTTATCTTTCGTATGAATGACAATGTAATGCAGAAATGATTCTACATAAAGTATGTCCGATTCATACAGTTTGACGGTCTCGCCCTCGCAGGAGATTACCACCGACGGAGGTTCGACTGAGAGCTTTTCAGCGGCTTTAGTAAGCACTTGCGTGAGCTTCTCCGCAGAAATCGGCTTGATCAGATAGTGGAGTGCATCCACTTCATAGCCTTCACCAACGAATTCAAAATGTGAAGTAATAAAAATGATTTCGGCACGGTTGTTGTCTTTGCGGATACGCTTGGCAAGTTCAATGCCGTTCATGTTTTTCATTTCAACGTCAAGCAAAAGAATATCATACGCCTTATCTTCCTCGTATTCAAACAGAAACGCTTCGGCAGATGCAAACGTGCGTATCTCGCAACCGTGTCCTTCGTGAGCACTCCACGATGCCACAATCGAGGTTATGTATTCAATTTGATTCTGCTCATCATCACAGATTGCAATTCTGTATTTCATGGTCATCACCGCCGTTCTTTAATCGTTTTTCTTTTTGCCGGCTATGCCGGAATAAACGGATTTATTTTTTCATTCAATTCGCAGATGAAGAAATAAATCTGTTTATATTTTCCGAGGAATGGTGTCAAACTGCATTTTTACAGTTTGGGTACCATTTTCGAGGAAAATATATGGGGTGTCCAGAGGGGTGCGGGTCTCCGATGGAGACCTCAAAATGCAAAGCATTTTGAAGCACTGACCGAGCCGGCAGGCGAGACGCATCCCTTGGCTCTGGGTTTCCAATAGGGGCGAGAGCATCCCTGTTGGCACACGATTTTGCTTGCAAAGTCTAGTGTGTTATACCTTTTGCGACCGCTGACGCTGGAAAGGGGCTGTCCCAAGCCAGACAGACACTTTTCGGCGGCAGCAGAACAGGCGGATTTTGTGGGCTGTAAGCTACAAAAGACAAGGGATTTGCAATGAGCAAAATCCGGCTGTTCGTGTGTAGTTGGCATAGGAAATCTTGTAGCTGTGCGGAAAGATTTGCTGTGCCAACGGGGGCGCAAGAGGTATATAAAACCCGCCGCAGCGATTAGCTCCCGTATCGTATTTTCTCCTGCTCCAACTCAAAGGGAATTGTCAATTTCTTCGGAAGCTCACTCATGGAGAGTTTCAGAATTTGACGGATTGCGATTTTTGCAAAGACGTTCGTTCTGCTGAAATCGCCGTCTGCCAGTTTTACGATCTGAGCAGTTCCGGCAGAAAAGTCAAAACGGATTTCTCCCCATTCATCGTCGTTAGCATACCGATGTACTGCTCTGTACCAGTATGCAGCGGCGGCGATTTTTTTATTTTTCTCGGTCAGCTTTAATTCCACCACGCCGAGAACATCGGCATCCACCAGATGTTCCGTCAGCTTGTTCAGAGCTTTCTTGTAAGCTCGCTCCGCACCGCTGGCTGTGCTGCCCTCGAACATGACAGCAAGATCTTCAAAGGTGGGGCGTTCCTCCCATGAGCCGACACGTCCGCAGGTCATGCAGATCGCATTACGCTTTTCAAGGTAAGTCTGTTCCTTGTAACTGAGCTTGTCAAAGGCAGCTTGCACCGCATCGGCACGAATACCGTTCCAGAGAATGTCCGCATAGTTCCAGCTATCGTCACGGGTAACATCCTCGCCCGTTTCCTCGCTGTCCTCATCCTGCATCGTCGCATAGAACGGAACACGACTGCGGTTTTGTCTTGCAATGGTCAGATACTCGGCGGCAGTTTCTTCGGTGCAGTTTTGCTCGGCGGCGTATTCGGCAATGACTTCCTTTGCGCTCTTGCCGGAATTGTTGTAAAGCCAAGCAATGCCACGAGCGGCTTTGTATTCATCCAGAGATTTGAATGAGCCTGCTTCTTCCTGTCGGCGGCAATCCAGAAGTGCGTTACCTATGAAGTGATGGGCGTATGTCAGAAAGTCTGCGCCCTTGTCGGGAACGTAATTCTGTAAGCACTCCAACATGGCAAGAACGCAACTCAGCTTGTAATCCAGAAAACGCAACGGGTCATATCGGTCAATACCCTCGGTCAGCAGAAAGCGGTACACTCGCTTGTTCAGCCTTGGCTCGTAGTGATGCAGGAAGTATGTAAAATAGGTCAGATTATTTTCACGGACAGCGGAAACAATGTAATCGTTGATGTCCTCCACCTTTGGCGGCACAGGGTCAAGACGGAAGATGCGCCCTGCCCGCCGCATGGTCATGGCTCCGTCCGGCACGGTAAATTGTGCTGTGCTGGCATATTCATCGGTATTCCAAAAGCGTTCTTCGGACATTAGGCGCACCTCCCATCTATAGAAAGTCAATAATTTGTCTTTTTGAAACAGAGATTTCAAAGTACCTCTATATTAGTATTCAAACTCCTTTAACTCGTTAAGCGGGTCCTTTGAAGTATCAATTCCCATACCTTCCTTCAACCAATCTGCTTTACTGTAACCGGTTCCTGTTAATTCATATATTTCGCCTTTATACCCTACAGCTTTAACCCATCCCCATTCTATGAGTCGGTCTAATGCTTCCACCCATCTCGCTGACTCTCTTTTTGAAGTATCAGCCATAAACTGTTTGCCAGATGTTGAAATCTGGGCAGGTGAACTAAGCGTCTGCGTTTTTATGATTTGACCATCACCGTCCGCAGCATATACCAACAGAAACGCTGAGTCCACAGGGACGTTACCGACATCATCCTGCCCTAAAGTGGGGATATCCTTCTTGGAATTTCCGATAATTAATGTTTCGGAGTCGACTTGAAACAGCTTATCGATGTCTTCATTAGTCGCTGTTGGGATTTCTTCCCATGTTAATTGGTTGTTCTCTAACTCATCGAGTCTGCTACCAATTTGGGAAAACATCTCTTTTAGATCTTCTAACATTTTTTGTTGATGTTCTGCAAGTTCGGCATTTCCCTTGTTACGTTCTTCTGCCTCTTCATTGATTACATCTATTATATCTGAATATCGAACCCATCCAGCACGGTCATCAGCATAAACAATTGCATTTTTTAACGATTGTGATGCTATATATTTTAGGCTGTTCAAATCTGTAAAAAAATCAACTGTATTTTTATCGTTTTTGACCTTATCTCTAAAGGTATCGAGCTTTTGCATTTTGACATATTTATCAGGACCAATATCTTTTCCGTCTTCAGTAATAGCAGATGATTCCTTAATCAACACAATAACAGGTAGTTTTTTTGCTTTTGCGTAATTGTATTCTTTTTCTGTATAACTTACATCTGCTTCTTCATCAATTGATCCATACCGTCCACCAACAACCAGAAGGTAAAAATCGCACTCGTCAATCATTTTGGTTATAACATCCCATTGACTTGTAGGCGCAGCATGAAATTGTTCCATTCCTACCGGAATAAAATTGCTCTCAAGTGCTACTCCCATCAATGCCTGCCTTTCATTCTTAAGGTCTTCGTAGGTAGAACTTATAAAAATAGAAAACTTTCGTCTGTTATTCATATCATTATTCTCCTTGTATAATTATTATTGTTTTACAGTATGAACATATGTGCCTCATTCAGCAAGGCATCCTGTGACATCTCCGCTTCAAAGCTGCCCTTTGCATATTCGTGGTCGAAAATCGCACGTTCTAATTTGTCTTTTGCCAAACGCTTCATCACAGCGGCGGTCTGCTCGTCCAAAGTGCCACGGTGTAGATACTGCGTAATCGTGTTCATGCGGCGTGTGTAGATTGCCTTAATCGGATGATCGTCCGCAAGCTCTCTTTGCTCTCTGCCTTTCAGATTGCCGATCTGGCGACAGGTGCGCCCACGCTTGTCCCCCGGTGCAAGTCCTCCGCAGTATTTTGTCTGCCTTGCATCAGTGGTCAGAAACCATTTGCCGCAGATGGGGCATAATCTCGGCGCATGACCGACACACAATCCCTCAAACAAATCGGAACGGAACATTCCCACAAAGGAAACGTAGTGCATACGCTTTACAAGCTGTGTTATACCTTTCTCAGGCATGACAGCGGACACATATTGCATCGTGGTATTGGTCAACTGCATCCACGTGGAATTGTCGGGAGATAATGTTTCATCCTTGGGAAAATGCTCTGCAAAAGCGGCGGCATATCCGTCCGGTGTGCGCTGGCTGTCGTGGAGCGCATGAGCGAAAGCGGTCATAGATTGCTTGTAAATCTGCAATGTGCCGCCGAGCTGTGCTATGACTTGTATCAGCTTCAAAACACCGATACCACGGCTGTATTTCTCGTCAAAGGCAGCAACCGCACCGATTTCCTGTGCCGCCTTAATGTACGCAATGATATTTTCTATGTGTGCTTCATCGAAAAGCCGGTGAATTTCTGTTTCGTCTGTTGCCAAATCCAGAAAAGAGAACGGCTCCGTTTTCTGCAAGAAACGGATGATTTTCAGCAGAGCTTTTTCTGCCACAGGGAACACGGACACATCCACTTTGCCCGTACCGAGCATGAGAATGATTTCGGTCAACGGCTGGCAGAGCGTTGTTAGTTTTGCGATCTGTTCATCGGTGATGTTGAGTGCGGCACAGCCAATCGTGCCGATGGGAACGGTCTGCTTGCCGTATGTTACCTTGTCCTGCCAAAAATCAAGCGTCAGCAGATTTTGATTAAGGATGCTCATGTGCCCGCCTCCAATCTGTCATGTTTTTTCTTTTCTCCTATTATACCATACATTTGTGACAAAATACAGAACAACGGCTGATTTTTTCGCCGTATTCATCCAAGATTTTACGCTGTTTTGTGCTGAAACGCCTTGTCATGTTTTTTGAAATGAGCTTGTCATGCCATTAGCCTGCTTTTTTCGATTTTCCTCATAATATACACGAGGGGATGAAAAATCGTCCCTATCAATAAGAATTATGGAGGAATGCGATGAATGTATTCGGAACAGTAAAGACAAGCATCAACACAAGAGAAGCGGCGGAGAGGTACGGCGTGGAAGTCAACCGTCACGGGAAAGCACTCTGCCCGTTCCACAATGACCGCAATCCGAGCCTGTTTGTGGACGATGACCATTACCATTGTTTCGCTTGCGGCGAACATGGGGACGTGATCGACTTCACAGCAAAGCTCTTTGGTCTGAAATTGTATGAAGCAGCACAAAAGCTGGCATACGACTTCGGCATTACGCAGGACAAGCCGCCCACCAAGGCAATGCAGGAAAAACAGAATATGAAAAGCGAAGCACAGCGACTCAGAGAAAATGAGAAGCTGTGCTTTTCTGCGCTCTTGGAGTATATGAAATTACTTCAAGAATGGAAGCGGCTGTATGCACCGAGGACACCGGAAGAAGAATGGCATCCGCATTTTATTGAAGCCTGTGACCGGCTTGACTATGTGGAATATCTGGTGGACACGCTCATCGGCGGCGATTCCTATGAGCGCAATGAGGTCATTGAATTGTTGATGACCGACAGCAAACTGAAAAAACTGCAAAGGTATCTGGAAAAAGTGAAGAAGGAGGAAAAGCATATTGGCGAACAACAACTTTGATGGCATGGAGCAGCCCTCTTGGTATGACGGCAAGATGATTGATGAGATCGCATTTTGCGGCTCATTTCTGCATCAGCACCCAATGAAGTGTGTCCGAGGGCGGTTGTTCACCGTGGACGGCATGATTGAGGACGAGGGCAAAATCCAGCAAATGATTTTAGATGAGGTCATGAGCTGCCAGAGCATCGGCATTGCAAAGAAGGTAAAAAGCCTTTTTGATACCCTAAAGCTCATGGCATACTCTGACCCGTTACCCATCGAAACAGACCGCATCCACATGGCAAACGGCACGTATTTTCTAAACGGCACATTTACCGAGGACAAGACCTACTGCAATAACCGCATGAAAGTCAAGTATAATCCGGGCGCACCGCAGCCGCAGCGATGGCTGCATTTCCTGTCCGATCTGCTCGTGCCGGAGGATATTCCCACCTTGCAGGAGTATTTGGGGTACTGCCTTATTCCGTCAACCAAGGGGCAGAAAATGCTCATGCTTATCGGCAAGGGCGGCGAGGGCAAAAGCCGCATAGGGCTTGTGATGCGCTCCATCCTCGGTGACAGCATGAACACCACCAGCATTCAGAAAATCGAAAACAACCGTTTCAGCCGAGCCGATCTGGAAAACAAGCTGCTGATGGTGGACGATGATATGGATATGAGCGCACTTCCCAAAACCAATTATATCAAGTCCATTGTTACAGCCGAGTGCAAAATGGATTTGGAACGCAAGGGTGTACAGAGCTATCAAAGTCAACTGTACGCTCGTTTTTTATGCTTCGGCAACGGAGCGTTGACCGCCCTGCATGACCAGTCCGATGGCTTTTTTCGCCGTCAGATCGTACTGACCACCAAGGACAGGCCCGCTGACCGCACAGACGATCCTTTTCTCGTGGAAAAGCTCATGTCCGAGATGGAGGGTATTTTCCTTTGGTGCTTGGAGGGACTGCATCGACTGCTTGCAAATAATTATCAGTTCACCATCAGCGGACAAGCCATTGAGAATGTGGAAACGGTCAAGCGAAGCAGCAACAATGTCATTGAGTTCTTGCAATCGGAGGGATATATCCGCTTCAAGGCTGACAGTGAAGCAAGCTCCAAGGCACTCTATGAAGCCTACAAACTCTGGTGCGAGGACAATGTGCGAAAACCCATGTCTGCAAACAGACTCAGCTCTGAGCTTGCTCAAAATGAGCGTCTTTACAACGTGGAAGCTACCAATAACATCTATGCCGGAGGAAAGCGGGTGCGTGGCTTTGTCGGAATTGAGGTGCTGGCGAAGTCCTCTTTTCTAAAATGGTGAGCGAAGTGAAAAAGTGCTGTACGTACCGTACAGTACGTACGGCACTTTTGAAGTCCATCGTTAATACGGGCATTGAAAATGATGCAAAAAATCAATGCTTAAAATCAAGCCTTGTGCAATCCGTGAGGATTTACACCGCAGGAAGTACAGAAATCATCATTCGGTGATTTACCAAACAGCAAAGCCAATTCACGGAACTGTGGTGTTTCTTCCGTTTCGGTCTGCTCTCCCACAAAACAGCAAACCTGATAGGGTGCTGTTGTGGACAGGACTACGCAGAACGAAATCTGAGAGGAAAACGCCATTTTCAAAATCATCATTTATCGGTGACAGCAGTTCACCGCACAGCAAACCAATATCACGAAATTATGGAGGAATTTTTGTATGAAATCGAATTTGAGAAATGAAATCAAGTCGTACATTGTACGGCAAGGGATGACCATGCAGGAGGTCGTGGACCTTCTTGCGGATGAATACGGATGGAGCGACAGTGTTTCCAACCTGTCCAACAAGCTCCAGCGTGAATCGCTCCGCTATACCGAAGCGGTACAGCTTGCCGATGTGCTGGGCTTTGAGATCGTATGGAGAAAGAGGGGTGATCGCTAATGGCAGCTCCGCAGTACGCTATTTTACGCTTTGCCAAGTATAAGGGACCGGAGATCAGCGGCATTGAAGCGCATAATGAGCGAACCAAGGAGAAATACGCAAGCAATCCCGACATTGACCCGTCCCGTACTCATTTGAATTTCCACCTTATCAAGCCGGAACGCAAATATCGTGCTGAATCCGAAAAGCAGATTGCAGAAGCTGGATGCCGCACACGCTCTGATAGTGTTCGTGTGGTGGAAGCTCTGATTACCGCTACACCGGAGTTTTTCAAGGGCAAGAAAAGAGCCGAGATCAAAGAGTTCTTTAGTGAAGCCTTGGAGTTCATCAAGCAGAATCAAGCCACCGAAACCATCATATCCGCCGTGGTGCATTTGGACGAGAAATCTCCCCATATGCACCTTTGTTTTGTTCCGCTGACGGAGGACAAGCGTTTATGCGCCAAGGAGATTTTGGGGAACAAGAAGAAGCTGACCAAGTGGCAGGACAAGTATTGGGAACACATGGTAAAGAAATATCCCGATCTGGAACGTGGGGAAAGTGCCAGCGAGACCGGGCGTGACCATATCCCAACAAGGGTATTCAAGCAGATGGCTCGTCTGAACAAGCAGCATGACAAGCTGGCAGAACTGCTCTCTGATATGAAGTTCACGAACTACAAGGAGCGCTCTGTACAGATTGCGGCGTTTCTTGAAAAGTATATCCCCGATGTTGCTGCTATGGAAACGCAGATGAAGAAATACGAAAAGTTTTTCAAGACAGCGGACGGCAAGCAGAAAGCATTGGAAAAGAAAAATTCCGATCTGTCCGCTGCTCTGGAAGAAAGCGAAAAAGAAAGCACCGTCAAGAAGTTGCAGGAAATGCGGTTGCACAGCGATTATGAGCGTATCAAGGGTATTCTTGACCGCATCCCGCCGGAGATCATCCGAGAGTACACCCACCGGAGTACACAGAAACACGATATTCACCGATAAGAAAGGATTTTGCCTATGAAGAAGAAAAACAAGACCTATACTGTAACCCAGCTTAACAAGATGATGATGCATGATGACCTCTCCTTATGGGAGATCATCGAAGCCTGCGCGTTCATCGACATCTGCTATTATGGGCCAACAGAGAACCCGTCCAAGGAGCAAGAGGACGAATGGTGCAGGATGCGTGGAGAATATGAGCCGGAGCCTACTCTTGAAAATACTTCGTTCTATGTCACCGAGCCTGACGGAACGAAGTATTTTTATTGCGGCAACACCCGCACAAAAGTAACGGAGTTCTTTTCTCCCAACGGACAGACCTTGGATAAGGTAATCGAAAATCTTGTCCGTTTCGCCGCAGGAAATACAGTGTCCGCAAATATTTCGATGAATTGTTAACAGAATCGCATTGAATCACAGCCCACGCTTATGATATAATATATCATAGGAAAGTATTGTAAGCGTGGGTTCGTTTCAAGAGAAAATCACTACGTGATATTCTCAACAGGAGGATTTTAATGAAACAACCGTACAATACAGCACTATATATGAGACTCAGCCGTGATGACGAGAATTATGGCGACAGCGTATCCATCGAGACCCAGCGCACCATTTTACAGCAGTACGCAAAGGAACAGGAGCTTCATGTGGTCGGTGAGTACATCGACGACGGATGGAGTGGGACTACGTTTGAAAGACCGAATTTCAAACGAATGATGGCAGATGTGGATGCTGGACGAGTAAACTGCATTGTGACCAAAGACCTCAGTCGCTTTGGGCGTGACCATATCATGGTCGGCTACTATTTGGAATATGAGTTCCCGGAGAAACAGGTGCGATATATTGCCGTATCCGAGAACGAGGATACCAAGAAAGGCTTGTCCGATTTCGTTCCTTTCAAGAATCTGTTCAACGAATGGTTTGCCAAGGACACAAGCCGCAAGGTCAAGACTGCACTTCATGCCAAGTTTGCCGCAGGAGAACGTACCTTTGCTTATGCGCCTCTTGGGTATATCCGACATCCCGAAGTCAAAAACGCCATTGTGATTGATGTAGGGACACGCTGGATTATCGAGAAAATCTTTGACCTTGCCTATCATGGGGCGGGTGCTGCCAAGATCGCAAGAATATTGGTGGAAGAACACGTTCCTACTGCCGGATGGCTGAACTATCAGCGATATGGGACATTCGCTCATATCTACGAGGGACAGCCGGAGGAAAAGTCCTATGCATGGACGCTGGCACAGGTCAAGAGCATCTTAAAAGACGAAACCTATATCGGCAACAGCGTACACAACAAGCAGAGCAACATTTCTTACAAGAACAAGAAAAAGATACGCAAGCCGCAGGAGGAATGGTTCAGAGTGGAGAATACCCACGAAGCAATCATTTCCAAGGAAGTCTTTGAACGGGTGCAGGAACAGATCGCCAGCCGCCGCAGACAGCAAAAGGACGCTACCACGCAGATCTTCTCCGGTCTGGTGAAGTGTGCGGACTGCGGATGGTCGATGCGCTTCGGTACGAACAGCCAAAACAAGAAGCCGTACAGCCATTACACTTGCAGCCAATACGGTCAAGGCTTGAAGCAATGCTCCGCACATTATATCCGCTATGACTATCTCTACACCTACGTTCTTTCCAGAATACAGGGTTTGTCGAGACAGGCGCAGTTGGATGAAAAGGAGCTTCTGCATCGGCTGCTGAAAGCCAGCGATCAAGAGCTTGCCGCCAATGCCAAAAGACAGAGCGCAGAGCTTACACGAGCCGAGAAGCGCAGAACAGAGGTTGACCGCAAGTTTGCGAAGCTGTATGAGGACTGGTCGGATGGTCGTATCACGGAGTACAACTTCAACATGATGTCTCAGAAATATCAGACAGAGCAGCAGGAGCTTACCGAGAATATTGAGAGGCTGTCTGACGAGCTTGAATCTAAAAAGCAAACAACTGTCGATGCGGAGACGTGGATTTCTCTTATCAAGCAGTACGCCAACCCCACCGAACTGACAGCGGAGCTTCTGAATACGCTGATTGAAAAGATCGTCATTCACGAAGCTACCACCTTGGACGGTTTGCGTGAACAGAATATTGACATCTACTACCGCTTAATCGGCAAAATTGAGTAAAAACAATGATATGAGTGCCTATGCAAGTAGGCGTAGGCACTCATACATAACCAATATCTTTAAGTGCGGGAAACAGGCGTGGGGTTCCCGGATGTTTCGCTCATCGAGCCACTCGCAGCGGCGCTCGGGCTTACCATTGCGGAGCTGTTCGCCGGGGAACGGGCGGAAGAGCCGCTGCCCCGGCAATGCGAAACGCTGCTCTCGGATGTGCTTGCGGAATCCAACACGCAAAGCCGCAGAAAACGGCGGGAGGACCGCATCGCCTTCGCCGTCGCGCTCGGCATCCTGATTTTAATTGCCGTCCCGCTGCTGTTCTTCCGGGCAAAGCAGTCCGCCGTGCTGCGCGGAACATACATCAGCCCTCGGCCGGAAGAAACGGTCACTTGGGATGAAGGGGGCGAGAGGGCCGTCATTACGCTGAGCCGCCCGAATGTCACCGTTCAGCTTTCCGCCGGTTGGCCGAACGCAGCCGGCGTGGGCAAGTATACGCTGTATCTTGATTGCCGCATGGTGGAAGAAGGGTCCTATGTGGCCAACGGCGATGGCACCTTCACGCTCACCGGGGCCTGGGCAGACGGCACGCCGCACATCTTTTTCGCGGAACCGCGGGAGGATGGTTCCTTCCGCATCCTGCTGCCCGCGCTCGACGGGAATAGGCCCATTCTGCTTGAAAAGGATGGCAATGTTCCTTGCTATATCGGCACGGTCTATGGCGACGAAGCGGAATACCGCTCAAAGTACATGAAGCCTGCGGCATAAAAGAGCGGAAGCACCCTCTGTCAAACAAAACACGGCCCGAAGCACAGTCAGCTTCGGACCGTTTGTTTTTCGCGCTACCGCTGCGGGGGCCTGGGTTCCGAGATGATCCCCGCGATGTAATCGATCGAAACATTGTAAAGCTCCGCCAGCCGGATGATGAGCTCAAACGGCGGTTCGCGCTTTCCCTGCTCGTAATTTGTGTAGGTGGTCTTATGCATATGCAGCAGTTTCACCAGCGCTTCCTGCGTCAGGTCCGCATCCTCGCGCAGGTCGCGCAGCCGGGGATAATACCGCATTGCACAACTCCCTTTCATCCTATAAAATAGCACATCTGTATGCCATGATTATTTTCGCATAATACAACATACGTTGTTGACAAAATACATCATTCGTTGTATTATCGGTTTGCAGTACAGGGTGTGCATTCCTGCTCTTTTTATCCCTCCGCGTTCTGAATCAAAGAAAGAGGTGCAGTTTTATTGGCTCATCCGGAACAATTTCTTGATGCCGTCTGCCCCGTGTGCCAGGCAACGCTCTCCGTTGTGCCCGGCCTCACGCATGTGCTTTGCCCCCACTGCAGCGCGATCTTCTACGTGCCGGATGTCATCATGCCCCCAAAGGTTTCACAGGATGAAGGCGCATGCATGGAGGAATCCACCAAAAGTTAACAAATCCCCGGCATATCCCCCGAATTTCTGATTGAAGGCCGGGGTTTTTTCGTTTACAATAATAAGGAACAGTAATCGGCAACGATTTTTGCATCAACACAATATGGAGGTAAGCATATGGGCATCATCAAAGCAGTCTTAGGCGCAGTCGGCGGCGGTCTCGCTGATTCGTGGCTTGAAGTCATCGAATCCGATTCCATGAACGACGCGACTGTGTTCACCACAGGCGTGAAGGTCCGCCAGGGCGATAAGCGCAACTCTAACACCAAGGGCACGGACGACACCATCTCCAACGGCTCGATCATCCATGTGTACGATAACCAGTGCATGCTGCTTGTGGACGGCGGCAAGGTCGTGGACTACACGGCGGAGCCCGGTTATTACAAGGTGGACAATTCCAGCATGCCCTCCCTCTTCAACGGCGAGCTCGGCGCTTCCGTGAAGGAGACCTTCTCCCGCGTGAAGTACGGCGGCGTTCCCTCCGGCAAGCAGAAGGTATTCTTCGTGAACCTGCAGGAGATCAAGGGCATCAAGTTCGGCACGCGCAGCCCGCTGCAGTATTACGACAACTTCTATAACTCCGAGCTGTTCCTGCGGGCGCACGGCAGCTATTCCATCAAGATCACTGACCCGCTGAAGTTCTATGCCGAGGCGATCCCGCGCGACGCGAAGCGTGTGGACATCAAGGACATCAACGAGCAATACCTCAGCGAATTCCTCGAGGCGCTCCAGGCCGCCATCAACCAGCTCTCCGCGGACGGTGAGCGCATCAGCTTCCTGCCCTCCAAGGGCCGCGAGCTCTCCAAGTACATGGCCAACACGCTCGATGAGGACTGGCGGCAGATGCGCGGCATGGAGGTCCAGGCCGTCGGTATCGCCAGCATCTCCTACGACGAGGAATCCCAGAAGCTCATCAACATGCGCAACCAGGGCGCCATGCTTTCCGATCCCACCGTGCGCGAAGGTTATGTGCAGGGCGCTATGGCACGCGGCGTGGAAGCTGCGGGCAGCAACACCGCCGGCGCAGCGCAGGCCTTCATGGGCGTCGGCATGGGCATGAACGCGGGCGGAAGCATGGCCAGCGCGTTCTCCCAGGCGAACCAGCAGCAGATGTATCAGCAGCAACAGCAGCAGGCCGCACAGCAGGCAGCTCAGCCCGGCTGGGTATGCTCCTGCGGCGCGAAAAACGCGGCCAACATGAAGTTCTGCGGCGAATGCGGCGCGAAGAAGCCCGAACCCAAGCCCGTTGGCGGCTGGAAGTGCGCCTGCGGCGCGGAGAACGCAGCCAACATGAAGTTCTGCGGTGAGTGCGGCGCGAAAAAGCCCGAACCCAAGCCCGAACCCAAGCCGGCCGGCGGCTGGAAGTGCGCTTGCGGCGCGGAGAACCCGGCGAACGTGAAGTTCTGCCCCGAGTGCGGCACAAAGAAGCCCGAACCCAAGCCTGAGCCCAAGCCCGAAGCCACGGAATGGACCTGTGCCTGCGGTGCGAAGAACGCGATGAACGTGAAGTTCTGCCCCGAGTGCGGTGCGAAGAAGCCGGAGGCCGCTCCCGCGCCGGAAGCGCCGAAAGCCACGTTCTGCGCGGAATGCGGCGCAAAGCTTGAGGCCGGAACGCGTTTCTGCCCCGAGTGCGGCGCGCGCGTAGAATAACCCCTTTTGAAGAAAGCGGCTTCGGGGAAACACCCCCGAAGCCGTTTTATATTGCCGAAAAACCGGAGAAAGGCTGTGCCGCTTTGCCATTTGTGCACAAACGTGGTATGATGATTTTTACTGCTTTTGAAATGAGGTTACTAATGGATCATCAAACAGCCGTTACGGCAATTCTGTTTGATCTTGACGGCACGCTCCTGCCCATAGATCAGAACGAATTCATTCACGCATACTTTGGCGCACTGGCTAAGAAGGTCGCACCGCTTGGCTTCGCACAGGAGCCGTTCCTCGCTTCCATGTGGAAGGGGACGGGCGCAATGCTCAAAAACGACGGTACGCGCACCAACCGGGAAGCCTTCTGGGATGCGTTTGCAGCCATCTGGGGCGAAGGCTCCCGCGCGCTGGAAGATAGCTTGATCGGCTTCTACAAAAACGAGTTCAATGCCGCAAAAGCCGTTGTGGGCAAGGTGCAGCCCGTGCGCGCGCTGCTCGATGCCCTCCGGGCGCGCGGCCTCACGCTCTGCCTTGCGACGAACCCGGTGTTCCCGCGCGTGGCCGTGGAGACGCGGCTTTCCTGGATCGGGCTCTCGTTTGCCGATTTCGCCCACGTCACCACCTATGAGACGGCGCACTTCTGCAAGCCCAGCCCGGGCTATTACCGGGAAACGCTCGCGGCCATCGGCAAAACGCCCGGCGAATGCCTGATGATCGGCAACAACCCGGTGGATGACATGTCCGCGCTCTCGCTCGGCCTCTCCGGCTTCCTGCTGACGGACTACCTCGAAAACGAAACGAACGCCGACATCACGCCGTACCGGCGCGGCGACTTCGCGGCGCTCGTCGCCTTCCTGGAGGAACGCCTGGGCGGCAAGCTTCTTGCGTAAAGCAGCCCCCCCTTTGCAAAGCACCGGGCTGACTTTCTTCATTTTTCTTTTCGCTGCAGAGGGCAGAGCCAAACAGGGTTCTGCCTTTTATTTTTTCTGCGCATCAAATCCATCCGCCGAGAAATTATCAACATTATCCACATTTCATCCACATTGGAATGCCCGCTCCGCCGCTGTCAATACATGAAAACATCTTTTTCTCCAAAACGACATAATCGGCATACTTTTCTGCATTAATTGTCATTAACATCTATTGCATTTCACGGTAACCTACGTTATAATTTTCATAGTCACAAGATTATGCCTTGTTATATTACAAGGTAACTTCAAAAGCAGCGCTGCAAAACGGCCGGCCCGCATCGGCAGAGCGTTTTGGAGCTGCAAAGGAGAAATAGCAGCCTCATGAGCAAGACATTCAAACGGATCTGGAACATCTTCACCACAGTGCTCGTTGCGCTCGTCGTAGTCGCGGCGATCCTGCTTGCAGGGGTCCGGCTGTTCGGCCTGCAGGTGTTCAGCGTGCTTTCCGGTTCCATGGAGCCGACTTACCACACCGGCTCGCTCATCTATGTGAAAAAGGTCGACCCGTTCACGGTCGAGCCGGGGCAGGTGCTGACCTTCATGCTGGATGAAAGCACCATCGCCACGCACCGTGTCGTCGCGGTCGTGCCGGATGAGGACGACCCCTCCACCATCCGCTTCCGCACCAAGGGCGACGCCAACGACGCGGAGGACGGCAAGCTCCTGCATTACAAGAACGTGATCGGCACGCCGGTGTTCACGATCCCCTACCTCGGCTATGTGGCGAACTACATCCAGAACCCGCCGGGAACCTACATCGCCATCGCCGCGGGCGCGCTGCTGCTGCTGCTTGTGTTCATCCCCGACCTGTTCGAGGACGATTCCGACAAGAAGAACAGCAAGAAGAAGAAAAAGAAGAGCGGCTCCGCCCCCACGGAACAGCAAGGATAATG
Organism: bacterium; assembly: GCA_022778545.1. Classification (GTDB taxonomy): domain Bacteria; phylum Bacillota; class Clostridia; order Christensenellales; family CAG-138; genus UBA1685. Next base: position 55,118 of record JALFDW010000010.1, on the reverse strand, counting down.
CCGTAAGGCTTCCTGATACAAAAAAACTTTGGAGGTATCTATGAAAACAAAAAGCAAGATCCTTCTCCTGATGCTCTGCGCGGTAGCGCTCGTTGCCGCCTCTGTGCTGGGAACACTCGCGTACCTGACCTCTACGGACGAGGTTGTGAACACCTTCACCGTTGGTAAGGTTCAGATCAAGCTGGACGAAGCCAAGGCGAACCCCGATGGTACTCTCGTTGCGAATGCCGGCCGCGTCAAGGCCAACAGCTACAAGCTGTTGCCCGGCCACACCTACAACAAAGACCCCATGGTCACCGTTCTCGAAGGCAGCGAAAGCTCCTACATCAAGATGACCGTCACCTTCACGAAGGCTGCTGAGTTGGATGCGATCTTCGCTCCCACCGGCGCTAACATGACCAGCATCTTCAACGGCTATGACAGCAACAACTGGACTGCCAAGGGCAACACCGAGGACACCGAGAAAAATACCCGCACCTATGAGTTCTGGTATAAGGAAGCCGTTGCCGCTCCCACCGCTGACGTTGCGCTCGATGCCCTGTTTGACAGCATCACGGTTCCCGGTACGATCACCGGCGACCAGCTCAAGACCATCGAAAACATGACCATCACCGTGAACGCCTACGCCATTCAGGCTGACGGCTTTACTGATGCCGCCGACGCTTGGGATAACTTTTAAGTTCGGCGCATAACACCCCATACCGAATTTCCCGCGGGAAGGTTGTAACCCCCCCTCTACTCCGCGCCTAGACTTGCCTTCGGCAAGGGGCGCTATGCACGCCCGCCTGCGGGCGGGTGTCCGTCAGCGGCTTGCGCCGCTGCCACCTCTCCCGAGGGGAGAGGCGAGAACGCCCCAATGCGGCGTTGATGGGAGCGAACTTGGCTCCCCCTCCGGGGGAGCTGTCACCGAAGGTGACTGAGAGGGCCCCTTCCCGCGCCGGAATAACCACGACATTCCCGGGGTTGTCCCCGATCCTTGAAGAAAGGAGGAAACCGACATGAAGAAAAAGACCTTTGTGCTGCTGTTGGCGCTTGTGCTCATCGCGGGCGCGGCTGTCGGCGGAACGCTGGCCTGGCTGACTGCCACGACGGGCGAAGTCAAGAACACCTTCACCACCAGTAATATCGAAATCACGCTTGTTGAAACCAAGGGCGGTGACGACAGGGAATTCAAGATGATTCCCGGCTGTACGATCGAAAAAGACCCGAAGGTGACAGTGATCGCAGGCAGCGAAAAGTGCTATCTGTTTGTGAAGATCGAAAAGTCCTCGAACTTTGACAGCTTCATGACCTACACGGTTGCGGCAGATTGGACCCCGCTGAACGACACTAACAACGATGGCGTTGCGGATGACGGCGTGTACTACCGCGTTATAGATACTGCCGAAATGGGCATCGCCTACAGCGTTCTCGCGGACGATCAGGTCACCGTGAAGGGCGAAGTCACCAAAGCAATGATGAACGAACTGACCACAGCCACCTACCCCACGCTGACCTTCACGGCCTATGCGTCCCAGTACATGAAGAACAACACGGAGTTCTTCACCGCTGCTGAAGCGTGGGAGAACGCTCAGCCCACCACCTGATGTACCCGGCTCTGCCGAATACATAATCAACAAAATCATTCATAATTAAGAAAGGAAAGTCACAATGAAGAAGAAAATCCTGACCATTTGCCTCATCGTTGCACTGGCAGCGACCGCGATCATTGGCGGCACGCTGGCTTACTTCACCGACACCGATGCGAAGACCAACACCTTCACCGCCGGCGGCGTGAAGATTGCCCTGATCGAGGAGCAGCGCAACGCAGATAGCTCCGCACTGGTACCCTTCGAGAACAACAAGAACCTGATGCCCATCGTCGGCTCTGCGCAGGGCGAACAGGAAATTGTTGGCGGCGTAAAGCTGCCCACCGCAGAGAACTATGTTGACAAGATCATGACCATCAAGAACACCGGTGCATCTGCCGCTTATGTCCGCATTTTCGTCGCTGTTCCGACCGCTCTTCAGAATGGCCAGACCCCCAATGCTCCTCGTTACGATGTCCTGCATTGGAACTTCAATGGTGATTCCTGCGCTGTGGGCCAGTGGACTGACGAAATCGTCGTTGCCAATCCCACAGTTATCAACGGTGTTGAGTACAAGATCTACAGCCGCACCTACACTACCGCTCTGAAGGCTAATGAAGTCACCGCTACTCCTGCCTACATTGGCTTCTATCTGGATAAGACCGTCGATATGAATGCTGATGGCGATTATACCGTGGACTGGGGCAATGGTCCCGTAGTTATCAACTACGACCTGTCCAAGGGCGTAGAAATCCCCGTGTTTGCTCAGGCTATCCAGGCTGATGGCTTCGATTCTGCTGAAGCTGCCTTTGCTGCTTCCGGTCTGCCCGCCAACCCCTGGGCGAAATAAACTCAATCTATCCTCCACTCCCCTGCCCCTTCGGGGGCAGGGCATACCAGAGCACCCTGCTTGCAGGATGCTCTCGTATGGCCTTTAGCGAGGTCAGAAAATCCCTTATTGCCTTGCGCCCTATGCGGCGCATTCCAGCATAAGAAAGGAGCGGACAGATCTCTATGAACCTGAAAAAGAAACTTGCAGCCGCTGTCACCGTGCTCGCCATCGTGGCCATGGTGGGCGCTGCGGCCGTTGGCACCATCGCCTTCTTCACCGATGACGAGACGGCGCACAACGTGATCACCTCGGGCGGGATCGACATCATCCTCAACGACAAGACCATCGACGAAAACGACGGCCTCGTCGACTTCCCGCGGGACGGCATCCCCGGCGTAATGCCCGGCGTGGACGTGGATAAGCTCGTCGACGTCACAAACGCGGGCAACAGCCAGAGCGCCTGGGTGCGCATCCTGCTCTCCACCAGCATCACCGGCGCGGACGGCAACGCACTGCCCACCGTGGTGGAGAATGCGGACGGCAATGAAGTCCCCGCCGTTACCATCAACTTTGCGGAAGATACGGCCTGGTTCCAGGGCACGGACGGCGCATGGTATTACGGCACGGCCCTCGCCCCCGGCGAGACGACAGCAAAGCTGTTTGAAACCGTCACCTTCGCGCCCGAGCTGGGCAACGAATATCAGGGCTGCACGGCGCAGGTCATCGTGATCGCGCAAGCGGTGCAGGCCGCGAATAATCCCATTCCGGAGGGCGGCACGGCCGAAAACATTTCCGGCTGGCCGGCCGCGTAAACAGAAAGGAGGAATGTGCAGATGAAAAGGAAGGTCCTTGCGCTCTTGCTCTCTCTCGCAATGCTGCTGTCCGTAGGCGGCATGGTCGAGGGCACGCTCGCCGTCGGCATCTCCGTTGACAGCACCCGCTCGTCGGTCACGCTCGGCGAGGTCGACCCGGTCGTGACCCCCACGCCGGAGGCCGAACCCACGGTGGAGCCGGAGGTAACGCCGGAGGGTACGCCGGAGCCTACTGTGGAGCCGGAAGCAACGCCGGAAGCGACGCCGGCACCTACGGTGGAGCCGGAAGCAACACCGGAAGCCACGCCTGCGCCGGAGGGAGAAGCAGAGCATATTGAAGGCTGTTCCGATGACTGCACTGCAGAAGGCTGCGCGTGCCCTTGCCACGCTGCGCAGAAAACGCCTGAAGAGGATTTCGCGTCCATGACGGACGAGGAACTTTACGCCTATGTGAAGCAGCTCAGCACCGATGAAGAAATTGAAGCGTTCCTGAAGCAGCTTCCTGAGGAGCGTCTCAACGCCCTCGTCGCCTATGCGCAGGCGCAGGAGCCGGTCGTTGTGCCGGAAACCGTGGTGTTCACGGATGCAGGCCCCTTCATGCCCCCGGTGACCGTTGAGCGTGTGCTCCGCAGGTATGCCGCAAGGGCGGCAGCGGAAGAACCCGCAGACACCGGCAACGGCCTTGAGCTGAGCAAGACAGCAACGGCGAACGGCGACGGCACTTACACCATCCGCATGGAAGCCTACACCACGGGTGAAGTCATTACCTCCACGAAAACCGTTCCGGTGGATATCGTGCTTGTGCTCGACCAGTCCGGCTCCATGGCCTATGACTTTAACGGCAATTCCACAAGCACAAATACCGCCCGCCGCCAGTACGCCATGAAGCAGGCGGTGAATAGCTTCATTGATGCCGTCAATGAAAAATACTCGTCGGAAGCCGACCACCGCATGGCCATCGTGACCTTTGGCTCCGGCGCTTCCACGCTTCAGGGTTGGACATACGTTGTTGATAATGAAACTGATAAAACTGGAAAAGGCGCGCTGCAAAAAGCGATCAGCGGCCTCCCGAACACCCCCAGCGGCGCGACCAACGTTGCCGCCGGTATGTCGCAGGCGGAAACCCTGATGGGCAGCGGCTACAACTATACCGGAACCAATACGCAGCGCCAGAAGGTTGTGATCGTGTTCACGGACGGCGTGCCGACGACCAGTACGGACTTTGATACAACCGTTGCCACCGATGCCATTGCTTCCGCAAAGAGGCTGAAAGATGCTGGCACAACTGTTTATACCATTGGTATCTTTACTGGTGCTAATCCTGAGGAACTTTATGGCGCATCAGGGTTTGACACCAACAGTGATGGCACAGTTGATTCTCAGTGGATCATGGATACTTGGGGTTTATTCCCGGGTACTGATTTTCCGGAAGCTGATCGGCCGGCGGGCAACAGATTCTTAAATTATCTTTCAAGCAATTTCCCGAAAGCTACATCCATTGGTTTAACAAGGTCAACGAGGGGTTTGGGTATCTTACATTATAAGATCACATACACGATTACTGATAATTATAGTGGAACTGCCTCTGACTACTACCTGACAGCAAATGATACCAACTCGCTGAACACCATATTCCAAACCATCAGCGAGAACATCCAGTCCCCGGATATCGACCTCGGCAGCGCAGCTGTCATCAAGGATATTATCGCTCCCTCGTTCAATGTTCCTGCTGATGCAGACAACATCAGCCTGTATACCGAGGACTATGATGGAGCTCAATTTGATGGAACAACGCGCGCTAGTGCCCCTGACGTAACTGCTACCATCAGCGGTGATACCATCAGCGTCACCGGGTTCGATTACAATAAGTACTTTGTTTCGGACAAGGAGCATGATGGAACGTTTGGCAAGAAACTCATTATTGAGTTTACTACCACCCTGAAGGACGGCTTCCTCGGCGGCAACAACGTATTTACCAATGGTGAGAAATCCGGCCTTTATGAGAACAGCAGCGCAGAAAATGCTTTGGAGGCATTCCCGCAGCCGCAGGTCAACGTGCCCATTCAGAACGTAACCGTGACCGCAGCGGACAAGAACGTGTACCTGCAGGGCGGCCTGACCGCAGCGCAGCTCAAAGAGGGCGCGGTTGTCAAGTGCGGCGATGTAACGTTGAACCTTGCCGCCGATGCAACAAACTACGGCCTTGAAGCTTGGCAGACGGCGTATGTGGACATTACCGTTAAGCTTTACGGTGCAGACGGAACGACGGAAATCACCGACCTGTCTAACCTGACGGCTGACACCACCTACACCATTTCCGTCACGGTCGCGCCGAAAACTGACGGTGCTGGCGCTTCCGGCACTCCGGCAACAGCAAAGAGCGGCGTAAATAGCCCTGCTGCGAACATCAACGTATTCAAGCCGGAGCTGACCTTCAAGGACAGCGAGGTTTACTACGGCGACACCGTTCCTGCGGAGTACAGCAACCTGACCGCCACCGTGTGGAAGCACGGGGAAACCCTTGATACGGCGGTCACCATAGTCGGCACAGCTCCCGCGCTGGACCTGACCTACACGCCGGACAGCACCAAGATTGCAGACGACAAGATCAACACCAAGCAGGACATTGCGGTTGATGTGGCTGTGAAGATCAACGGCACCGATGTGGCCACCTACACCACGTTCCAGCACACGAACTGCGAGGGCAAGACCTGCACCGTTCCCACAGGCAAGGAGTTCCTGCTCCACGTCAAGACCTGCACGCTGACCATCACCAAGACGGGCGGCGCGGCCAATGAACCCTATGTGTTCGATGTTTACAAGGATGGCGTGAAGTATTCCGAAGTGACCATCGTGGGCAACGCCAGCGAAACCATCTATGAGCTGCCGGTCGGCACCTACACCATTGCGGAGGACACCGGCTGGAGCTGGCGGTTCACCGCAGATAACGGCAGCGCAGCAGAGCTGAGCGCGACGAACCCCACGGGCACAGTCACCTGCAGGAACGCGAAGACGCTGAACTACTGGCTCAACGGCTTCAGCCAAGTTGTGACGAACATCTTCGGCACAGCAAGCACAGCAAACAATTAAGGAAGGGGGCGAAGAACCATGACGAAAAACACGCGCGCAAAGCAGCGCAGCCGCAAAAACACCAGGACCATAACTTTGCTGATCGCCCTTCTGCTCTTTTCCGCGCTGGCAGTGGGCGGCACCGTGGCCTGGCTGACCGCAAATGCCACCCCGGTGGAGAACACCTTCACGCCCTCCCATGTGGCCTGCGAAGTCAATGAGAGATTTGACGGAGAAACAAAGAGCAACGTGAACGTCACGAACACCGGCGACACGGAAGCCTACATCCGCGTAAAGCTGGTGACCTACCGGGTGAATGATCGGGGCCAGCACATTGGCGGCACGGCAACGCTACCTTCTTTCACGCTTGGCGCGAACTGGAAAGAATACGGCGGCTATTACTACTACACAAAACCCGTTGCACCGAATCAGAAGCCGGAAACCAATCTGACAAACAGCATCACGCTGACCGGTTCGTATAACGACGCGGACGGCGGCAAGCAGGTGATCGAGGTCATGGCCGAGGCCATTCAGAGCCAGCCGGCGAAAGCTGTTGAAGATTCTTGGGGCGTGACCGTTGGTCAAAACGGCACGATTCAGTAAGCAAGGAGGGACGCAGACATGAAGAAACTATGGCAAGCAGGCATATCCTTCCTGCTCCTGTTGGCGCTTATGACGGGCCTTGCAGCCCCCGCCCTTGCGGAGGATGCCACGATCACCTTCGATGGCACAGGCTTCGCCTTCGGCCCCGGCAGCACATACACGAGCACGGATCTGTTCCCCGGCTTCAAGGGCGTCATGCCCGGCGATGTGCTCACCCAAAGCATCACCTTCAAAAACGAAGCGCAGGATTATGACTATGTGAAGCTTTACCTGAAGGCGGTGCCCCACCCTGATGAGCACACGCAGGAGCAGCCGATGAGCGAAAAGGTGCTTGAAGCTGAGAAGACGCTCGAAAGCATGAACGAATTCCTTTCGCAGCTCACCATGAAGGTCTGGAACGGCGCGGACAAAACGGCGGAGCCCATCTTCGAGGGCGCGCCCAACGCCGCATTCGGCGCGGTGGAGCTCGGCAGGGTGAACAAGGGCGAAACGGCCGCGCTGACCGTGGAGCTGAAGGTTCCCATCGAGCTCGGCATCGAATACATGTACCGCGTGGGCGAGGTGGACTGGGTGTTCACCGTGGAAGCCTTCCGCGAAACGCAGCTGACCGTACGCAAGGTTTGGGATGACGGCAATTACTACGGCCGCCCGGACAGCGTGAAGGTGAACCTGCTGTGCGACGGGCAAACGGTGGAATCCGTCGAGCTCACCGCGGAAACGGGCTGGGTCCACACCTTCGATAAGCTGGATGCCGACTACACCTGGACGGTGGAGGAAGAAACCGTCATCCCCGGCTATGATGCGCCGAAATATACCGTGAACGGAAACGAGTGGGTGATCGTCAACTCCCGCCCCTGGGTAAAGCCGGAGGAGCCGGGCTACATGGACCTCACCGTGCGCAAGGTCTGGAACGACAACGGCTTCGGCCGCCCGGAATTTGTGACCGTGACGCTCTATAACGGTGAAAGAGCGGTGGACACCGTCACGCTCAGCGCGGCAAACGGCTGGAGCTATACCTGGCGCAACCTGGCGGAATATGACAGCTGGCAGGTCGTGGAAAGCAACATCCCGAAAGGCTACGTCCCCTATTACAGCGCGCGCTACGGCACGGTGACCATCACCAACACCGCAACGCTCATCCAGACCGGCCAGCTCAATTGGCCCGTCATCGCGCTCGGCGTGCTCGGCGCGCTGCTGCTCGCCTCCGGCCTTTACATCGTGCTCAAAAAGAGGAAGAACGGCGATGCCTAAAAAAGCGGGCATTCTCCTCTTAACGCTTGGGGCAGTGCTGATCCTTTCGGCACTGCTCCTTTTCCGCCACAACAGCCTCGAGGATGAAAAAGCCGGCCTCGAAGCGGAAGCCATGCTCATTGATGTGCGCGCGGCCATCTCAGAACGGGCGGAACAGGCGCCCGCACCCACGCCCACGCCGCCGGAAAGCGCTGCGGGAGCGCCCGTGGAAACGCCGGTGCCGGAACTCACCGTGGTGGAGATCGACGGGCAGGAATACGTCGGCTATCTTTCCATCCCGGCGCTTGAAATCGAGCTGCCCGTCATGTCCGGCTGGGATTACGACAAGCTGAAGCTCGCGCCCTGCCGCCAGTTCGGCTCCACCCGCACGGATGACCTCGTGATCGCGGCGCACAACTACAAGCGGCATTTCGGCGGCCTGTCCTCCCTCTCCGCAGGCGATACCATCACCTTCACGGACATGGACGGCGAAGTGTCCACCTACGCCGTTGCAAAGGTTGAAACGCTTGACCCCAAGGCGGTGGAGGCCGTGCAGAACAGCGGGTACGACCTTGTGCTTTACACCTGTACCTACGGCGGTGCATCCCGCGTCACCGCATTCTGCAACCGTGTTCTCGCCGCCGTAAAGCCTGGCTCAGGCGTTTCTGCGGCGGAATAAATCCCCAATACTCAGAGCATAGCAAAAGCCCGTAAAAGGTCATTTTACGGGCTTTCAGTTTAAAACAGTCGTTATGCGCCGGTCACGCCACCGGTCTGCCGCCAACATACACCTTTTGCAGTTCCCAATTAAGGCTGCAAAGCAGCAGGTCAGCCGCAAGCCCTGCACGGATCGCGCCGGTTTCGCCGTCCGCGCCGATCACGCGCGCGGGTGTACAGCTTGCGGCGCGCACAGCCTCCTCCGCGGGGATGCCGAAGCGCACGGCGTTTCTCAAACAGTCGAACAGCGTTGCGACGGAGCCTGCCAGCGTGCCGTCCGCAAGCGTGGCGCGCGGGCCCGCAACGCGGATCTTCTGCCCGCCGAGCAGGTATTCCCCATCGGGCATCCCGCAGGCGGAAAGCGCGTCGCTTATAAGGCAGATGCGCCCGGGGAACAGCCGGAACGCCGCGCGCACCGCAGAGGGGTGCACGTGGATGCCGTCCGCAATCAGCTCCGCCGTAACGTTTTCCCGCTCCGATGCCGCGCCGATCACGCCCGGTGTGCGGTGCAAAAGCGGCGGCATGGCGTTGTAAAGATGCGTCACATGGGTGGCGCCCGCCTCAAAGGCCGCAGAAGCCGCATCATACTCCGCCTCGGTATGCGCAACGGAAACGGTTACACCGCCGCGCGCAACCGCCCGGATGAATGGGATCGCGCCCTGGAGCTCCGGCGCAACACAGGCGATGCGGATGAACCCCTCCGCCTCCCGCTGAAGCCGCGCAAACATGGCAGCGTCCGGCAGGCGCAGATAATCCGGGTTCTGCGCACCGCGTTTGCCCATGCTGAAAAACGGTCCTTCCAGCGTGATGCCGCGGAGCGCCGCCGCGCCTTCCGGCTGTGCGGCGTGGAACGCGGCCGCCGCGCGGCAGGCTGCGGCAAGCTGTTCCTCCGGCAGCGTCAGCGTGGCCGCGCTGAAGGAGGTCGTGCCATGGGCGGCGAGAAAGCGCGCCATGCGGCAAAACTCCTCCGCCGAACCGTCGGAAAAATCCGCGCCGCTGTTACCGTGCAGGTGGATGTCTACAAGGCCGGGCAGCAGCATCGCCTGCGGCGTGCAATCCCGTGGGCGCACCGCCGCAATGCGGCTTCCTTCCGTTTCCACATCGCCCGTGTGAAACCGGAAATCTGCCCCGTAATAAAGAACGCTTTCAAACAGCATTATCGTCTGCTCCTTTGCGCAGTTCCCGCGCCGGCGGTTCAGCCTTCCCTGCAGCCAAGCGCGATGACCGCATCCGCCAGCACATGAACGTTGAACATCAGGTCCTCAATGGTGATATACTCGTTCGGCATGTGGATGGAAGCCTCATGCCCCGGGATCTCACAGCCGAAGGCTACCGCGTTGGGCAGGTGGCGCGCATAGGTGCCGCCGCCGATGGCAAGGGGTTCCGCGGGCGCGCCCGTGCGCGCGGAATAGACATGGAGAAGCTTTGAAACAAGCTCGCTTTCCCGCGGCATGCAATACCCTTTGGAAAAGCCCGTTGCTGCGGCGGTAAGGCCGATGGGGTTCAAGCGCGCGTTGAGCGCCGCTTCGATCTCGCCCTGTTCCATGGTGATGGGGGCGCGGATATCGATCGCAAGGCGGCGGATGCCCGTTTCGTCCCAATCGATCACGCCGACGTTGAGCGTAAGCCGGCCGGAAGCATCCGTTTTATCCAGCCCGAAGGATTCGCCGTGGCACTCAAAACCAAATGCCCGGGCAACATCCGAAACCGCCTTTGCATCCGCTTCGGGCAGGGGGAGCTTGTCGAGCAGGTCGACGAGCGCAAAGAACGCGTTGCGCCCCTGCTCCGGCAGAGAAGCATGCGCCGAAAGGCCGCGCACAGTGATCTTCGTTCTTTCCTCATCCACAGCCTCGGCGGAACAGCCGTATTCGCTCTTTTCCATGTAGGCTTCCATGATGGGCAGGATGCGCGCAAGCGGCAGCGGGATGGTTGCCGTGGCCTCGCCCGGGACGACGTTCGAGCGCTCGCCCGCCTGAATCGTGATGGAAGAAGCGTAGGGCAGCCGGTAGCTCGCGTGGAACAGGTTTTTTTCGGAATTGACGAGCGGATATTCCGCATCCGGCGAGAAGGACATTGCCGGGATCTCGGCGTGTTTGCAGTAATAGTTGAGGCATTCCATGCCGCTCTCCTCGTCACAGCCGAGGATGAGGCGCACGCGCCGCTTCATCGGAAGGCCGCATTCCTTCACAGCAGCCATCGCAAAAAGCGCCGCGATGGCCGGGCCTTTATCGTCCACCGTGCCGCGGCCATAAATCCTGCCATCGTGGATCTCACCGCCGAAGGCCGGGTAGCTCCAGCCCACGCCCGCAGGAACGATATCGAGGTGGCAGAGGATGCCGACAAGCTCTTCACCCTCGCCGAATTCCGCATAGCCGGCATAGCCTTCAAGATCCTTTGTTTCAAAGCCCATTTCCCCGGCAAGGGAGAGGGCGTTGTCAAGCGCAGCGCGGATGTCCGTTCCAAACGGTGCATTGGGCGCGGCCTCCGCCTTTACGCTCGGGATGGCAATGATCTTCTGCACGGCTTCCACGATCGCCTCCTGATGTGCGTCAAGCCAGGCATCCACTTTAGGGTTCATGTGTATTCCTCCTTATTTTAAGTTGATTGTTCGCTGCTACAAGCATAGCCCATACGGCGCGCTTTTGCAAGGTTCACGCAATCTTCGCTTGCTACAAACGGCACAAGCGCATAGAATAAAGATGATACTGCGCCGCGCGCAAGCCGCGCCGCGCCAAAAAGGAGGGATATGCGGCCCTATGCCGGATATTATCGAGATATTGAAAGTCATTTTCCTTGGGATCGTGGAAGGGATCACGGAATGGCTGCCGGTGAGCAGCACGGGCCACATGCTGCTCGTGGATGAATTTCTGCAACTCAACGCAAGCGAAGCCTTCAAGGAGATGTTCTTCATCGTCATCCAGCTCGGGGCGATCCTCGCGGTGGTGGTGCTGTTCTGGCAGAAAATGCTCCCGTTCCAGGTGAAGGACAAATCGAAACCGTTCTGGAAGAAGGATACGCTTTCCCTTTGGCTCAAGGTCGTCGTGGCATGCATCCCGGGCGCAGCCGTGACGCTGCTGTTCGATGACTTCATCGAAGCGCATCTGCATACGCCCGCCGTCATCGCAGGGGCGCTCATCGCATACGGCGTCGCGTTCCTTCTGGTCGAAGGCTGGAACAAAACACGCAAGCCCCGTATCCGCGCCCTTTCGGAGATCACATACAGCACGGCGCTTCTCATCGGCCTGTTTCAGGTGCTCTCGATCATCCCGGGGACGTCCCGTTCCGGCGCAACGATCATCGGCGCGCTCATCCTCGGCGTTTCCCGCGTGGCAGCGGCAGAATTCACGTTCTTCCTCGCGGTGCCTGTGATGTTCGGCATGAGCGCGCTCAAGCTCATGAAGTTCGGCTTTGCGTTCACGGGCGCGGAGCTGCTCGTGCTGCTGCTCGGCATGGCGGTGGCGTTTCTCGTGTCGCTCGCCGTCATCCGTTTCCTGATGAATTACATCCGCAAGCACGATTTCTGCGCCTTTGGCTGGTACCGCATCGCCCTCGGCGCGCTCGTGCTCATATATTTCCTCGCAATCAAGTAATTCTGCCCTGAAGATACAACGGAAGGAACAAAGGAGGTTTTTTAATGGACCCGCGGGAAAAAATCGTTTATCAGATCTGGCCGCGCTCGTTTTATGATGCAAACGGGGATGGCATCGGCGATCTTTGCGGTGTGATCGCCAAGCTCGATTATCTGCACGAACTTGGGATCGACCTCATTTGGCTCTCGCCTATCTACGCCTCGCCCAACCGGGACTATGGCTATGACGTTTCGGATTATTATACCATCAACCCGGAATACGGCACGCTTGCGGATTTTGACCGCCTCGTCGCGGAGGCAAAGGCGCGGAACATCGGCATCGTGATGGATTTCGTGCCGAACCACACATCCGACCAGCACCCGTGGTTCCAGGCGGCGCTCGCTGATCCCAATTCGCCCTGCCGGGATTATTACTATTTCCGCCCGGACAAAAACGGCGGCGCGCCGAACAACTGGATGTCCTTCTTCGGCGGCAGCGCGTGGACGCAGGATCAGAAGACCGGCGAATATTACCTGACCTCCTTCACGCCGGAGCAGTGCGACCTCAACTGGGAAAATCCCGCCGTACGGCAGGAGATGTACAAGGCCATGCGCTTCTGGATGGACCGCGGCATCGCGGGCTTCCGCATCGACGTGGTGAACGCCATCAAGAAAGCGCCCGGCCTGCCGGATAAGGACCCGCACAAGCGGGGGCTGCAATTCCCTGCGGAGCTTGTGACGAAGCAGGAAGGTGCGCACGATTTCATTCAGGAGATGTACCGGGAGGTGTTCGCCCATTATCCGGACTGCTTCACCGTGGGTGAAGGCGCGCTGACGGGCATCGAGGATGTGGCGCGTTTCACGAACCCGGAAAACCATGAGCTGATGATGATGTTCCACTTTGACATCCCCATGCTCGGCTGCGGCCCGCTTGGTAAGTTCGATTTCAGAAAGGGCTACCATTTCACCATCCGGGATTTCAAGCGCGTTGTGGATCGCTGGCAACTTGCCATGCAGGAGAAGAACGGCTGGACGGGCAACTACCTTTCCAACCATGACCAGCCGCGCCACGTTTCCCGCTTCGGCAGCGAAAAAACGCCGGAGCTGCGGCGCGCCTCTGCCCGCGCGCTCGCGCTTTTGAACCTCACGCTGCGCGGCACGCCGTTCCTTTACCAGGGGGAAGAATGCGGCATGACGAACTGCCGCCTTGCCAAGGAGGAATGGAAGGATTTCGAGGCCATCAACGATTACAGGGTGCTGCAGAACATGATGCACCTGCCCGCCTCCCTGGCGGAGAAGATCATCACGAAGATGACGCGGGACAACGCACGCACGCCCGTGCAGTGGAACGGCGGGCGCAATGCGGGCTTCACGGAAGGTACGCCCTGGCTGCGCGTGAACCCGAATTACCGGGAGATCAACATCGAAGAGGATGTGCTGCGCATGGATTCCGTTGTGAACTTCTACAAGCGGGCCATCAACTTCCGCCATGCGCACCCCGTGCTCACCTTTGGAGAATATGCGCCTGTGGATGAAAAGAACCGGCGCGTGATCGCCTACCTGCGCCGCGATGAAACCGAAACGCTGCTCATTGCCGTGAACCTTTCCGAAAAGCCGGCAAAGGTCTCCTTCCCCGGGCTCCATGCGGAGGAGTGCCTGCTGTACACCCACGCTTCGCGCGCTTTTGCGGAGAAACTCACGCTCCTGCCGTTTGAAGGGCTCGTTTACCTGGTGCGCTGAAGGGAGCAGAACACCGCCGAACCGCCGCGAGATTCCCCCTTGACATTTGCTGCCGGGTACATATAATAGTGCGAGTGGCAAAAAAATATCAATTTATACCACGGAAGGAACCGAGGCCATGCATTCAAAACATGTGGAACTGTGCCTGAACTTCTGCTGCGAAGTGGGGCGCCAGCTCATCCGCAACGGAGCTGAAATCTACCGCGTGGAGGAATCCGCATCCCGCATGCTCGCGGCATACGGATATCCGGATGCGGAGGTGTTTGCCGTGCCCTCCTGCGTCATCATAAGCATCCATTACGGAGAGCGCAACTACACAAAATCCGTGCGCATCAAAAGCTCCGCCAACAATCTGGACAAGCTGGACCGCCTGAACGCCCTTTGCCGCAGCGTATGCCGGGATGTGCCGGAGATAGAAACGGCCACGCAGGAACTGCGCGCAATCATCGGCAGGCCCGCTTACCCGGCCTGGGTCAGCTACCTCGGCCACGGGTGTGTGGCGGCGTTTTTCACGCTGTTCTGGGGCGGCCATGCGCTCGATGCGGCTATCGCCTTTCTCTGCGGCATGATCGTGAAAGCTGCAGTCGGATATATGGTGCGCCGCAACGCGAACGCGTTCTTCATTAACCTCATTGCGAGCATGCTGCTCGTGATGGTGCCGGTGACGCTCACCTATGCGGGCTGCGCGGCTATCCATACGGATAAGATCATCATCGGGGCGATCATGCTGCTCGTCCCCGGCATCGCGATCACAAACGTGATGCGGGATGTTATCATCGGGGACTTTATGACCGCGATCAGCAAGCTCGCGGAAGTGCTGCTCGTCGCAATGGCGATCGCCGTGGGCATTGCGATTCCCTTCGGGATTGCTCACGCGCTGTTTGGAGGTATTTGAGCATGGAACGGTTTTTGCCCTGCCTATATGCGTTTCTGGCCTGTGCGGGCTTTTCCATCGTGTTTGAGATCAGAAAGCCGCTGTTCATCTTCCTCTCCTGCGTGACAGGGGCGGTGGGCTGGCTCGTTTACCTTCTGCTTGCGGAGATCGGCTCGGACGTGGTACGCTACCTGCTTGCGACGATCGTCGTCTCGCTGCTTTCGGAGATCTTTGCGCGCATGTTGAAAGCGCCGGCGACGATCTTCCTTGTGATTGGCATCGTGCCGCTCGTGCCGGGCGGCGGGCTGTATTACGCCATGGATTATCTCCTCAACGGCAATTATGCTATGTTTGCGCAGAAAGGCCTTGAAACGGCAGCCTGTGCCGGCGCGATCGCCGCAGGCGTTTCGGTCGTCACGTCCATCGTGCGCATGGCAGCCTCCCGGCGGCCGGAGAACCCGAAACAGAAAAATGAGTGATTTTTGAATTGAAATTAGAATCGGTGAATACAACATGGGCGCGCCTTGCGGCGCGCCCACGCTTTTTCAATTCTTTCAGATCGCCCTTGTATAATCCCTGAGCCACGCCTGCTCATCCTCTGCAAGGTGCGGCGCAAGCGTTTCATAAACGAGCGCGTGGTAAGCATTGAGCCGCGCGCGGTCCGTTTCGCTCAGCAGGGAAGGCTCCACCGCGTCCAGGTCGATGGGCACGAGCGTGAGCGGTTCGAAATACAGGAACTGCCCGTATTCGTTCTTTTCACCCATGCGGCAAACAAGCTCGTTTTCAAGGCGGATGCCGTGTTCGCCCGCGATGTACACGCCCGGCTCATCGGTCGTAACCATGCCCGCTTCCAGCACCGCGGAGTTGGCCGGGTTCTGCCAGCGGAAGCTGTTCGGCCCTTCATGCACGTTCAGCAGGTAGCCTACGCCGTGGCCGGTGCCATGCTTGTAGTCCATCTCCTGCTCCCAGAACGGCATGCGCGCAAGCACATCGAGGTTTGCGCCGCGCACGCCCTGGGGGAAGCGCGCCGCAGCCAGGTTCAGCATGCTCCGCAGAACAGTTGCAAAATGCTGCTTTTCCTCCTCCGTGAGCGGCCCCAAAGCAAACGTGCGCGTAATGTCCGTGGTGCCTTCATAATACTGCCCGCCGGAATCCACGAGCAGGAAGCCCTGCGGCTCAAGCGGCACGTCGCTCTCCGGCGTTGCCGAATAATGGACGATCGCACCGTGCGGACCATAGCCGCAGATGGTGTCAAAGCTCAGGCCAAGGTTGCCCTCCTGCGCCCGGCGCAGCGATTCCAGATGATCGGAAACGCTGATCTCCGTCATGGGGATTTTGCCGATGTTCTCCTTCAGGTAGCGCATGAAGCGCACCATGGCAACCGCGTCCTTGATGTGCGCCCTGCGCAGGTTTTCAAGCTCAGTCTCGTTCTTTACCGCCTTCATGTGCACGGTCGGGTTTTCGGCCTTCACGAGCGCCGCGCCCGCACGCTCCAGGCAGGCGTACAGCGCATAGTTCACGCGGGCTTCGGAAAGCAGTACCTTTGTGCCCGCGCCATAGCGCGAAACGAAATCGTACACGCCGTCATAGGGCAGCACCTTTGTATTGAGCGCCGCAAGATGTACCCGAACAGGCTCCGGCAGCTTCGCTTCATCCGCAAAGAGATAGGCCTGTTCCGGCTCGATCACCGCATACGCAAGGAGAACGGGGTTATAGGCCACATCATCCCCGCGGAGGTTAAAGAGCCACGCGATGTCATCGAGCGACGTGAGCACATGCGCCGCTGCGCCCTGCTCCGCCATGGCTTTGCGCACCCGCATGAGCTTCTCCCCCGCCTCCTGCCCGGCGTATTTCACGTCGAGCACCCAGGCCGGCCGGTCGGAAAGCGGCGGGCGGTCCGCCCAGATCTCGCCCACAAGGTCGCGCTCCGGGGCAAGCATTATGCCCTTTTTTCCGAGCTCCTGCTGAAATTCAAGCCCCGTTGCAGCGGAAAGCGTGCGCCCGTCCATGCCAAGCACGCTGCCTTCCGGCAGCTTATCCTTCAGGTAATCGAGGATGGTCGGTACGCCCTCCTCGCCGGACTTTTGCAGCAGGATGGACGTGCCGCTAAGCTGCTGCTCACCCTGGAGGAAATAACGTCCGTCCACCCAGAGCGCAGCCTCATTTTCAAGCACTACGAGCGTGCCGGCAGAGCCTGTGAAGCCGGACATGTACGCACGCGCCTTGAAGTGCGCCCCAACATATTCGGAAAGGTGGAAATCATCCGTCGGGATGTAATAGCCTGCATAGCCGGCCTCACGCATCTTCGTGCGCAGCGCGGCAAGGCGTTGTTCGATCAAATGCATCGCGACTCCTTTTTAACAGTCTTTTACCGGTGCGGCAGTTCCTTTTTCGCCACGGCGGCGCAGACGAGCTGCACGGCAGCCTCATAGTCCGCCATGTCCGCAGTTTCCACGGGGGAATGCACATAGCGCGTGGGAATGGAGATGCAGCCGGACAGGATGCCGCCGCGCGTACGCTGCACAGCGCCCGTATCCGTTCCGCCCGCGCGGAGCACCTCAGGCTGCCAGCGGATGTTGTTCTCGTCCGCCGCTTTCTCGAGGAAATCGCGCACGATGGGCGGCACGATGACGGAGGAATCCATCACCTTCACCGTTGCGCCTGCGCCAAGCTTCACGCTCATGCGGCTGCACTTCGGGGTATCGCCCGTGAGCGTTACATCAAGGCTGATGTTGAGATCCGGCTCGATGGCATAGGCCGCCGCGCCCGCGCCGCGCAGGCCGACTTCCTCCTGCACGGTGAACACCGCATAAACGCTGTGCTCGCTCTTCATCTGCCGGAAGGCTTCCACGACCGCCGCGCATGCGATGCGGTCATCCAGCGCGCCGCAGGAGATGCGGTTGCCCAGCTCGACGAAATTCGTCACATACACTGCCACATCGCCGATCTGCACCTTTTCTTCCGCTTCCGCACGGGTCGTTGCGCCGATGTCCACGAACAGCTCCGGCATGGTAGCGTCCTTCGCGCCGTGCTTTTCGGTTTCAAAATACGTTACGCCGCGCGTGCCGTTCTCAAAGCGCACCTCGCGCGCCACGGAGATGACCGGGTTCACGCCGCCCACGTTCGATACGCGCAGGAAGCCGTTCTCGTCGATGTCCACAACGATGAGGCCGATCTGATCCATGTGCGCGCTGAGCATGATCTTCTTGCCGGAAGTTCCCTTCTTCACGGCGATCAGGTTGCCGAGCGCGTCATTGTATACTTCATCCGCAAACGGCTCCACATAGCCGCGGATCACGTCGCTGACCGTCTGCTCCCGGCCGGAGGGGCCGTATGCCGCCAAAATGCTTTTGAGCATATCCTTATCAAACATAATCACAACACCTCATCGAATTTTTTGGTCTTCAGGAAGGAATCCGCAAGCTTGTAAGCGTTCATGAAATCGCTTACGGAAGCGATGCAGTTCGGGGAATGGATGTAACGGCAGGGGACGGATACGCCGCCCGCGATGCAGCCACGGATGGCCTTGTGGATCGCGCCCGCGTCCGTGCCGCCGCGCGTGCCCTGGCGGATCTGGAAGGGAATGCCCGCTTCCTTCGCCGCGCGCTTGAGCGCATCGAACATCTTCGGCTTCACGATGGTGCCGCCGTCCATAAAGGAAATGGCCGGGCCGCCGCCCACCTTCGTCACATGCTGGTGACCTTCCGCCTCCGGCATGTCGTTGGCGGTCGTGCCCTCAAGGATGAGCGCAACATCCGGCTGCACGTTGTAAACAGCCGCCTGCGCGCCGCGGAGGCCAAGCTCCTCCTGCACGGTGAACACCGCGTAAAAGTCGCAGTCGTAGTTGTTTTTGAGCAGCTCGAGCGCGATCGCGCAGCCCACGCGGTCGTCAAGCGCCTTCGCCTTCATGCAGTCCTCGCCGTAACGCTCCCATTTGGTCGTGAAGGAAACATAGTCGCCGGGGGTCACATATTTGAGCGCATCGGCCTTGTCCTTCGCGCCGATGTCGATGAACAGCTCCTCATGGCCAAGCGCATGGGCAAATTCCTCTTTGGACTGCAGGTGGATGGCCTTTGAGCCGATCACGCCGGGCACATCGTTCGGGCCGATCACGACGCGCTTTGAGACGACCACGCGCGGGTCGATGCCGCCCGCCTGGTAAGCGAGCAGGCCGTTGTCCATCGCACCCCAGATGATCATGCCGACTTCATCCATGTGGGCGCAGACCATCACGCGGCGGCCTTCACCCTTTTTGTGGGCATAAAGGTTGCCCATGGTATCCGTCCACACCTCGTCGGCGTAATCCTTTGCGATGTCGCGGATATAGCGGCGCACGCGGCCTTCATTGCCCGACACGCCGTTCAGGTTGCAGAGTGCCTCTAATCGTCCAAGCATAGCGTTTCCTCCCAATCCGCACCGATGTTCGCGGCAACGCCCGCGATCACCTTCGCGCAGTTCTTCAGCGTATCAAGCGAGATGCACTCAACGCTCGTGTGCATGTAGCGAAGCGGCAGCGAGATCAGCCCCGTGGGGATGCCGCCGCGCTGCACCTGAAGGTTCCAGGCGTCCGTGCCCGTGTGCGAAATGCAGACGTCCGTCTCCCAGGGGATGTTCTGCTCCGTGGCGGAAGCCTTGATCTTTTCGAACATCTTCGGGTGGATGTTGCCGCCGCGGCACACGGAGACCTTGTCGAACTCCACATAGTCCGTGGGCTTTGCGCCGGGCTGCGGCGCGTGGCAGACATCCATGGCGATGGCCATATCCGGGTCCGCATTATAGCCGCCCGCGATCGCGCCCGCGCTTGTGCCTTCCTCCTGCACGGAAGCGCAGAACACCACGTTGCATTGGAGCTTGTAGTTTTTGAGGATGTCCATCGCCTCCAGCATGCAGACGACGCAGGCGCGGTCATCAAAGGTTTTCCCTGCGATGAAGTTGTTTTTGAGTTCCATCGGCGGGAACGGCGCAAAGGTGACGTTATCTCCCACCCGCACGAGAGCGCGCACACGCTCTGCGGGAAGCCCGGTGTCGCACACAAGGTCATCGATCTTATAGGCGTTATTCTTGTCCTCCGCGCCCTGCAGGTGCGGCGGGATCGCGCCCACCACGGCAGGGATGATCTCGCGGCCGAACACGCGCACCTCGGAACCGGGCAGCACGCGCGGGTCAACGCCCGCGACCGAACGGAGGCGCAGCATGCCGTTCTCCTCGATATCCGTGACCATCATGCCAACCTCGTCCATGTGCGCCATGACGAGCAGCGTCGGCCCATCCGGATTGCCGATGCGGCCATAGGTGTTGCCCACCGGGTCGACCCAGACGTCGTCGGTATAGGCGCGGAAATATCCCTCCACGGCGCGGGACACGGCGGCTTCGTTGCCCGTCACACCCGGAAGCGTCGTAAGATCGGATATTGCCTTGAAAATATCCATACGCTTATTTCTCCTTTTCTGGATTTTCAAGCGGGCCACGCCCGCATGGAAGCTGTTTTGAAGCCGCAGGGCCGAAAGGCCGCCTGCCGCTTAATCCGGGAAGTTATCCCGCATGACCCGGAGCGCGTTGCCGTGGGTGATCAAATCCACCTCGCGGGCGGTGAACACCCGGTTGAGCCCTTCCTCGATCATCGGCATGCCGGCGCAATCCTTGAACTCCAGCTCGCAGCCGATGCCGTCAAAGTCCGAACCGAGCGCGACCGTTTCCACCCCGGCCACATCCGCGATGTGCCGCGCATGGCGGACGAGGTCGTCCACATGCGTGTAATTCGCATCGTCCACAAGGAAGTCCGCGGAGAAGTTGAGGCCGGTCACGCCGCCCTTTTCCGCAAGCGCGCGGAGCATTTCATCCGTCAGGTTGCGGTAAATGCCGCAGAGCGCCTTCGCGTTGGAATGGGAGGCGACGAACGGCTTTTTGGAATATTTGACGAGATCCC
This sequence comes from bacterium, assembly GCA_022778545.1. Taxonomy (GTDB): domain Bacteria; phylum Bacillota; class Clostridia; order Christensenellales; family CAG-138; genus UBA1685. Next base: position 34,179 of record JALFDW010000010.1, on the reverse strand, counting down.
AGAAGCCCGCATCCGAAAGATGGGAGCTGTCCGCGATGATGCCAAGCTCGTTCATGCGGGCAAGCGCCTCGATGCCAAAGGGCTTGAGCCCCTTTTCCGGCGCGGTCTTGTTCGGGAAGCCCAGGCTGTTTTCATGGTTCCAGGTGATGGTGATGAGCCGCACGCCCTTTTTGAACATTTCATCCACCCGTTCAAGCCTGCCTTCGAGCGGTACGCCGTCCTCCACGGTAAGCATGGCGGACATTTTCCCTGCGGCGCGGTTCTTTTCGATGTCCGCATAGCAGAGCACCGGGGCGATAAGGTCTGTGTTCTTCGCAAGCTCCGCCTCATAGCAGGCGGCCGTCTTTTCGAAATATTCCCAGGGGCCGATCTCTTCCTTCGTGAACGCGTCGTGCGCCGGCGTGGGGATGTAGAGCGCAAAGCACTGCAGCAGGCTCCCGCCCTTCTTTAAGCGGGTAAGATCCAGGTGGCAGTCGTTGTCGCGGAGGTTTTTTGTGCCGCAGCTGCGGTATACCTCGCAGGCGAGCGTATCGCAGTGCAGGTCAACAAAGCGCATATCGGTCATTTTTATGCCATCCTTTCCTGTCCGGTTTCGTTCGGGTTTATTTTTCGAGTGCAGCGCGCACGGCGGCGCGGAAATCATCCATCGTGCGGCCATGGAACTTCCACCAGTGCTCCGGGTCAAGGTGGCCGGAGGCCGTGCCGCGCGCGTAACCCTCGCTGTGGCTTATGATCTCATCCATCGTGATGGTCGGGAATTCATGGATCAGGAACACGCAGAGCTCCACGGCGTTCTGCCAGATCCTGTCGAAATAGGGCTGCTGCGCCGCGGCGTCATAGCCCACGATGTCAAACTCCGTCAGGTACGCCATGTGCGGCGGCTCGCAGATCTCGATGCCGATGTGGTCGTTGTTATCGCTGCCGCCCGCGTGCCAGCCCCTGTGGTTCCAGGGCAGGTACTGCATTACGCCTGCATCATCCAGGAACGCATGGACGCAGACCTCGCGGCCGTTCTGTTCGCTTGCGGGCTTGTTCCAGAGCGCAAACCAGTCCTCCGCACGCACGCCGGGTTCTGCCGTGCTGTGGATGGTAATGCCGCGGGGCACGATGGTGCGGTTCGCCTTGTAGCAATCGTTTTCCGTCATCAGTTTTGTCGTGATCTTTACCATGGTGCGTTCCTCCTATTTTTCGGCTTCCGCCTTTGTCTTTTTACTCTGGAACAGGTTCGGCGCAAGCTGCACGAGCAGGATCGCCGCAAACACGAGCACGCAGCCGATCAACTCACGGAGGGATAGTTTCTGCCCGAGCAGCACCCAGCCCGCCAGCACCGCGAACACGCTTTCGAGGCTCATCAGCAGGGATGCAACAGTCGGATTCGTGTTCTTTTGCGCGATGATCTGCAGCGTATAGCCCACGCCGGAGGAAAGCACGCCCGCATACAGGATGGGCAGCCACGCGGAGAGGATGTCCGGCAGGTTCGGTTTTTCAAAGAGGAACATCGCCACGGCGCTCAGGAGGGAGCAGGTAAAAAACTGGATGCAGGACATGCGCACCCCGTCCACATGCGGCGAGAAATGATCGATCACAAGAATGTGAGCGGAAAAGCAGAATGCGCAGGCAAGCATGAGCAGATCTCCCATGCCGATGGTGAATTTCTCCGTGATGCAGAGGAGATACATGCCTACGGCGGCGATAAACACGCTCAGCCACACCGCAAGCGGAACCTTCTTTTTGAGGAAGATGCCGAGGATCGGCACGATGATGATGTAAAGCGCCGTGATGAAGCCCGCCTTGCCCACCGTAGTGTAGCCGATGCCGATCTGCTGGAACGAGCTTGCCACGAACAGCGCCGTGCCGCAGCAGACGCCGCCGAGAATGAGTTTTTTCTTATCCTGCGGGGGCTTCGGAGCGGAGAGGCGCGCGCTGCGCGCATCGAAGAAGAAGATGACGGGCAAAAGCGCAATGCCGGCCACGAACGAGCGGACGGCATTGAACGTGAACGAGCCGATCTCGTTTCCGGCATGCTGCGCCACGAACGCCACGCCCCAGATAAAGGCGGTCAGTACAAGAAGGAGGTTGCTTCTGAGAGCTTTTTTGTTGTTCATGCGGTCTGAATTCCTTTTTATGCTATCGGTGAAGCGCTGCATGAAACACGCAATACGCCGCTTGTATTGTATCACAAGCGGCGCATTCCCGCAATTCGGGCAGAAAAAATGAGGCGTTAAGATTGCCCGTTTTCCGCGAAACAGGCGTAGAGAATCCTTGGGAACACAGCCGCGCGCACCTGCTTACGCCAGGCGCGCTCCGCATCCGTGCGCCCGCCCATGAGCGACTTGTTTTGCAGCGTGTTGTCGCTCACACCGAAAAGCGCGGCCATGCGGTAACCCGCAAGCTCCGCTGCGCGGAAAGCCGCCGCAGTTTCCATCTCCACGGTGTTGCAGCCGAGGGCGAGGATCTCATCGATGCGGGCAAACTGCGCAAAGATGGTATCGATGCTGAAGTTGCGGCCCCTGTGGAGCGCAATGCCCTCCTCCGCGCAAATGCGTTCCGCCGTGCGAAACAGCGTTTCGGAAAGCTCCGCATCCGGCCGGGCGCGGGAAGCAAAGGGGTCGTTCTGCGCGAGCGCACCGGGCAGAAGATAACGGCTCGCGCCATCCCCGCAGACGGAGTATTCCGGCACGACGATGTCGCCCAGGCACATGGCCGGATCAAGCGCGCCCACCGCGCCGATAAACAGGCAGTTCTCACAGGCCGTGAGCCCAAGCGCAAGCGCCACATCCGTGCAGACCGGCGCACCGATGTGCGTTTTGATGAAGGTGACCGCCTCGCCCTGCGGTGGCGTCACATCCCACACCATGGTCTCCGCATTGGGCACGGGGGAAAGGTATTCCGCCTGCCCAAAGCATTCCGGTGCAAACATCGTGGGTTCCCACCAGGGGGCAAGGATCACGTTGCGCCGGATGCGCTCCGCCGGAACGCCAAGCGTTTCCTCCGCCGCGCCCGCGCCCGTTGCGCCATAGCGCGCCATGCCGGCAAGCAGCGCTTCATACAGGGGGTGGTGCTGTTTCATAGGGGATACCTCCACATTTTTAAACCGCAGGGCTTCCACTTTTTTCGAAAGTCAAGGGGCTGCATATGCAGCCCCTTAATTGTCATGCCTTCTCAGGCTTCCTCTTCAAACTGATCCTTGCCGACACCGCAGAGCGGGCACTCAAAATCCTCGCTTACATCTTCCCAGCGCGTGCCGGGCGCGATGCCATGCTCCGGATCGCCGGCAGACTCATCGTAAACATAACCGCAAACGGTGCAAACGTATTTCTTCATCAGAAGTTCCTCCTTTATATTGTTCGTTTTTATTGCCGGGGCAGGGATCACTTCAGCGGTTCAAAATCGTCCGCGCCGTGCTTGCACAGCGGGCAGACGAAATCCGGCGGAAGGGTCTCACCCTCGTAAACATAACCGCAGATCTTGCACACATAGCCCTTCTTCTTTTCGGCAGCGGGCTGCGGCTTGGGCTTGATGTGCTCAAAGTAGTAAGCATAAGTGGCGGACGCCTCCCTGGAGAGCACATGCGCCTCCGTCACATCCGCGATAAAGAGCGTATGCGTGCCGCAATCCACCGTGGAGATCACCTTGCCGGAGATAACAGCGTTTGCATGCTCCGCAAGGTACGCCACGCCGTTCTCGGTGCGCGGTTCCTTTCCGGATAGCTTATCCGCCGTACGGCCGCTCTGGAAACCATACTGCTGGAACACGCTGAACGGCGTGCTTTCCGAAAGAACGGACACGTTGAACACACCGGTCTTCTGGATCATATCGTGGGTGTAGTTGGCCTTGTTCACGGTGATGGAGATCCGCATGGGGGAGCTTGTGAGCTGCGCCGCGGTGTTGATGATGCAGCCGTTGTCCTTTGCGCCATCGCGCGCGGTGAGCACAAACAGGCCGTAGCTGAGCTTGAACATGGCCTTGCCGTCAAGCTTTTCGGGCACGGGCGCGGGCTCTTCTTCCTTCTTCATGGAGGCGATGATCGCATCCGCGAGGGCATCGAGCGCGGGAAGCTGCTCTTCCTTCAGGGAGGACTTCAGGGAAACCGTGTTTTCGAGCACGGTGATGTTTTTGAGCTTCGCAAGAATTTCCCGCATCAGCTTGCCGGAGGTGGCTGCCCAGGAGCCGTTTTCAATGAGGGCGACCGTGCGGTTCTGCAGATTGTGCGCGGCGATGTCAAGCAGCGCCGTTTCCATGTTGCAGAATATGCCGGCATTGTAGGTGGTGGAAGCAAACACAAGGTGGCTGCAGCGGAACGCTTCCGCAACGATCACAGAAGGATGCGTGGAGGAAACATCGTACATGGCGATCCGCTTTGCGCCGCGCTCCGCGAGCTTTGCCGCAAGGATGTTCGCCGTGTTTTCCGTGTTGCCATATACGGAGGCATACGCAATCATGACGGCGTCCTCCTCCGGCGTATAGGTGCTCCACTTTTGATATTTATCCATGAACCAGGCGATGTTCGAACGCCAGACGGGGCCGTGCAGCGGGCAGATCATGTCGATGTCAACGGTGGCCGCCTTTTTGAGCAGCGCCTGCACCTGCGTGCCGTATTTGCCGACGATGTTCACATAATACCGCCGCGCATCATCCAGCCAATCGCGCTCAAAGTTGACTTCATCCGCAAACAGGTTGCCGGAGAGCGCGCCGAACGTGCCGAACGCATCCGCGGAGAACAGCGTTTTTGCCGTGATGTCGTAGGTGACCATGGCCTCCGGCCAATGCACCATGGGTGCCATCAGGAACGTGAGGGTGTGGCTGCCGGTCGCAAGCGTATCGCCTTCCTTGACGACGACGCAGCGGGAATCCACATCGAAGGTGAAGAACTGCTTGATCATCGCAACGGCTTTCGCGTTCGTGACGATCTTCACCTCCGGGTAGCGCAGCACAAGCTCCTCCATGGTGGCGGCATGGTCGGGCTCCATGTGGTTGACGACGAGGTAATCAAGCTTGCGCCCCGCAAGCACGTGGGCGAGGCTCTCGAAGAACACGCCGCTTACGGATTTATCCACCGTGTCAAAAAGCACGTTTTTTTCATCGAGCATCACATAGGCGTTGTAGGAGACGCCGCGCGGGATGGGGAACACGTTTTCAAACAGCGCGAGCCTGCGGTCGTTCCCGCCGACCCAGAACAGATCCTCTCGGATCGCAATCGCATTATGCATTGAAGACCTCCTGATCAATCCTGATTATGGTTTTGTTTCCACATATAGTATACCGCAATTCTGCAGTATATCAACGTTGCAATTGCAACAAAGCAGAGAAAAAGCGCGTTATTTCCGCCCTGTTGAACCGAAGCCGCCCACGCCGCGCGCGGTTTCGGAGAGTTCTTCCGCTTCCTCGAATTCCGCAATGAGGCAGGGGGTGATGACAAGCTGCGCCACGCGCTCGCCGTTCTGCACGGCAGCAGGCGCGCTGCTGTGGTTGTGGAGGGAAATCATGATCTCCCCCCGGTAGTCCGGGTCGATCACGCCCACCTTGTTGGCAGGCGCAAGACCGCGCTTTGTGGCAAGGCCGCTGCGCGCGTACACAAGCCCCGCAAAGCCGCGCGGCAGCTCGACGGAAAGCCCGGTATGCACCATAACGGTCTCACCGGGCGCGATGGTAAGCCCCTCCGCCCCCGTAAGCGCATAAAGATCGGCACCCACGGCATCCGGCGAGCCGTAAGACGGGAGGATCGCCTCCGGGCGCAGTTTTTTAATGCGGACGGTCTCTTTCTGCATGGCCTTCTCCTGCTGCCTGAAAACAGGCCGTTTTTTCTGTTAGTATACCCCACCTTACGGCGGGAGTAAAGCGCATAAAAAGGCCGCCTTTCCCTCTTTCAATCATCGGGAAGGGCGGCATCGTTTTTGTGCCAAAGCTGCGGCGGCCGTGTCAGATGACGCGCTCCTGCGGAGCATCCTCCGCAGCCCGCGTCAGCAGCAGTGCGGCGATGTCCTCCGCAGCGTGGGAGTTGATCTCTGCCCGCTGGCGTCTGCGCATCTGCTCCATGGCGTCGGGCGCAGCGAGAAGCGCCGCAGCCGCATCGGCCTGCGCTTCCGGTGTATCGCCCGTGCAGGAAAGGCCAAGCATTTCAAAGAAGGCGGCGTTTTCGGCTTCCCAGCCCGGGATGGGCGCGGTGTGGATCATCGGGATGCCCTTCACCGCCGCCTCCGTGGAAGAAAGGCCGCCCGGCTTTGTGAAAAGCAGATCCGCCGCATCGAGATACAGGCTGACCTCGTTCGTATAATCGAGCACGGAGACCTGCGCATCTTCCGCAAAGGTCGTACGGAGCGTGCGCTTGAGCCGCTCGTTGTTGCCGGCCATCACGAGCACATCCGCGCCGGGGATGCGCGTGCGCAGCGCAGCAACGAGCGCTTCCGCGTTGCCGTACCCCATGCTGCCTGTCATCACAAGCAGAATGGGCCGCCCGCCCGGCAGGGAAAGGCGCGCGCGGGCCTCCGCCTTTTCCGCATGGGAAAGAAAGCGTTCGCACACAGGGATGCCGGTCGCCGCGATCTTATAGGCCGGCACACCGCATTCCACAAAAGCGTTCCGGAGATATTCATGCGGAATGCAGTAAAGGTCGGCATCCGTTTCGCCAAGGAACGGCACGGGTGCATAGTCCGTTGCGACAAAGCATGTGGTAAGCCGCGTCTCCGGGTAACGGCGGCGGATGCAGGTGAGCGCCTCCGTCGGGAAAATATGCGGCATGACGATGGTGTCAAAGCCGTTTTCGACGATATAGCGGTGCAGCCTGCCGGCATAGGAAGCGTTGGCACGATAGCAGATGGAATCGCGGCCTGTGCGGCTCTCGCGCTCGGCCAGCTGGTTGCCGATGGCAAACAGGCGCGGGGCATGCAGCGCGCTCTTCGTATGCACGTTGCCCACAAAGCGGGACGCCCGCTCGGACTCAAAGGAAAGCGTATCCCGGATCTCGCAGGGAATGCCGCGGTGAAGAAGCTGCTCCGCGATCGCCCGGCTCGCGGAATTGTGGCCTTCCCCGCAGTTGCAGGAAAGGATCAAAGCCTTCATACGGCTTCCGCCTCCTTCCCGCCGCATGCGCCCGCAGACGCGGTTTCGCACGGCTGCGCAGCCTTTCCGCGCGCCTGCGCAAGGCGGTTCGCGGCAAGAAGGCGCGGGCGGTTGTAGCGCTGGATCATGATGAACGGAATATGGGAAAGCGCATAGAGCACGGCGGCGACTACGCTGTAGGGGCGTGCCATCGTAATGAGGAACACGGGGCTCAGGAACAGCAGAACCCAGTGCACGCATTCCGCGACGCAGGTCTCCTGCACAAGGCGGTCAAGCGCCCCTGCCTCATGGTGCGCGGCGATGCTTTTGCGGTAAGCGCCGCGGGCAACCCTGCTTTTGTCCGGCAGCTTGTCTTTCCAGGCACGGATGCCGAACTTCTGATAAAACCTGCCGGCCTTTTCAAAGGCGCAGGCGCGGTAGGGAAACGCTTCGGCGTGGAACCACCGGCGGGGCAGAGCCTCGCCGACGATGTGGGCGAGAAGCCCCAACACCGCCGCGGTGAGAAGAAAACGCAAAAGCTGAATCCAGAACATCATTTCCACCTCAATCGATTCTATTCTTCTTTAAAGACAATATAAGCATTATAAAAGAAGCGCCGTTTTTATGCATCGGACAAAAAAACGGCGCTGTTGCGATTTTGGAATGTTAGTTATTCCTGTAACGTTTTTGGACAAATTCCGGGAAGTGTGTACTCAGACCTCCTGCTCCACGACCTTGCGGGCGACGCCCGTGATCACTTGCTTCAGGCAGCCGACGTATTCCTCCGGCGGCAGCGGTTCGGGGCTCCTCAGCCAGCGAAGGATGGACACAAGGAACGCATCCGTGAAGAAATCCGTGAAGAATTCATGGGTTTCCAGATCCGGGAAAAGCAGCGCAAAATATGCGGATGCAAGCGGGTGCAGAAACTCGCTGAAATATTCCGCGAAGCAGTTCTGGCCACGCATGGCAAACGCGTTGACATAGAACGCGCGGTTGGCGTAAAAGTAGGCGCAGAGCGCGTCAAAAAACTCCCAGCTGGTGGAAAACTTCCTGTCGCGGTTGGGTGCGACAAAATCCGTTTCGAAGATCCAGCCCACGAGTTCATACTTGTCCCGGAAATGGTAATAGAAGCTTTTGCGGCTCATGCCGCAGGCCGCGCAGATATCGCCCACGCTGATGCGTTCAAACGGCTGGGACGCCATCAGGCTGCGCATGGCAGCAGCAAGCGCCTGCTTTGTGATGTGTGAACCCGGCATCGTAAGCTCCCCCCTTCCTGATACGGTTATTGTAACCGTTTTGCGACGCTGTGTTCAAGTGCGGCGATGCGATAAAACTGTGAAATTTTAGGACGAAACGTAGAATCTGTCCGACAAATGCAGCTGGTTCAACGCGGCTGCGTGCGGTAAAATGAAATGGTATATCGTTAAACGCAGGAGGCTTTCCATGCAGGCAGCATATCCATACATTTGGTATTTCTTTCTTTATGCGTTCCTCGGCTGGTGCGCGGAGGTGATCTTTGCGGCGGCGCGCAAGGGCGTGTTCGTCAACCGTGGCTTTTTGAACGGGCCGCTCTGCCCGATCTACGGCGTGGGCCTCGTGGCCGTTGTGGCGCTGCTTGACCCGGTGCGGGATTCGCTCGGGCTTTTGTACCTCGGCGCGGTGCTCGTCACCTCGGCGATCGAGTTCGTGACCGGCTTCCTGATGGAAAAGCTGTTCCACCAGCGCTGGTGGGATTATTCCGACATGCCGTTCAACATCGGCGGCTATGTATGCCTGCTGTTTTCGCTGATCTGGGGGCTTGCATGCGTTCTCATCGTGGATGTGGTGCACCCGCTCATCGCAGGGCTCGTTTCCCACATCCCGCAGAAGATCGGCTGGCCGGTCCTCATCGCGCTGCTCGTTCTCATGGTGGTGGATTATGCCATCACGATCGCATGCGTGCTCAAGCTCAACCGCCGCCTCTCCGGGCTGGATGATGCGGCAAAGCGCATGCGCACGGTTTCCGACAGCCTGGGCGAAGGGCTCGCCGACGGCGCGATCGCCCTGCGCAAAAAGAACGAGGCGCTGCGCGAGGTGCTGCGGGAGCGGCAGGAAAAAGAAAACTTTGTGGAACGCCGCCTGGTGCACGCGTTCCCGGGGATGCGCTCCCTGAAAAACAAAGAAGCGCTCGAAGCGTTCAAGGAACATGTCCGCGAACGCAGGGAGCAGAGGAAGAAAGGCCAGGAGGAAGCGCGGAACAAAAACAGGGAATGAGCCGCGCCTGCGGTTTATTGCGGGGAATCCGCCCCGCCGTGCCGCGCAAGGAAGCGGAGGAGCGCCGCCTCACAGCGTTCCCGCTCCACCAGGTAGCTGAGGCCGTGCCCCGCCTCCGGCGCAAGGAACAGCCCCTTTTCCGCCGCGCAGGCCGCGTGGTTTTCCAGCGTCATCGAAACCGGAACGAAATCATCCTTTTCCCCGTGTGCGAAAAACACGGGGATGTTTTTGTTTTGGCGCATGGCATCCGCCGCGGAACAGGCGTCATACCGCCAGCCGCCGATGCAGCCCGCGAAGAAACTCGAAAGGCGCAGCACAAACGCAGGGCAGCAGCCAAGCGCCTTTTTCGCAACGGCGCCAATGATCGCCATGGGAGAGGTGAAGCCACAGTCCGCAATCACGCCGCGCACGTTTTGCGGCAGCGCAAGCGCCGTTGCCATCAGCACGGTCGCTGCGCCCATGGAGACCCCGTCAAGGAATAGCGGAAGTTCCGTGCCGAAGCGGGCGGCGGCATATTCCGCCCAGAGCTGGCAATCCTCCCGCTCCTTTACGCCGAACGTGATGTATTTCCCCTCACTCTCGCCGCAAGCGCGTTCATCCGGAAGGACGATGTTGTAGCCCTGCTCGTGATAAAAGCGCAGCACGCAGGAAAAATCCCGCACGCCCGTGGCCCGGTAGCCGTGCATGAGCAGCATCGTGCCAACGGCGTTTTCCGCAGGGAGCACCTTGCCCGCAAGCCGGAGCCCGTCCGCCGAGCGGATGGAGACCGTCTCCGCCGGCTGCGCGGCAAACCAGGCCGCGCCGCGCTCCATCTCCGGGAGATAGGGCCCATAGACCTTCGGGTCAAGCGGGAGGGCACTGAGCCGCGCCAACCTGCGGGAAGCGAAAAGGAAGAGCAGGAAGGCAAACGCCGCTAAGAGCAGCGCCGCGCTCCCCACAACCGCCAAAAGCACGATGAGCATGATCTTTATCCACTGCATATGATTCTCCCCCACCCGTTTATGATCAAAAGAAAACAGGGCTCAGCCTTCAACCGTTTCCCCGTGGACGCGCACTCTGCCTCCGTCCGGGCATTGCGCGTCAAACATTTTTGCACGCGTGTCGCCATAGTCCAGCTCCGCCCCATTCTGCAGCGCATAAACAAGCGGATATATGCTGTTCCACAGCTCATGGCAGACCGGCGGGTACAGATCTTCGATGATAAACGTATCTCCTTTTTGGCAGTACCCACCCTTGCACCGGCTTTCCGTAACCGTAAGCTTAACCTTTGCCATCATGACGCCCCCTGCTGCGCCGTGCTGCCACGGCGATTTCACGCCAAGTATACCATATGGATGGGTGCAAATCCACCGCGCCCGCCGAAGCTGCCGGGGACGAAACGCTCAAAAAATAATGCTTGACATTCCGCATATACTGTATATACTGTTCATATACAGTAAAAACAAAGGAGGCACCTGTGCAGCTTTCGATCGACAACAGGAGCGACCAGCCGATCTATGAACAGATCGCGGCACAAATCAAAGCGCAGATCATCAGCGGTGCGCTTGCGGAGGACACGCTTCTGCCCTCCATCCGCAGCCTGGCCAAGGATCTGCGCATCAGCGTCATCACGACAAAGCGCGCATATGAAGAGCTGGAGCGCGAAGGCTTCATCTACACCGTCGCGGCAAAGGGTTCTTTCGTCGCGCGGCGCAACCTGGAGCTTCTGCGGGAGGAAAACCTCCGGCAGATCGAAGCGCATTTGCGCGAAGCGCTCGCGCTTGCCGCTTCCTGCCGGCTGAGCCGGGAGGAGCTTTGCGAAATGCTGTGCGTGCTGGATGAGGAGGGATAAACGAAAATGAACGCATTTGAACTCAAAGGCGCAGGAAAGCGCTACAAGGGCTTCTGCCTGCAAAATGTGGACCTTGCGCTGCCGGAGGGCTGCATCCTCGGCCTGATCGGAGAGAACGGCGCGGGCAAGACCACGCTCATCAAGCTGCTGCTCGGGATGATCGAGGGCGAGGGCGAGATCCGCGTGCTTGGCCGGGATATCCGGCGGGAAGGCGCGGCCATCCGGCAGGAGATCGGCGTCGTGCTGGATGAAGCCTGCTTCCCGGAAAGCCTGAACGCGCGGCAGGTGAACGCTGTGCTCGGCGGCATGTATGAACACTGGCAGGAGGAGGAATTCTTCCGCCTGCTGCACCGCCTCTCCCTGCCGGAGGGGAAGCGCTTCAAGGAATTCTCCCGCGGCATGAAGATGAAGCTCGCCATCGCGGCCGCCCTTTCCCATGAGGCGAAGCTGCTCGTCCTCGACGAGCCGACGAGCGGGCTCGACCCCATCGTGCGGGATGAGATCCTCGACCTGTTTTATGATTTCACGCGGGATGAAGGGCACTCCATCCTGATCTCCTCCCACATCGTGACGGATCTTGAAAAGCTGTGCGATTACATGGCGTTCCTGCACAACGGGAAGCTGCTGTTCATAGAGGAGAAGGACGCGCTCCTTGAGCGTTTCGCGATCGTGCGCTGCACGAAGGAACAATGCGCAGCCTTTGCGCCGGGCACGGTGCGCGGCATGCGGGAAGGCGCATACGGCGTGGAAGCGCTCTGCGAGCGCGCGCTGCTACCGCAGGGCGTCACGGCAGCACGCCCCACCGTTGAGGAGATCATCGTATTTCTTGCGAAAGGAGCGGAACTTCTATGAAAGGGCTGATTCGGAAAGACCTTTATGTGCTCTTCAGCGCATGCAGGCTGCAGCTTTTGATCGTGACGCTGTTCGCGGGTGCGGCGGTGCTGCTGGAAGAGCAGGTTTCCTACCTGTGCGCGCTCACAGCGGTCATGGCGGCCATGCTGCCGATGACGCTCATGGCCTATGACGAGCAGAGCCGGTTTGACCGTTTTGCATTTGCGCTGCCGGTTTCCCGCGCGGAGATCGTGCTTGGAAAATACGCGGTAACGCTGCTTTCGGTGCTCTGGGTCGCCGTGGTCTATGTGCTCGGCGGGCTGCTCTCGGCGGCGTTTGGCCTGCTGGACCTCGCACAATGGAACCTCGGCGCGCTTGCGGGCATGCTGACGCTGCCGCTCATTGTCCCCGCGCTGTACCTGCCGCTTGCGTTTCGTTTCGGCGTGGAGAAAGGGCGTATCTGGGTGATCATCTTCATGGCAGTATTCGGCGCAGCCGCATTCGCCCTGACGCAGCTCTCCTCCGTTTCGGCAGAGATCAGCGTTCCCGGCCTGCTGGAAGGATTTTCCCCGTGGCTGCTGCCGCCCGCAGCGCTCCTGCTGTTCGGCCTCTCCGCGCTCGTTTCGGTGCAGCTATATAAAAAAAGAGAGCTGTGAGAGGAATCCGCGCATCCGTTTCCGCCTGATTGTGGTATACTGAAACCGTTCCGGCCATGCGCCGGAGCGCGATTTCAGCCAACAGGAGAAAACACACAGAATGCCCACTGTTCAAAGCAATGCAGAAATGCAGAAATGCGCGGAAAATATCATCGCCTACTTTGCCCATGTGCTGCCGGACGCCGTGCAGAACATGGTCATCCCCCGCTTTGTCGCTTGCGATTACGAAACGAAAACGCTGGAGCTTGCCTATGAGACGAAGCCCTGGATGCGCAACCCCGCAAACATCCTGCACGGCGGGCTTGCCGCGATGATGCTCGACAACACCATGGGCATCCTTTCCCACTGCTTCGTGCATGGCGCGGGCATCACGCCCACCATCACCATGGAGATCGCCTACCTGCTGCCCGTCCCCATCGGCACGGAGCTGCATGTGCGCGCACGCGCCACGCACACCGGCCGCGCCATCAACAACCTCATGGCGGAAGCCTGGGCTGCGGAAACGCCGGGGAAGCTCGCGCTCACCGCCTCCGGCGCGTTCTATGCCGCCGGGGCAGAAACGACGGGCAACCTTGCGATCACCGCGCCGGATGTCTTCCATGGCACTGCGGCGGAAAAGCCGCAATAAAAGCCTTACTACGGCCCGGTTTACCCGTTCGTTTTCAGAGAACCCAAATATTTCGGCTCTTCTCCCCCTTGTGGCAGCCTCCGTGCGCACCCGTGGGAAAAGAGCCGTTTTTTCACATCTGTTTTTCGCTTCGCGCGCAGTTCAGCGCACGAGCACGAGCCCGAGCACGGCGGAAACCGCGATCACCTTCGGCACGCTCCACTTCCACTTGAGCATCAGCACACCGCCCACAACTGCGATCAGAAGGCTCTGCCAGTGCAGCGCGCCCGCCTGGAACACCGTGCCGTCAAGAAGGGTCAGCAGCACCGCAAGGATCAGCCCGAGGCAGACGGGCCGCACGCCGGAAAGGATGTTTGTGAGCCCCCGGCTCTTGCGGAAGCGTTCGAAGCAGGCCGCCACCGCAAGCGTAAGCGTCAGCGTCGGCGCAAGCACGCCAAGGTTCGCCATGAGCGCGCCCGGGATGCCCGCCACGCGCATGCCCGCGAAGGTGGCGCAGTTCATGCCCATGGGGCCTGGCGTCATCTCGGCAATGGCGATGATGTCGATCACCTGCTCCTGCGTCATCCAGCCGTGGGAGAGCATCTCGGCATTGATGACGGGCACCATGGAAAGGCCGCCGAAGCTCGAAAAGCCCACCTTCAGAAAAGAGAGAAACAGTTCAAGAAAGATCATGCGGCTCCCTTCCTTTCTCACCTTTGCGCGCTTTTGCCTCGCCGATCAGGAGCCCGGCCAGCACGCCAAGCAGGATGATAACGATGTTGTTCACCCCGAGTACAGAAAGCACGGCAGCCACGGCGGCAAGCGCATAGCCAACCCAATCCTTCAACGCGCCGCGGCGCAGGCGGAGCGCCGCCGAAAGGATGATCGGGATCACCGCCGCACGCACGCCCGTGAGCGCGCGCAGCACGAACGGGCTGCTGCGAAAGGCATCGTAAACGAGCGTCACAAGCGCGATGATGACCACGGAGGGGATCGTGATGCCCACAACCGCCGCGATTGCGCCCGGCACGCCCGCCATGTGGTAGCCGAAGATCAGGCTCGTGTTGGCAATCATGATGCCCGGCAGCGAACGCGCCACGGAGGTGAAATCAAGGAGTTCTTCCTCCGTGATCCACCCGCGTTTTTCCACAAATTCCTGCTGCATCTGCGCAACGATGCTCCAACCGCCCCCGAAGGTAAAGCAGCCGATCCTGCAGAAAAACAGCAGGATCTGCAATGATTTTTTCCATTTTTCCATCATTTTACCATTATAATACGGTCTCTCCGCGAATGGAACAGAGAAAGTTTGCATTTCGCGCCATAATGTTGGATAATAAAAAGACTGGCGTTTGCCGGACAATGCAATGAAACGAGGTACCCCATGCGCATCACCAACGAACAGAACGACATCCAATCCATCCTCTTCAGCGAGGAACAAATCCGCAGCCGCGTCGCGGAGCTCGGCGCGCAGCTCACGGCGGAATATGCGGACAAAAATCCGCTCGTCGTGTGCATCCTCAAAGGCGCGTCCTTCTTTTACACCGATCTCTGCCGGATGATGAAGTGCCACCTTTTCATGGATTTCATCGCTGTTTCCAGCTATGGCGCAGGCGCGCAATCCTCCGGCGTGGTGCGCATCATCAAGGATCTTGACACGAGCATCACCGGGCGGCATGTGATCATCGTGGAGGACATCATCGATTCCGGCCTCACGCTCAAGCACCTGCGCGAGCTGCTCTCCTCCCGCAAGCCGGCCTCCATCAAGACGGTCTGCCTGCTCGACAAGCACGAGCGGCACGATTCGCACATCGCGGCCGACCTCTGCGGCTTCCGCATCCCGGATGAGTTCGTGGTGGGTTATGGACTCGATTATGCGGGCTATTACCGCAACCTGCCCTACATCGGCGTGCTCAAGCACGAGGTGTACGAATAAGGGAATCAGGGAGGCTGCGCCTCCCTTTTTTATTTTAATCTCGCCGAAAAAAACGGCCGTGTGGATCGTCATAGCAAGGGAAAGGAGGCCGGTCAACATGAGCAATTTGGATCAGGCAGAACTGCGGCAATGCTTTGACGCCGTGCGTAGCGGCGACAGAAACGCATTTGCCGCGCTCTATCAGGAATTGAAAATCCCCGTTTACTCGGTGATCCGCCGCATCGTCCGCACGCAGCCGGCTGCCGAGGACGCAATGCAGGAGGTGTTTCTGAAACTGCTTGCCGAACCGCCCGCGCCTTCTGTCCAAAACCTTCGTGCATGGGTGTTTCGGATGGCGCGCAACCAGGCGCTCGATGCACTGAAGAAAAAGCAGCATGCCGAACTGACGGAGGATGTGCCTTCCGGTCTGCCGCCCATGGAGCAGGATGTTGCCACGCGGCTGGACCTGGAGGATGCGCTTGGCAGGCTTGACATTGCGGAGCGCGAGCTTCTCGTGCTGCACCTCACAGCGGGACTCACCTTCCGCGAGGTTGCGGAAATAACGGGCAGTTCCCTCCCCTCCGTTTACCGGCAATACAGGAAGGCACTCGGCAGGCTGCGCGATTTTTTGAATGGAGGTAGCCAATGAAAAAGACGATCCCGTTTTTGCTTTGCATTTTCATGATGTTCCTGCTCTGTTCCGCCGCATTTGCGGAAGGGGCGGAGGAATCACCGGCACAGTATGAAAACGCGGGCACACTGTTCCAGCACTGGATGGAAAATGCAGGCAACGGGCAAAGCCCATACCCCGCCTATGTGTGCGGCGTATGGAGCACGGACGGCACGGAAAAAAACCTGACCATCGCCGTAACCAAAGATGAAGCGGGTGAAGCCGGGAAGGCTGAGATCCTTGCCGCAATCGCAGACAAGAGCACCGTTACTTTCACTTACCAAGCCTATCCGTTTGCAGAGCTTTGGGCCCTGCAGCAGACATTGCAGGAGCGCATGGGCGAGGAAACCGGCGTTTACGGCGTAGGGGTGTATGAATCAGAAAACTGTGTGATGATCAGCATTGACGAAGAAAACCCGAACGCCGAAGCCTTCATGCACGAATGCTTTGAGCGCTATGGCGACAGAGTACGCTTTGAGGCCGGATCGGGCGCGTATGTTATGATAGAGGATATTGGGATAACGCTCCCCGGCATGGGCGCCGACCGTGGGCTTGCCGCGTCCCCCTGGTTTTGGGCGGCGTTTGCAGGGATCCTGCTTCTCGCGGCGCTCCTGATGCTGCGGCAGAGGAAACTGGCCGCCACACACGCAGGCGCGGGAACCGCAGCCCTGCATTCCAGCGCACGCATCACTACCCGCAGGGAGGCGGAAGCAGCCGTGCGGGAAGCGGAGCTGACCCCGCCCCCGGCACTCGACGCTGCGATCCTCGAGGCCGCTGACGAAAGGGCAAAGCCTTAAATTCATCTTGGAAAAAGACGGAGCCGGTCGTGTGACCGGCTCCGCTTTTCTCTTTTTCACGGTTTGCAGTTTACAGCGCAGCGCCCGGCTGCTCTTCTTCGGCTTCCTCCAAAGCCTCTGCCTCCCCGGAATTTCCCGCAAGCTCCACATCCTCCACAATCCTGCCGCGGCTGAAGCCTACACGCCGGAAATACAACATCATCGCCGCGCTGCACACGAGCCAGCCCGCCGGATACCCCATGGCGATGGGGATGATCTCGTTTGCAATAAAGTTCGCCATGATGTACAGATAGCATTGGCGGAACACCACAAACGAGCAGAGCATGATCACCATCGGCGCGCGGCTGTTGCCCGAGCCACGCAGCGCACCCGCGTAGATCTGGTTGAAGCAGACGAGCACGTAGCAGGGCAGAATCCGCCTGAGAAGGAGCGTGCCATATGCTACGACCTCCTGCTTGCTGTTGAAAAAAGCCACAAGCTGCGGCGCGAAGATCATCACCGGGATCATGATAAGCACTGTCGCAACGGTCCCGATCCCAAGCGCCGTGCGCACGCCCTTCTTTGCGCGCTCCACACGGTTGATGCCGAGGTTCTGCCCCACGAACGTGGTGGACGCAAGCGCGACGGACTGCACCGGCAGCAGGATGAACTGGTCAATTTTGGAATACGCCGTCCAGCCGGACATGCAGTCCGCGCCGAAATGGTTGATGTAGGACTGCACGAAAATATTCGAGAACGAGGTGATCGCCATTTGGATCGCCGCAGGGATGCCGACGCGGACGATCTTCCCGATCATCACCCAGCTGATGTGAAGATCGCGCAGGAACAGCCGGATGCAGGATTCGCTGCGCATGAGCGTGATGAGAATAAGAAGCGCAGACGTGCCCTGCGCGATGACCGTCGCAAGCGCCACGCCGCGCACACCCATGTCAAACGCCAGCACGAACACAAGGTCGAGCACGGTGTTGAGCACCGCGGAAACCACGAGGAAATAGAACGGCCGTTTGGAATCGCCCACCGCGCGGAGGATGCCCGAACCCATGTTATACAGCATCAGCCCAAGGATGCCCGCAAAATAAATGGTGAGGTATGCGGAGGATTCCGGCATGACCTCAGCGGGTGTTTTCATCAGGTTGAGCATCGCGGGGATCATGAGAATGCCCGCGCCGGTGAAGATCACGCCGAGCACAAGCGTCATGACGATGGCGGTATGCACCGCGTCATGGACCTTTTCTGGGCGCTTTGCGCCGTAATACTGTGAGATGACCACGCCTGCGCCGCTTGAAAGCCCCATGAAGAAGCCGATGAGCATGTTGATGATTGGCCCCACCGTCCCGACGGCGGAAAACGCTTCGTTACTGACATAGT
Source organism: bacterium (assembly GCA_022778545.1). GTDB lineage: Bacteria > Bacillota > Clostridia > Christensenellales > CAG-138 > UBA1685. Next base: position 16,216 of record JALFDW010000010.1, on the reverse strand, counting down.
TGCCGACCACCCAGGTATCGACCGTATTGTAAAGCTGTTGGAAAATATTGCCAATAAGAAGCGGAAACGCAAAGCTCACGATATGGCGGACGATGTTTCCTTCCGTCATATCAACGTCGCTTTTGCTTTTCCGCAGAATATGTGCTGCCGCCATGCTGCCCCTTCACCGTCCAATTTTACTGTTCTGGTTTTTTCTGGTTTTTATTATAGCATACTTTACGCAGATTTCACATGCATGGGGCCCTTTTCAGCATGGCGGGCAGGCGGACAGCAAAATGCGGGGCGCAAATGCGCCCCGCTCACCGTTTCCGTTTTGTTTATTCCGCCGCAAGTTCCTCTTTTACGATGGTAAGCGCCGCCGCAAGCTCCTCCATGGGGATATTGAGTGCGGGCGCGATGCAGAGGTTGTCCTTTTCCGTAAGAAGCAGCACGCCGCGCTTTTCGCAGGCTTCCACGACCGCGGCAGCCGGCCGCGTTTCCGGCAGCACGCCGAGGAGAAGCCCGAGGCCTGTTACGGCCTTGACGCCCTTTGCGCCCTGAAGCTGCGTTTTGATATACTCTCCTTTTTCCACCACGCTTTGCAGGAGCGCGCCGTCGATGCGGTCGAGCACCGCGCGCGCCGCCGCTGCGCAAACGGGGTTCCCGCCAAAGGTGGAGCTGTGCGCGCCGCGCGTGAGCGTCCCTTCCGCCCGCGCGCCGATGAGCGTCACGCCGATGGGCAGCCCGCCCGCAAGGCCGTTGGCGGTGGTAACGACATCCGGCTCGATGCCGAACAGCTCGTATGCGTAAAGCGCGCCGGTGCGGCCGTTGCCCGTCTGCACCTCATCCACAATGAGCAGCGCATCCTTTTCCACGCAAAGCGCGGAGAGCGCCTGCACATAATCCGCGTCGAGCGCCTTCATGCCGTCCTCGCTCTGGACAAGCTCCAGCATCACGGCAGCGACGGGGTATTCTTCAAAAGCCGCCCGCATGGCCGCAAGGTCGTTTGCCGGGACATGATGGAACCCCGGCAGCACCGGCCCGAAATCCGCCTTGAGCGCCGGTTGGCCTGCCGCCGCAAGCGCGCCGAGCGTATGCCCGTGGAAGCTGTTATCAAGCGTAATGATATGGTAGCAGTCCGCGCCGTGATGTTCGATCCCCCATTTGCGCGCGAGCTTGATGGCACATTCATTCGCCTCCGTGCCGGAATTGCCGAACACCGCCTTACGCATGCCGGTGCGCGTGCAGAGCTGTTCCGCAAGCAGCGCCTGCGGCGCGGTATAATACCGGTTGGAAGCGTGCTGCAATTGCAGCAGCTGGGACATCACCGCCGTCTGCCAGGCGGGGTCGGAAAAGCCGAGGCTGTTCACCGTGATGCCCGCACTGAGGTCGATATACGCCTGGCCCTCGCTGTCATAAACGGTGCAGCCTTTGCCACGCATCAGAATCGGCGTATGCCGGCGGTAAGTGTGTTCGATATAGGTTTCATCCAGCTTGCGGATCTCCATGCGCGTTTCCTCCTTATTATGCCCTTTCAAAAATATCTGCGGTGCTGCCCGCGTGTTACAGTCCCGTTCTTTCCCGCATCGATGCGATCTGCGCCCGCACGGAGGCGGGTGACGTACCACCGAAGGACGTGCGCTTCATGACGCAGGCATCAAGGTCGATAGCCTCATATACATCCGCATCAAATGCGCCGGAATATTCCCGATACACCGCGAGCGGCAGCGTTTCAAGCGTTGCGCCGTCCCGGATGCAGCGCGCCACGAGCGCGCCTGTGATCTTATAGGCCTCTCGGAAGGGCAGCCCTTTTCCGACGAGATAATCCGCGCAGTCCGTGGCGTTGATAAACCCGTTCGCCGCCGCCTTGCGCATGTTATCCGGCAGGACGCGCATGGTGGCAAGCATGGGTGTGAACACATGGAGGCATTGGAGGACGGTGTCTACGCTGTCAAAGATGGCCTCCTTATCCTCCTGCATATCCTTGTTATAGGCAAGCGGCAGCCCCTTCATGACGGTGAGAAGCGTCATCAGGTTGCCGTAGCTGCGGCCCGCCTTGCCGCGCACAAGCTCCGGAATGTCCGGGTTCTTCTTCTGCGGCATGATGCTCGATCCCGTGGAATAGGCGTCATCCAGCTCGATAAAATGGAACTCCCAGGAGCACCAGAGGATGATCTCCTCCGAGAAGCGGGAAAGATGCATCATCATCATCGCGATGCAGGAAGCAAGCTCGATCACAAAGTCCCGGTCCGAAACGCCATCCATGCTGTTTTCGCAGGGAAAAGCGCAGCCCAGGGCTTTTGCTGTCATGGCCCTGTCGGTGGGGTAGGTCGTTCCCGCAAGCGCGCAGCACCCGAGCGGGGACACAGCAGCGCTCTTTTTGCAGGCCGCAAGGCGGCAGAGATCCCGCTCGATCATGTTCGCATAGGCCATCAGGTGGTGGCCGAGGGTGATGGGCTGCGCGCGCTGCAAATGGGTGTAGCCCGGCATGATCGTGGCAGCATAGGCCTCCGCCTGGTCAAGGAGCGTTTTGAGCAGCTCTTTTGCCCCGGATTCGATTTTGCCGATTGCATCCATCAGGTAAAGCCGAAGGTCGATCGCCACCTGATCGTTGCGGCTGCGCGCGGTGTGCAGCTTCTTGCCGACATCGCCCACCCGCTTTGTGAGCTCCGCTTCCACGAACATGTGGATATCCTCCGCAACGGGGTCGATGGGGAGAGCACCGCTTGCGATATCATCCAGAATGGAGCCGAGCCCGGCTGCGATCACGTCCCGCTCCGCGTCGGTCAGGATGCCCGCATGCGCAAGCATCGCCACATGCGCGAGCGACCCGGCGATATCCTGCCGGAACATGCGCGCATCGAAGGAGATGGCCGAGTTGAAATCGTTCACGTCCGCGTCAAGCTGTTTCTGGAAGCGCCCTGCCCACATCGTCTGCATCGTTCGTGTTCTCCCGTTTATTTGATCTTGCCCTGCCTGGCAAGCGCGTTCATCTTGATGGAAAGGCCGAACAGGTCGATGAAGCCCTTGGATTCCGCCTGATCGTACACATGGTCCTCGCCGAAGGTGGCAAGCTCCTCATAATACTGGGAATACGGGGAGGTGATGCCCGCGGGGATGATGTTGCCCTTGTAAAGCTCAAGCTTCACGTCACCCGTCACATATTCCTGCGTCTTATCCACAAACGCGCGGAGCGCCTCGTGCAGCGGCGTGAACCACTTGCCGAAATACGTCAGCTCCGCGAACTGCTCCGCGACGAGGAGCTTGTAATGCAGGGTATCCCGATCAAGGCAGATCTGCTCCAGCAGTTCGTGTGCCTTATAAAGGATGGTACCGCCCGGCGTTTCATATACGCCGCGGGACTTCATGCCAACGAGCCGGTTCTCCACCATGTCGAGAAGGCCGATGCCATGTGCGCCGCCGAGCTTGTTGAGCGTTTCCACGATCGCGACGGGGCTGAGCTTTTCGCCGTTGACCGCCACGGGCACGCCCTTTTCAAAGGAGACCGTCACATAGGCGGAAGTGTCCGGCGTCTTCTTCAGCGGCACTGTCATTTCAAGGAAGCCCGCCTTGTCGTAAGTGGGCTGGTTGGCGGGATCCTCCAGGTCAAGGCCCTCATGGGAAAGGTGCAGCAGGTTCTTGTCCTTGGAATAGTTGGTCTCCCGGTTGATCTTGAGCGGGATGTTATGCGCCTCGGCATAAGCGATCTCATCCTCACGGGATTTGAACTCCCATTCCCGCCACGGCGCGATGACCGTGAGCTCCGGCGCAAGCGCCTTCACGGCAAGCTCGAACCGCACCTGATCGTTGCCCTTGCCGGTGCAGCCATGGCAGATTGCGTCCGCGCCTTCCTTCTTGGCGATTTCAACGAGCCGCTTTGCAATGGCCGGCCGCGCAAGCGCCGTGCCAAGCAGATATTCCTTTTCGTAGATCGCGCCGGCCTTGATGGCGGGGAAGATGTAATCCTTCACGAAGGTCTCCTTCAGGTCTTCCACATACAGCTTGGATGCGCCGGTCTTGAGCGCCTTTTCCTCAAGGCCCTCCAGCTCGTCGCCCTGGCCCACGTCGCCGGACATGGCGATCACTTCGCAATTATCATAGTTTTCCTTCAGCCACGGAATGATGACGGAAGTGTCCAGGCCGCCGGAATATGCCAATACAACTTTTTTAACCTGCTTTTTCATCGTAGTATCTCCTTTATTGCATAAACTTGCACGTTTTTTCTTGCGCTTATGCATAATAACTCGTTTATCGCGCTTTGTCAAGCATTTTTATGCGCGTATTTTCCGTTTTTTATTTATCGATTTCATCCGCTCAATCCCGCGCTATAAACCTGTTTTTCGGCAGCATTCCGCGTCTGTCCGGTCGCCCATATATCTGCATATGAATTCATGTGTTCTTATTCACCATTCTGGTGTTTCTTCAGTAAAGACGCAGAAAATGCTTGATTTTCAGGCGGATTGCGCTATGATATTGTGAAAGCCGGAAGGCCCTGTATGATCCTGCGAATCATTTTTTATATAAAGGAGTATACTTATGCCCGAACTGAGCAAACGCGTTTCCCAATTCACCGACTCCGTCATCCGCCGCATGACGCGCATCAGCGACGCGCATGGCGCGATCAACCTCTCTCAGGGCTTCCCGGATTTTGACCCGCCGCGCGAGATCCTCGATGCGCTCGCAAAGGCCAGTTATGCCGGCCCGCACCAGTATTCCATCACCTTCGGCGCGTCCAACTTCCGCCGGGCGCTTGCGGACAAACAGTCCGGCCCCTTTGGGCACGACATCAACCCGGATACGGAGATCGTCGTGACCTGCGGCGGCACAGAAGCCATGATGACCGCAATGATGACCGTCTGCAACCCCGGGGACAAGGTCATCGTATTCTCGCCGTTCTATGAAAACTACGGCGCGGACGCGATCCTTTCCGGCGCGGAGCCGATCTACGTCCCCCTGCTGCCGCCGGATTTCCATTTTGACCCGGCACAGCTTGAAGCCGCCTTCCAGCAGCACCCGAAGGCGCTCATCCTCTGCAACCCTTCCAACCCCACCGGCAAGGTGTTCACGCGGGAGGAGCTTTCCACCATCGCCGCGCTTGCGGAAAAGTACGACGCATTCGTCATCACGGATGAGGTGTATGAGCACATCATCTTCAAGCCCTATGTGCACACCTATTTCTGCTCGCTGCCGGGCATGTGGGAGCGCACGATCTCCTGCAGCTCCCTTTCCAAAACGTACTCCATCACGGGCTGGCGCCTTGGCTACCTGATCGGCCCCGCCCATGTGATCGAGCGCGCAAAGCAGGTGCACGATTTCCTGACCGTCGGCGCAGCCGCGCCGCTGCAGGAGGCTGCCGTCACCGGGCTGCGCTTCGGCCCAGAATACTACGACGGCCTGCAGAAGCTCTACACCGAAAAGCGCGACTTCTTCGTGGAAGGGCTCGATGCGCTCGGCCTTGCGCACACCGTGCCGCAGGGCAGCTATTTCATCATGGTGGACATTGCGAAGTTCCTCGCCCTGCCGCAGTTCAAAGGGTTCAGTGACCTCGAGTTCTGCGAATGGGTGATCCGCAACGTGGGCGTTGCCGCCGTGCCCGGTTCGAGCTTCTTCCGTGAGGACGTGAACAACTTCATCCGCCTGCACTTCGCCCGCAGCAGGGACACGCTCGCCGTGGCCATCGACCGGCTCTCAAAGCTCAACGACCTCCTCAAATAACAAAACAGCAGCGCGCCGGCGCAATGGCCGGCCTTTGCACAACAGAAAAGGGAAGGCGGGTAATAAGCCCGCCTTCCCTGTGTGCGCCTGCACATCAATCGGTTTTATAGCGTTTTTTTAAGTCTATATGATGTTTCACCTTGCCAGCTATGAGAAATATGGCCACGGTCAGGACGAGCGTCATGAGCCATATCTCGAAACCGGGATGCCCGTGAAGCATCGCTGTTTTACCTGCGTCCATATCAGGTGTAATGGTGGAAATATTATATGCCCGTATCCTGTCGCCGATCACCTGGCCTAAAATGACAGCAGCAAAATTCACAAAGGAAATGACATAAGCGAGCCCTTTGTGAAAGAAAGAAGTGCTCGCCGCGATCAGCCACAAACCCAGATAATAATGATGCACCATCCACTTCAGCAGATATGCTTCCGGGAACCACGCTTTTGTTATAAAAAACAGCACTAAAAACGGCAACAGAGATATGAGGCATGGTATTATTTTATTTTTGATCGCCTTCATTCTCACCCATTCCTCTCCCATTTCATTCAATATAACAATATAGTTATAGAAACTCAGCTAACCCAATATGACGTAGCGGACCACCATAATGACCCTGTTCCAGGTTTATAGTAAATATTTACTGTATTATCCCAATTATTATTGATTCTGATATAGAAATCATCACTTGAGGAGTACTGCCTCCAGCCTACTCCAATAATCCAATGCCATGCAAACAGGCCATCAGCCAGTAATATTCCACATGGCCTATTGTTCGTGGTTGCTGTTTTTATTGCTGCCGCATTACCAACGCCGCTATGATTCAACGAATAACCGCGATTCGAGAAGTAAGTCGTAGCGCTTCCTGCTATCGCTAATGTTGGACCATCATTAACGATGCCGTGAACCGCCACATAAGTATCCCTTTTGCTATTATTGATCTTTAAATTCGAACGCCCTCGTTGTGCAAAATAAAGAGCCAAATTTGTAACCGCAGTTGCTCCACAATGCCGAGATGCAATATCATTGTAATCATTCATTATAGCCCAGTCTACCTGAGTTGCCGCAGTAATAGTATCGCTTGTATAATTTCCAGTCGGCATATCAGAAGCATTAAAAAAGCCAAAATCTCTATCGCCTCTTGTCTGATGGATAGCATCTGAACGAACAACCTCTGCTTTCGCATTGAGAAGTTGTGATGCTAAAGCCTCGTTTTTTACAGATAAATCCGGGTAAAACTCATAAATTCCTTTTAAGTTAGATTTCTTATTCTCTGGGATGGATTTAATGCTGCCTTCACCGCAAACGCTCGTCGGATTATTATAAACAATCCTTTCATTGTTGTTTGCTGTTAATAAACCTTCTATTTTTTGTTGCTCTCCTTCGCCGAATTCAAGTACAGTTGGGTTATCAACATTGTTATTCACAACAGCGTATCCTCCAGGAGAAAAAACGACATAATAAGCAACAATTTGCCCGTCTAAATCATATAAAGGTACAATCTTTGTTACAGTAACCGTAGTGTTGGGATCTTTTGTATTGATAATACCCCCAACATACAAATATGCGGAAACGATTATGTCTAAGTTATCCATATTTTTGGGTTGCTTAGATTCACCTACTTCAGATGCAATTGATGGTGCTGCAAACATTGGCATCAACAAAAGAGTCATCAGCATAATACAAACAATCTTCTTCATAATAAATCCTCCTTTTTAATTCTTCATGGTTTGCAGATTATAAAAAGCGCACAGGCAAACCACATTGGTCATGCTTGTGCGCCAAACTGTACGTTCCGGATGCAATCTCTCCATAATCGGGAGCCGCACCACCATCGCATTCGCCCAAAGCTGTACTTTTTCTCTTTAAAGCAACCCACAGTGCGACCTCCAATCATAGTTCGTCATAAAATAGCTTTTATGCAAAATAAGTATATCATGCCCGTCTCCTGCGCCGCAACCCCTCTGCAATGCCATAATTGTAACTTATCTATGAACAATAAGCAAAAAGGCGGGTTAATAACCCGCCTTCCCTTTTGCGTGCGCCTGTTTGCGGCGCAGCAGCCATGATAAAAGCCTGAATCCGCAGCTCATTTTTTCAGGATCCGCTGTAAGCTCGCGGCATCGAGCAGGTTTACCGTCTCGAATTTTCCCTGATAGAACACGGCATAATTGTTGAAAACGCAGGGCAGTTCCTTCGCCTGCTGTAGCGTTTCCACCCGGATGAACAACACGGGAACGCCGTTCTGTTCGCAGAACTGCTGCACCACCCCCATGCTTTGATAGGTATAAGGGCACTGCACGTCATAATAGATCGTCAGCTCTTCGTTCTCAATCTCCTGCTTTTTCGCGTTTTCCGCGAACCTCGGCACCGTTCCGTCAAAGGAAAGCGCAAGCAGCTCATAGCCGTTTTCAGTCGTATCCACGGTGCGAAAGCCGAACTTCTTTGCAAATTCCTGATCGGAAAGCCAGGCCTTCTGCTTCTTTGCGCCGAGCATGCAGACGCCGGATTTTCCCTTTTCCTTGGCATCGGCCAGGCAATACTCCATAAGCGCCCTTCCGTAGCCTTTTCCTTTGCAGCCGCCGGAAACCCACAGGCAGTATATGTAGACATAGTTGTCGCCAATAACAGGGACCCACGCCGTTTCCAACGGCGCGTATTCGATGAAGACCGTGGCCTTTTCGTTCAGCTTTCGGAACACATGCCCTTCCGCGAACCTGCCGGCGAGCCACTGCCGCTTTGCTTCAACGCCCGGGTGCGGCTTCTTGCTGCGAATGATGCAGCAAAGGTGCTCCGCGGCAAGGTTTTCCGCAGTTACGTTTATGAATTCTGCTTCCATTTCAGAGGATCTTTCCGAGGTCCGTGCGGAGTACTTCGCCGTGCCGCAGAACGGGCACGCCGCCAAGGAGTACAAGCTCCACGCCCGTGGGCGCAAGGCCTGGCTCGGTAAAGGTCGCCCTGTCCTGCAAACGCGCGGGATCAAACACCGTGACATCCGCCACGCTGCCGATGCCGAGCGTGCCGCGGTCAAGCCCAAAGCGGGCCGCAGCCTCGCAGGTGGTCTTTGCGATGCCCTCGTTCAGGGAGAGCAGCCTGCGTTCAAACACATATTCCTTCAGGAAGCGGGCAAACGCGCCGGCCGCGCGCGGGTGGCCTGCGCCATTCAAAAGGATGCCGTCGCTGCCGAGCATCGTGCGCGGATGGGTGAGCGCCATGTCCACCTCTTCCCCGTTCATCACATGGGCAACAGTCAGGTACTCCGGATGCTCCCGGCGCACCTTTTGGAACACCTCCATGTTAGGGATGAAGCCCTTGTTTTCACCGTCCGTCAGTTCGATGCGGGTCACGTCGTGGTAGCGTTCAAGGAAGCCGTCGTCATACGTCGTCGCGCCGATGCTGGTGCAGAACGCGTCATACGGATAGCAGTCGATCCGCACATCCAGCCCCTCCTCCGCCGCGCGGCGGTCCACATAGGAAAGCACCTCCGCCATCTGCCCGTAAGCCGCCATGCTGCCGATGTGGGAGATCTGCAGCTTAACGCCCGTGCGGCGGCCGATCTCAAGGAATTCCTCGATCGCATCGTAAATCTCAAACGCATCGCCGCGCACATGGGCGGCAACGACGCCGTTGAAGCGCTTGACGACCGCAGCCATCGCGCACATTTCATGGAGCGTCATGCCCGGTTCGTAGCGAATGCCCATGGAAAGGCCGCGCGCGCCCTCGGTCAGCTGGCGTTCCAGCGTCTCGCACATGGCAGCAAGGGTCGCCTCATCCACGGGGGCGTATTTGTCCTTTGCGCCGGAGAGCCTGCGGATGGTCGTATGCCCCGCAAGCAGCGCCATGTTGATGGGCTGCTTTCCGTCGTAAGCCGTGCGGTAGGCGGGAAAATCCCGCGGAGCATCGCCGCAGTTGCCCGTCACGAGCGTCGTCACCCCCTGGCGCAGCGCGCGCAGGGTGATGTCCGCATCGATGCGGCCGTCATGCATGTCATCCTCATGGGAATGAGCGTCCACAAAGCCCGGGCACACGATGCAGCCGGAGCAGTCAATCTCCTCTTTTGCGGAGAGCACATCGCTCGTGATGCGCACAATGCGCCCGTTTTTCACGCCGAGGTTCAGCATGCTGCCAATGGCGTGCGCCGGGTCGGCAACAAAGCCGTTTTTCAGAAGCAGGTCAAGCATAACGGAATTCTCCTTTGTTTATTCGGATATTTGGAATCACAGCACTATTTTAGTGTATCGCCGCAGTTTACTCAATACGCATTTTAAAAGGGGCGGCTCCTGTGAGCCGCCCCCCCAGAATGTCGAAAAAGTGGCTGAATGCCACTTTTTCGACATTCGACGCAGCTCAGCCCGCATAGGGCAGCAGCACAAAATACTCCGCTTCCTCCACGCCGTTGATGCGCGCAAACCACTCATCCGCATTGCGCGTGAACGCAATGGAGCCCGTGCGGCCATCCTGAAGCACAAAGCGCGCGGTGGTTGTTTCGTCGCTCCCGGTGATCATAAGCTTCGTGCCCGCAGGGAGCGTGGTCTCGCCGCTTCCGTCGAGCGTCACGGGGAGCTCCGCCTTCGTTTCAAGCGCAGGGCCATATTCGGTTTCCCAGTCGTTCAAATTATCGAATGTGCGCTGCCAGAGCTCGCCCGGCATGGGGACAAACACAAACGCCCCATCGTCCGCGAGCATATAGCGGCGCATGCCGCTCCATGTCCCAAGCACATCGATACTGTCGCACACGACGACCGTGCCATCCTCCTGCACGCTCTCAAACTGGCCGCGCAGGCCGGAACAGTTCCCGCCATACCGCGGCTCTTCATAGCTCGAAAGCTGAAGCTCCGCGCCGTTGAAGCGGCAGACGAGCGTGATATAGTCGTTGGAACAGACGTCGCCGGAGACCACGATCTCAAGCAGCTTGTCATCCGGGTCGATATCGACCACCTGAAGCGCCGTGAGCCACTGGATCTCCGTGAGCCAGGTTTCCTCGCCCACACTGAGTTCATATACCGTCCCGTCCGCAGTGGTGACCGTGAGGGAGACATGCGCCCATTCGTATTCATCCATGGTCGTGGTGAGCGTCACCGTTTCCAACGCCCCGTCGCCATCCAGATCCGCCTCGCAGGAACCCGCTTCGCGGAAATCGATCGGTTCAAACGGGGCCGGTTTCTGCTCCTGATCCGCAAGGCCCTGCATCACCACAAGCTTCAGCACCAGGGAAGAGATGGCGTCATCGCTCACGCTGTCCGCCGTCCAAAGGGAATAGGAAACGCCCGCTTCCTGCCAGGTCGCAAGGCGGCCGCCTTCCGACGCCGTTCTGATATCGGCGGAAACTCCCTTTGCTTCAAACTCCCAGTTCACGTTGAGGACTTCCTCCGAGAACGTGCTGAACACGCCGGAAATATCCTCCCCGCCCTTCGCGGCGCGGTAGGTGTAAACATGCCCATCCAAAGTGAATTCCACCTGCGCGATCTCCCCGGCGATGGTGGAATAGGCGACGTCCTCCGCGTTCTGCGGCGCGTCGATCATGACGCCGAGCGCAGAAAAGGCCTCCGCATTTTCCACGGACTCAACCGGGTTTATGACCTGCGTCCCGCCTTCTATTGGCAGCGCGACGCCGCCGTCCTCCATCGCATTTCCATCCGCACAGCCAGCAGCAAGCGCCGCACAAAGCATCAGCGCCATCGCCAGCATAAATTTCCGTTTCATATGATCCCTCCGTTTCTTTCCGGGCACCCGCCCGCATATCCTGCATGATACTTAGCAACAGTACCGCGGATTCTCCGTTTTGTAAATAGACAGTTTGTAAACAAAACAGAAAATCGGCCGCGCATGAAGCAGCAGCCGAAATTTTCATTGGAGATTAGGGGATTATTCAGCGGATGATGCCGTTTTCATAAACGGGGACGACATCCGTAACATCCGGCGTGAAGCAGAAGCGGACATCCTCCGTGAAGCCGAGGCGCACGAGGCGGGCATAATGGAACGTTGCGGAAAGATCCGCGCGCCCCTCCTGCCAGTCCGTATAGAGCATGCAGCACACTTTCACGATGTCCGTTGCTTCCACAGGGAACGTCGCATGCCGGCACACTGCATCCGCGATCGCGCCCGCGGCGACAAGGTCATCCGCAGAAATGGCGCCATCCGTTCCGGCGCATACGATGAGAATATCGTCGCCGAGTGATAGCGCGCGCTGCGCCACAGCCGTGCGGTTGATCATCGCGCCGATGAGCACGTCCTTCGCAGCGGCGGAGCCGTGGATGGCCGCCGTGCCGTTGGAGGTACTGACGACTACCGTTTTGCCCTGCACATTCTCCGCGGAATATTCCGCCGGGGAATTGCCAAGGTTGAAATCCGGCAGCTTGATGCCGCCGCGCTCGCCCGCAAGCACGCAATCCCGAATGCCAAGCCGCCCGGCAATGGAGGCCGCTTCCCCGGGATCCACCGCGGGGATCACCCGCTCCGCGCCGTTTTTGACCGCCATGGTGATGCAGGTCGTGGAACGGAGCACGTCCACGACGATGACCGTGCTGTTTGATATATGACTGCTTATCATTTTCCCGTAAACGGGAACTACGTCGATTCGCATACTGTGACCTCCCTTTGGGTAAAACCTACCAATGGTTTATTGTAGCAAATTCGCAGTCATTTTGCAACGCGACGCACAAAAAAGCCATGTTCACATGGTCTTTGCAAAGAGGATAGAAAGCGCGGCGCCCACCATGCCGGAAAGCAGCGCAACGAGCACGGTCGCGCGCGTTTTGCGCACGCCGACAGAGCCGAAATAGAGCGCCACCGTATAAAAAATGGTTTCCGTTGAGCCGAGCATCAGGCTCGCCGCAACGCCAAGGAAGGTGTCTGCGCCATGGTTGTCAAACACATCCTGCAGCAGCGCAAGCGCCGCACTGCCGGAAAACGGCCGCAGCACAAGAAGCGGCACAAGTTCCGCCGGAAGCCCAAGGCGGGCGAGGAGCGGCTCCACCCAGGAGATGAACACGGAAAGTGCGCCGGAGGAACGGAACAGGTTCATCGCGATGAGCATGGCCGCCATAAAAGGCAGCACCTGCACGAGCAGCGGCAGCGCCTCCATCGCGCCGCGGGTGAACGCATCGTAAACATTTACACGCCGGACGAGCGCATACCCAAGCAGCAGGAGGATCAGCGCGGGCATCACATAGCTCATGCGCGTTGCCCCGCTTTCCTCCGGGCAAGGCGGCCCGCCCGCGTCTGCAGGCCCAGGGGACGCCGGCGGCAGAAGAGCTTGCACAGCACGACGGCGGACGCGAACGCAAAAAGCGAGGCGATGAACGTCGGCAGCACCACGCAGTAAACATCCGCCGCCCCGGCAGCAGCGCGCAGGGCAAGCACGCTCGTCGGCAAAAGCTCCACGGCAGAGGAGTTCAGCGAAAGGAACATGCACATATCATCCGAAGCGGTGCCCTCCGGCACGCCTTCCCTGTCCGCAGCGGCGCGCAGCTCCTTCATGGCGGCAAGGCCGAAGGGCGTCGCGGCGCTCCCCATGCCGAAGAAATTTGCCGCAAGGTTCAGCGTTATGGGCGCGACCGCGCCAGGCGCGTTCGGAAACAGCAAAGCAAGCGGTTTTCGCACCGCGCGGGCGAGGGCATCGATAAGCCCCGCCTCCTTTGCCACGTTCATGAGCCCCATCCAGAGCATATACGCGCCCGCAAGCGAAAGCGAGAGCGTGACCGCTTCGCCCGCGCCCGTGAGCATCGCCTCCATCGCGCCCTCCGCGTTGCCGCTTGCCATGCATGCGATAAGCCCCAAAAGGAGCATACTTCCCCAAAGCCAATTCATCATATGGAAATCATATGCGAAAGGCGCGGGCACAATGCCGGTTTGCCGTGCTTTTCACGTGGAGTTATGGGGCTCAGCAGCCTATTCCAGCGCCGCTGCGATCGCAAGGGCGAGGTGTAGCTTATCGAGCGAATGGTTTGCAGCCTGCAGCGTTCCGATGCTGTATTCCGGCTGATCGAGCACATCGCCCGTAACGAGGAAATCATACAGCTCGAATCCATAATAGTCGCACACCGCCTGCACGCCAGCAAGCTCCATTTCCACGGCGATGCAGCCTTCCTCGCACCTCCGGCGCATTTGTTCCCGCGTCTCACGGTAGATGGCGTCGGTCGTCCAGCATCTGCCTTTTACATACGGCACCTTCAGCCCGTCAAAGACCTCCGCCACCTTGCCTGCACCCGGAACCGTCACATAATCCTGCGGCTCCGCGTAATGGTAGGACATGCCTTCATCCCGGTAGGCAGCCGTGGGGATCACATATTTTCCCGTCGTAACAGCCTGATTCAGCGAGCCCGCCGAGCCGAACATCACGAACTTTCCTGCTCCCATGACCCAATTTGCTTCAATGGCACAGGTGGCCGCAAGCGCGGAGCCGATGGCGGAAAGATAGATGGCGACCATCTTTCCGGCAAAGCGGAACGTATAGATGGGGATATTGCCGTTGCAGAGGCAAATTTCAGCGACTTTTTCGCACGGGTATTCCTTCAGCACCGCCTCAAAAATCACCTTTGAGAACGTGATGATGCAAACGTCGCAGATATGCCGCTGTTCACCGTACATATCCTTTGGCGCAATGATCGGCTGGGACTTGTCAAACGAATCCGTTATCATTCTGTTTCCTCCGGCACATGAAAGTGTATTTTAAGCCCGTTGCCCTTGAGAAATTCTCGAACAAGTGGAAACTTCCGCTTGTTCGACAGAAAAAGGGCGGCCTTTCGGCCGCCCTCCATCAGCAGGTTACGCCTGCACGGACTTCTTGAGTTCTTCCTCCTCCAGAATACGGTAGGCAACCTTGCCCACGAGCGTCTTAGGCAACTCCGGGCGGAACTCGATGTCATAGGGCATGGCGTATTTGGCGATATGCTTGCGGCAATAGTCAAGCAGCTCCTTCTTCGTTTCCTCCGAGGGTTCAAAGCCGGGCTTGAGCATCACGAACGCCTTCACCCTCTGCATCTTGAGCGCATCCGGCACGCCGATGACGCAGCTCATGTGCACCGCGTCATGCGCATCGAGGATGTTCTCGATCTGGGAGGGATACACGTTGTAGCCGCTCGTGACGATCATGCGCTTGATGCGCTGGCGGAAATAAATGAAGCCGTCCTCGTCCATCTTGCCAAGGTCGCCCGTGTGCACCCATGTCATGCCGTCCGCATGGGTGCGCAGCGTGTTCGCCGTCTCCTCCGGGTGGCCGACGTATTCCATCATCACCGTGGGGCCGGCAAGGCAAATCTCGCCCTCCTCGCCATAGGGGAGTTCTTCCTCCGCGCCGACGCGGACGATCTTATAGAACGTATCCGGGAACGGGATGCCGATGCTCCCCTCGCGGGACATGTGGTACGGCGTGAGGCAGCTTGCGGTGACGCACTCCGTGGTGCCGTAGCCCTCGCGGACTTCGATGGTGGCCTTATGATCCTTCAGGAACTTGTCAAAACGCTTCTTGAGCTCCACGGAAAGCGAATCGCCGCCGGAGAACACGCCCTTCAGGCAGGAAAGGTCCAGATCCTCCAGCCCCGGGATGCGCAGCAGCGCCTCATAGAGCGTCGGCACGCCCGCGATGAAGTTGGGCTTGTGCTTTCTGAGCAGCTCCGCGTAGGTCTGCGGCGTGAAGCGCGGGATCAGGATGCAGCGGCCGCCGTTGACGAGCATGGAATGGATGCTCACGCCAAGGCCGAAGCCATGGAACATGGGCATGATGGCAAGCATCTTGTCGCCCGGCTTGAACATGGGGTTCGTGGCGACGATCTGCGCGCCGAGGGCGTTGAAATTGCGGTTGGAAAGCAGGATGCCCTTCGTCACGCCGGTGGTGCCGCCGCTGTAAAGGATGACGGCGCCGTCCTCCGCCTTGCGCGGGCGGATATAGTTACCACGGAACTTTTCGCCGCCCTTCAGGAAATCCTTCCAGAAGATGACGGGCGCATCCTTGGGCACGGGCGGGAATTTGCGGCCTTCGGTTAGCTTGTAGCCCACCTTCATGACGGGGTTCAGCGCATCCGCAAC
Source organism: bacterium (assembly GCA_022778545.1). Taxonomy (GTDB): domain Bacteria; phylum Bacillota; class Clostridia; order Christensenellales; family CAG-138; genus UBA1685. The sequence continues at coordinate 498 of JALFDW010000010.1, read as the reverse complement.
GCTCGTGATGATGAGGTTCGGCAGGTCGATGTTCGGGCGGATGGCCGCAAACTTGCCGTAAAACTGATCCAGCGTGATCGCAGCAACGCTGCCGGACTCGCGGAGGTAGAATTCGATCTCGCCCTCGCTTGAAAGCGGGTGGATCATGTTGGCGATCGCTCCCACGAGGTTCACGGCGTAGAACATCATGACGGTCTGCGGCGCGTTGGGCATGCAGATAGTCACGCGGTCATTCTCGCGCACGCCGATTGCCATGAGCGAACGGGCGCAGGCGCGGATCTCTTCCGCCGCTGTTTTGTAGGTCGTCTTGCTGCCCATGAAATCCCAGGCGATATTATCCGGATATTTCTCCGCCATTTCGAACACGGCTTCGGCCATGGTCTTGTCGGAATATTGCAGCGTCGCGGGGACGGTATCATAGAAGCGCAGCCAGGGCGCTTTCACGGTGCAGGCCTTGTTCTCCGGGTTGGGGTACGCGGCCGCCGCATTGAAATTGCT
>JALFDW010000024.1 GCA_022778545.1 bacterium | reverse complement strand
CCCCCTCGATGGACATTCTTGTTTCGAGCAACCTGGAGCGCCTTCTGTACTTTGCGTCCGATGGCGATGCGGCGCTCGTCGCTTCCCTGATGCGCCAGCTTACGGAAGATGGCGTGTACCGTGTGCCGGAGTCGCTCTTTGCGCGCATCCGGAGCGAATTCGCCTGCGGCAAGGCGGATGATGCTGCTGCGTTTGACGCGATCCGCCGCGTTTTCCGGAGCGAAGGCTACCTGATGGATCCGCATACCGCCGTGGCCTGGCGGGTCTATGAGGATTACCGCGCATCCGGGCGGAGCAGCAACCCTGCCGTTGTGCTTTCCACGGCGTCGCCCTACAAATTTGCGCCGGCCATGCTGGAGGCACTGGAACTTTCTGTGCCGGAAAGCGGCTTTGCGGCCATGGAAAAGCTGCATGATGAAACGGGCGCGCCGGTGCCGCCCGCACTTGCGGCGCTCAGGCAAAAGCCTGTGCTGCACCGGGATGTGATCGCCCCTTCCGAAATGCTCACCTATGTGGAGCGGAAGGCGGGGGAGGCGCAGTGGGCGCGGTGAAGCCGCGCCGCTGCCTCCGGAATTTTTGAGACCGACAAGGAGAAACCATGAAAAGCGATTATCTGATCGTCCATAAAAAAGTGCTTCCGGATTATTTTGAGAAGGTCGTGGAGGCGCGGGAGCTGCTCCGGCGCGGCACGATCCGCGAGGTGAGCGAGGCAGCGCGCACGGTAGGCATTTCGCGCAGCACCTACTATAAATATAAGGATTATGTGTTCATGCCTTCCGAGGGGAACGCCTGCAAAAAGGCGGTGATCTCGCTGATCCTGAGCCATGAAAAGGGCATTCTGAGCCGCGTGCTGAACATGCTGAGCGAACTCGGCGCAAACATTCTTACCATCATGCAGAATCCGCCCATCGGCGACCGGGCAAGCGTGATCATCTCCATGGACATCACGGGCCTTGAAACGAGCGTGAACGATGTATTGGAAACGCTGCTCACCGCCGAGGGTGTGGAAAAGGCGGGGCTTCTTGATATCGAATAAGCCTAGCATGCATGGTTGACAAAGCGGGCTCAAAACCGTATTATTACAAGATAATATGGGTAGATTTGCCCACATAAAACGAAGGATTGAAAGAACACTGTGGAAAACAAACTCGTTACGGTCAAGGTTGGCACAAGCTCTTTGACCAACGCGGATGGGAGCATATGCTCCGAAAAGATTGAATCCGTTGTAACGGAGATCGCGGCGCTGCGGGAAGCGGGGCATACGGTCATTTTGGTGACTTCCGGCGCGGTGGCGGCAGGCTTCCGGCGCATTGGCTATGCGAAACGGCCAACGAGCATCCCGGCCAAGCAGGCGGCTGCTGCCGTGGGGCAGGGGCTGCTGCTTGAGGAGTACACCCGTTTTTTTGCGGCACATGACATTGTGAGCGCGCAGATCCTGCTCACGCGGGATGATTTCCGCGACCGCCGGCGGTACAAGAACGCCTTCAATGCGCTGGAGATCATTTTGCAGCGGGGCGCCGTGCCTGTCATCAACGAAAACGATACCGTCTCCATCGATGAGCTCCGCCTGGGCGACAATGACACGCTTTCCGCACAGGTGGCTGCGATGATGCATGCAGGGCTGCTCGTGCTTCTTACGGACATGGACGGCCTTTATACTGCCGACCCGCGTACGGATGAAACCGCAGAGCGTATCGAACGTGTGGAACATCTCACGCCGGAGATCATGGCGCTCGGCGGCAGCGCAGGCACCAGCAACGGCACGGGCGGCATGGCAACGAAGCTCTCCGCGGCAAAGCTTGCCACAGCGGCGGGCGTCCCTGTCGTCATCTGCAAAGCTGGCAGCGAGGGCGCGCTTCTTTCCGCAGTGGCGGGTGAGCCGGTCGGCACGTATTTTGCCGCGAGCGAAACGGGCATGCGCACGCGCCAGCAATGGATGGCGTTTTATGCGCAGACGCGCGGCAATCTCTATATCGACGCAGGGGCGGAGGAAGCGCTCGTGCACCATGGAAAGAGCCTGCTGCCTTCCGGCATTGTGGCGGCGGAGGGGGATTTCCGCGCCGGCGATATCGTGCGCGTATTCCGCCAGGGGACAAACGTGTTGCTCGGGCGCGGCGAGGTGAATTTCGATAAGGAAGAACTGCTGCGGCGCATGGAAGCCGCGGAAGTGCATGGGAAGAACGCTGTGGCGATCCACAGGGATAATTGGGTAGAAGAGGTGTAAAAACGATGAAAGACCTTCGGGAAACGGCGCTTGCTGTAAAGGCTGCTTCGGCAGAGCTTGGGCTTCTCAGCGCGGAAAAACGGAACGCTGCGCTCGGCGCGATCGCGGACGCTCTCATTGCGCATGAGGCAGACGTTCTTGCTGCGAATGAGCTTGACCTTGCGGACGGCCGCGCAAACGGGATGAGCGAATCCCTGCTGGATCGGCTCGCGCTCACGGGTGCGCGCATTGAAGGTATGGCGGAGGGGGTGCGGCAGCTGATCGCATTGCCGGATCCGCTCGGCGAAGTGATAGAGGAGTTTACGCGCCCGAACGGCCTTCGGATCCGCAAGGTGCGCGTGCCGCTCGGCGTGATCGGCATGATCTATGAAGCGCGCCCGAACGTGACGGTGGATACTGCAGCCATTGCGCTCAAAACGGGCAACGGCATCCTGCTGCGCGGCAGCGCTTCCGCGCTGCGCTCCAACCTTGCGCTTGCAAACGTGATGCGCGGCGCGCTTCGGAGCGTCGGCCTCCCGGAAGATGCGCTCGCGGTGGTGGAGGATACTGCGCATGAGAGTGTAGACCGCATAATCTGCATGAACGACTGCGTGGATGTTGTGATCCCGCGCGGCGGCGCCGGGCTGATCCGCCGGGTTGTGCAGACGGCAACGGTCCCCGTGCTGGAAACGGGCGTGGGCAACTGCCACATTTATCTGGATGAAAGCGCGGATTACGACATGGCGGAGGCGATCGTCGTGAACGCCAAGACCCAGCGCCCCTCCGTTTGCAACGCGACGGAAACGCTCCTCGTGCATTCCGTGTGGGCTACGGCGCACCTCGCGAAGCTGCTTGCAAAGCTGCATACGCTCGGTGTGACGATCCATGGCGACGCGCAGGTGCGCGCGGTGGATAAGCTCGCGCTCCCTGCCGGGGAAGAGGATTGGGCGAACGAATACCTTGCGCCGGAGCTGGCCGTGAAGGTGGTGGACTCCCTCGAGGAGGCCATGCAACACATTGCGCGCTACGGAACGAAGCATACCGAGGCGATCATCACCGAGGATGCGGAAAACGCGCGCATCTTCCTGCGCTGTGTGGATGCGGCGGCAGTCAACCACAACGCCTCCACGCGCTTTACGGACGGGTTTGAATTCGGCTTTGGCGCGGAGATGGGCATCAGCACGCAGAAACTGCATGCGCGCGGCCCGCTCGGCCTCAGGGAAATGACTTCTTATAAGTACCTGGTGTACGGCAACGGCCAGGTGCGGCAATAAACCGGAAAACGGCGTGTTTTGCGAAAGGACGAGGAAAATGAAGCTTGCGTTTCTCGGCGCCGGCAACATGGCGGGCGCAATGATCAAAAGCATCCTTGCTGCGGATGTGCTCAAAGGGGAAGAGATCCTTCTCGTTAATTCCCGCAACCCGGAGCATGGGAAGGAAACCGCAGCCCGGCTTGGCATCACGGCGGTGGACGCGGAAGCGCTCCGCACTGCGGATGCGGTCGTATTTGCGATGAAGCCGCAGGATTTCGCCGCGGCGGCTGCGATGTACCGGCCATATCTTGACGGGCAACTTGTGCTGTCCATCATGGCGGGCATCAGCTTCTATAAACTGGAAAAGGAGCTTGGCGCGCTGCCGTTCATCCGCGTCATGCCGAACATGGGCGTGAGCGTGCAGCGGGGCGTTACGGGATATGCCGTCGGCGCACGCGTCACGGAGGAACAGGCCGCGTTTGCGGAAAAACTGCTTGCGGCGGGCGGCATGGCGATCCGCCTCGGGAGCGAGAAGGAGATTTCCAAGGTGATCGGCGTGGCGGGTTCAAGCCCTGCGTATTTCTGCCTGATGCTGGAATCGCTTGCCGGCGCTGCGGTGCGGGACGGTATGGATCCTGAGGCTGCTGCAGCGTTTGCACGGGAAAGCTTCATCGGCACGGCGGAAATTTTGAAGGCGGAGCCGGTCTCGCCGGAAGAATTGCGTGCCCGCATTTCCTCCAAGCGGGGGACGACGGAGGCCGCCGTGGAGACCATGCTTGGCGCAGGCTTTGAAATCGCCGTTACGGCAGGCTACATCCGTGCCGTGCAGAAGAGCGATGCGATGACATCAACGTTTGACGCGGAGTAAAAGATTTGACCTAACTTTGGAAAAGCGAAAACTCCTATCTATCGAAATA
>JALFDW010000021.1 GCA_022778545.1 bacterium | reverse complement strand
GCGCTCCGCGCTGCCACCTCTCCCGTGGGGAGAGGCAAGAACGCTTCAATGTAAGCGCGGTTGGTATACGTCTTGGCTCCCCCTCTGGGGGAGCTGTCACCGCAGGTGACTGAGAGGGCAAATGTAGGGGACAGCCTCTGGACATCCCGCGAATTAAAACAACGGAATCATTTTCCCCATGTCCCGAAGGTGCGCCGCACCTTCAACATCACGTCCCCCTTCCCTGGGGAAGGGGGATAAGGGGGATGGGGTGCAGGGGTTCACGCTCCTAAATAGGAGGCAAACCTTCCTATTATATATTTAATATTTATGTCAAATTTATGTAAATGCAGTGCTGCTCTCTGCATCAGACGCGCCAAAACAAAAAATACGGGCGAACCGCAGTTCGCCCGCACTGAAAAAGAGATTTTTCTTTCACCACAACATATTCCGCAGAAGAGTGTTTCATTATGCAGGATGTTGGGGTACGTCTTGCATGCCAGAGATTCAGATCATGTTGCCCGGGAACTTCGGGATGCCGTCAAAGCCGCGCTGCAGATCCTCATCACTCGGGACATAATCGTTCATTTCGCCGTCATGATATTTCTGATACGCCACAAGGTCGAAATACCCGGTTCCTGTCAGGCCGAAGAGGATCGTCTTTTCCTCGCCGGTCTCCTTGCACTTGAGCGCCTCGTCGATCGCCACGCGGATCGCATGGCTGCTTTCCGGCGCGGGCAGGATGCCTTCCACCCGGGCGAATTCTTCCGCCGCGGCGAACACGCTCGTCTGCTCCACGGAGGTCGCTTCCATGAGGCCATCATCATAAAGCTGGGAGAGCACGCTGCTCATGCCATGGTAGCGGAGGCCGCCCGCATGGTTCGGGGAGGGAATGAACCCGGAACCGAGCGTATACATCTTTGCGAGCGGGCAAACCATGCCTGTGTCGCAGAAGTCATACACATATTTGCCGCGCGTCAGGCTCGGGCAGGAAGCCGGCTCTACTGCGATGAAGCGGTAATCCTTTTCGCCGCGCAGCTTTTCGCCCATGAACGGCGCGATGAGGCCGCCAAGGTTGGAGCCGCCGCCCGCGCAGCCGATGATGATGTCCGGCTTCACGCCGTATTTATCAAGCGCGGCCTTCGCCTCAAGGCCGATGACCGACTGGTGCAGCAGCACCTGGGAAAGCACGCTGCCGAGCACATAGCGGTACCCTTCCGTGCTCACCGCGGTCTCCACCGCTTCCGAAATGGCGCAGCCAAGGCTGCCCGTCGTGCCCGGGAACTCCGCAAGGATCTTGCGGCCGACTTCCGTCGTCATGGAGGGGGAAGGCGTCACGTTCGCGCCGTAGGTGCGCATCACCTCGCGGCGGAAGGGCTTCTGCTCATAGGAGACCTTCACCATGAACACCCTGCAGTCCAGCCCGAGGTATGCGCAGGCCATGGAAAGCGCGGTGCCCCACTGGCCGGCGCCCGTTTCCGTGGTCACGCCTTTGAGGCCCTGTTTTTTTGCATAGTATGCCTGCGCGATGGCGGAATTAAGCTTATGGCTGCCGCTGGTATTGTTGCCTTCAAATTTGTAATAAATTTTCGCAGGCGTGCCAAGATGCTTCTCCAGGCAATAGGCGCGCACGAGCGGTGCGGGGCGATACATCTTATAAAAATCGCGGATCTCTTCCGGGATGTCGATGTAGGGCGTGGTGTCATCCAACTCCTGCTGCACGAGCTCATCGCAGAACACATGGCTGAGTTCTTCCGCCGTCATAGGCTGAAGCGTGCCGGGGTTGAGCAACGGCGCGGGCTTGTTCTTCATGTCCGCCCGCACGTTGTACCATTGCTTCGGGAGTTCCGCTTCGCTCAGGTAGATCTTGTAGGGGATGTTGTTGTCTTTCATGGTCTGCACTCCTTTCTTTCTGCGGCCTTTGGCCATTTGCGGGTCTTTTCCCGCGGGTCCTCCGGGACAGGAGAGCAACAAAAAAGCCCTCGTCCCCAACTGCTTTTGCAGGGACAAGAGCCTCGAAAACTCCTGCGGTGCCACCCGGCTTGGCGCAACCTGCGCCCACTCTGTGCATACTGTCATATGCCGGCATTTGATAACGGAGCGCCTGCTCCGGCTCGCTTACTTTGAAGTTCAGCTCGCCCTCAGAAGCCCATTCCGCCCGGTTCTCCATGCCGCGCTCCCAGCGCCCGCGGCTCTCTGCAAAGGAGAGATCCCAACGTACTTACTCTTCCTCAACGGTTTTAACTTGTTTGTCAGTATACGCGCGGAAAGCGGATCTGTCAAGCCATTTTTTTGAAAATTTTTGCCATTCTATATCATTTTGGCTTCGTCCGGTTCCCGTATACGGTTTATAATTATGCTTTGGCTGCCATTGATGTTCCCGCTCAGAACAAGCCGATCCGCGCGAGCGGCGATACGCGCACAAAAGCGCGCCCCCGAATGCGGGATGCGTCCACGGTCAGTTTGCCTGCATCCACGACGGCATCCACACGGTCATCCGGCAGGATAAAGAAGCAGCCAACGGGGAGCTCTGTTTCCGCAAGGTCCGCAGGGAGCGCACCCATCGCGTATGCGCGCTCATCCAGCAGGATGCCGCCGACATAAACGCGGCCGCCGGAAATGGCTACCGTCTCACCCGGCAGCCCAACGACCCGCCCGACGAACATCCCTTCGCCCGTTGCGTCCGAAAACGCGACGATATCCCCGCGGGCAGGCGTTTGGAAATACTTGGAGAGCCTGTCAAACAGGATCACATCCCCCGGCTGAACGGCAGGGGCCATGCCCGCATCGCGCACCGTCACGCCAAAGAGCCAGACCGTAAACAGCAGCGCAAGCACCACGCCCGCGACAAACAGCGACCACAGCCATGTGTACAGCCTGAGCCGCCTGTATTCCGCCTGATTTCCTGCCACGCGCCGGAGGCTTGTTTCCTCCGCCTTACCCGTTGTGCTCTCCATGTCCACTTCCTCCGCCCCCGCGTTAAAAGGTTCGTGCCCGGGCAACCGGCCAGATCACGCTGCGCACGCGGCCCACCACCCGGTTGTACGGGATGGGCCCCACGAGCGGATTGCGGCTGTCGCTGGAGCCGTTGCGGTTGTCGCCCATTACGAACACGCAGTCTTCCGGCACGGTGATCTCCGCCATATCGCTCCAGATGATATCCTCCCAATAGGCAGATTCATCCAGTTTTTCTCCGTTGAGGTAGATCTCCCCGCCCAGGATCGCGATCCTGTCCCCCGGCACACCGATGACGCGTTTGACGCAGGTGGTGGTATGGTTTGGATAATAGCAGATGATGATCTCCCCGCGCTGCGGGCGTTCAAACCAGTAACTCACCTTTTCCACAAACATGCGTTCGCCGTCAATGAGCGTATCGTACATCGAATCGCCCGAAACGCGGATCGGCTCAAACAGAAACAGCCGCACGGCAAAGGCCGCAACGAGCACGATCAGAAGCCAAAGCGCAAAGTCCCGGTCAGATGCTTTTTTGAATGCCTCGTCCTTCTCATGGAGCGTCTCCGCATTTTTGCGCAGGCGGTTGAGCTGCTTTTTATCAATTTTCCTGTCCATCAGGCCGTTCTGTCCCTTCCGTCAGATTTTTGCGCGCTCGGCGCAGAAACTCGCCGCGGTCGAGCATCACAACACGGCCGCACTGCACGCACCGGAGCTTCACATCCGCCCCCGTGCGCGTCACGATCCATTCATTCCCGCCGCAGGCGTGCGGCTTTTTCATCGCAATATGGTCCCCAAGGGCAAACTGTTCAATCATGCTTCTTCGCCTTCCTTTCCTGCCACCTGCACCCGCGCCCGCGGCAGGGCGACGCCCTCCCGCACAAAGCGCGCCGCGATGCGCCTTGTCAGCTCCCGCTGTACTTCCCAATGGGCAAGCGGCTTGACGCGCTGCACCACGCGCAGCACCATTTCTCCGCCGGTAAGCTGCACCGCGCCCACCACCTCCGGCTTTTCCACGGCCACATCCCCAAGCTCCGCATGATATGCTTCCGCTTCCTCCCGCATCAGCGCAAGCGCACGCTCCGCGTCCGCTTCATAGGCCACGGGGACCTCCGCGATCGCAAGCGAATCCGTGCGGGAATAATTGGTGAGCACCGAAATGCTCCCGTTGGGGATCACGCTCAGTTCGCCGCCATAGCTGCGCACAGTGGTCGTGCGCAGGGTCACAGCCTCCACCGTGCCCGTAATGCCGGCCGCAGTCACATAATCGCCCACGGCAAGCTGATCCTCAAACAGCATCATCAGCCCTGCTGTAACATCCCGGATGACGTTCTGCGCGCCAATGCCTATGGCAAGGCTGCCGATGCCCGCCGCCGCGAGCATGGAATTCATCGCCCCGGCATAGCCGAGTTCTCCCACGGCGATGGCGATGGCAATAAAATAGGCCACATATTTTACAACGCTTGTAATGAGCGTGACCGCTGTCGTCAGCCTGCGCGCCTTGAGCTCTTCCACCCCTTTTGCGCGCCGCGTCACGATGGAGCGCGCCGTCCGCCCCACAAGGGCAACGATCAGCCGCGCAAGCGCAAATGTGATCACGATGTCGATCAGCGTGGAAATAAACGAAAGCCCGTTCTCCGCAAGCAGTTCATCCAGCTGTTTGATAAAAAGCGAAACCGGCATGCGGTTCTCCTTTCCAGCGTTCGGATTTGCTTTATATTACAGCATTATAGCATGTCCGCAGCAATTTGTGGAGCGGCGGCGGATGCCCGCGGTGAAATTTCATGCTTCGTTCAATTTTCCGTGCTCCGGGTGTGCCTGCCGCAGGTTTGTCCTTATACTGCATACATGCGCTTCCCTGCCGGATTATTCAATAATTTATTCAATAATTTATAATTATGAATTATATATAATCCGTTGACAATACCGTTTTTTAATAGTATCCTTGAAAAGGACTGCAGCGCAAAACCGCATACAGCTTTAATATTTCCCCAACCGCTTCCATTTTCGGCAGCACCGTTTTCTTATCCCGCATGTCATGTGTCCGGTTTTTGCGCGATCGGTACCCCCCTTTCACCCTAAAATCCATCAAAACAGGAGCGTAACTCACCATGGGCAGCGAGCTGCACAAAAAGTATGGCCTGTTAACCGCGATCTGCATGGTCGTCGGCATCGTAGTAGGCAGCGGCGTTTTCTTCAAAGCGGAAAAGATCCTTTCGGAAACCGGCGGCAACCTTCCGCTCGGCATCCTGGCATGGCTCATCGGCGGCATCATCATGATCGCATGCGCCTATGCGTTCGCGCTGCTTGCAACGCGCTATGAATACGTCAACGGCATCGTGGATTATGCGGAGATCACCGTCGGCAAGGATTACGGCTATTTCGTGGGCTGGTTCATGACGACGATCTATTACCCTTCCATCACGAGCGTGCTCGCATGGGTCAGCGCGCGTTATCTTTCCGTGCTCCTCGGCTTCTCCATCGTTGGCGCGGAATGCATGGTGCTCGCAGGCTTCTTCCTGGTGGCAAGCTACGCGCTCAACGCGCTTTCCCCGGTGCTCGCAGGCAAGTTCCAGGTGTCCACCACCATCATCAAGCTGATCCCTCTGCTGCTGATGGGCATCATCGGCACAATCGTGGGGCTTGGCAACGGCATGGTCATCGAAAACTTCACCACCGTCGTGGATGCGGGCAAATCCTCCGGCACGGCACTGTTCACCGCCGTTGTCGCCACGGCCTTTGCCTTTGAAGGCTGGATCATCGCCACGAGCATCAACGCGGAGCTCAAGGACGCGAAGAAGAACCTGCCCAAGGCGCTTGTGCTCGGCACGCTCATCATCGTCTCCGTCTATATTCTCTATTATATCGGCCTTTCCGGCAGCGTATCGAACGCCGCGCTGATGGAAAGCGGCGAAGCCGGCGCGCGCACCGCGTTTGAAACGATCTTCTCCCGCCTGGGCGGCACGGTGCTGTTCGTGTTCGTCGTCATCTCCTGCCTCGGCACGCTCAACGGCCTGATGCTCGGCTGCACGCGCGGTATGTATGCGCTCGCCGCGCGCCACCGCGGCCCCGCGCCTGCGGTATTCAAACAGGTGGACGGCAAGACCAACATGCCCACCAACTCCTCCGTGCTGGGCCTCCTTCTCACCGCGTTCTGGCTGCTGTATTTCTACAGCGCGCAGCTCACGGAGCCCTGGTTCGGGCCGATCTGTTTCGATTCCTCGGAGCTTCCGATCATCACCCTTTACGCGCTGTATATCCCCATCTTCTTTATGGCGATTCTCCGGGAAAAGACGCTCTCCCCGTTCAAGCGCTTCCTTGCCTTCCCGTTTGCCATTGCAGGCAGCCTGTTCATGATCGTCGCGGCAGTCTTCGCGCACGGGAAGAACGTCCTCTGGTATCTGCTGGTGTTTGCGGTATTCATGGCGGTAGGCTGGTTCTTCCGCAAGGAAAAGCAGGTTTAAGCACAGCGATGCGAATCGCAGAAGGGCACGCCATCCGGCGTGCCCTTCTGCGGTTGATTGTTGATTATCCCTTGCCGATCTTATTGCCTGCCAATGGTGGCAACCATCACGGCCTTGATGGTGTGCATACGGTTCTCCGCCTCGTCGAACACCTTGGACTGCGGGCAGCGGAACACTTCATCCGTGACTTCCATCTCGGTGATGCCGTATTTTTCGTAGATCTCGCGGCCAACACTCGTCTCGAGGTCATGGAAGGAGGGCAGGCAGTGCAGGAAGATGCAGTCCGGGTTGCCGGTGGCCTTCATCATATCCATCGTGACGCGGTAGGGGGTCAGCAGCTTGATGCGCTCTGCGAACTGCGCTTCCTCGCCCATGGAGACCCAAACGTCGGTATAGATCGCATCCGCATCCTTTACATCCGCGATATCCTCGGAGAATTCGATGGTCGCACCCGTCTCCTTGGCGACCTCACGCATCTCAGCCACGAGGCGCTCATCCGGGAAGAGGCTCTTCGGTGCGATGCCCATGAAGGACATGCCCATCTTCGCCGCGCCAATCATCAGGGAATTGCCCATGTTGTTGCGCGCATCACCTACATAAACGAGCTTGCACTTGTTGAGCGGCTTATGCACATGCTCCTCGATGGTCAGGAAGTCCGCGAGGATCTGCGTGGGGTGATAGAGGTCGGTCAGGCCGTTCCACACGGGCACGCCGCTGTGCTTTGCGAGCATTTCCACGTCGTGCTGCTTGAAACCGCGGTATTCAATGCCATCGTAGAAGCGGCCGAGCACCTTCGCGGTGTCCTCCAGGGATTCCTTCTTGCCCATCTGGCTGTTGGAGAGGAAGGTCACGTTCGCGCCCTCGTCATACGCAGCAACTTCAAACGCGCAGCGGGTGCGGGTAGAGGTCTTTTCAAACAGCAGAACGATGTTCTTGCCTTCGAGCAGGTTGTTCTTGATTCCGGCGCGCTTCTTCGCCTTCAGGTCGTGCGCCAGGTCGAGCAGGTAGCGGATCTCCCCGGGAGTAAAGTCCTTGAGGGTCAGCAGGGAACGTCCTTTCAGGTTAACAGGCATGGTTCAATCTCCTTTAATAAAATATATTTTTATGGAAGACGGGATCAGCCGATAAACGGGGAAGCCGTCCGATACGCTTTGGAAACATAGCTGCCCGTATACGCATGCAGCAGCGCGCCGTAGTCCACATTGAAGGAGAGCACGTCACCCACCTTGTAGCCCGGCGCATCCGTCAGGTTCACGATGAGGTGATCCGAGCTCGCGCCGAGGATCTCGATGCGCGCATCATGCGGCAGAAGGCCGCCCGGCACGATGTCCTGCCTTCCGATGGCGCAGATGCCGCGGAGCATTTCGCCCCGGTCCGGGAACTCCACCTTTTCGCCGAAAGCGTTCGCGCCGCAGTCGCCAATGGGCTTTGAAGGTTTGCGCTTGACTTCCACAAGCTGCGCCTCCAGCGTGAAGCAATCCGTGTGGAAGCCTTCCATGGGCACGAGCGCGCCCGTGTCGTTGCCGAGGAGATATCCTTCGCCGATGCGCAGGTTGGTGATCCCCTTGGGAAGCGTGCCCTCGCGGAGCATGGTGAGCGCGCTGGAGTTGCCGCCGGAAACGAACGGGATGGGAAGCCCGTAACGCTGCCGCAGCTCTTCCGCGATGCGCACAAGGCCGGAAAGGTTTCCCTCGCTTGGAAGCACACCGCCAAAGCAGGTCATGTTCACACCCACGCCGTAAAGCGTGAGTGCAGGGCAGGCGATCACGGCCTCAGCAAGCGCGTGAATGGCTTCCGTATCGCGGAAGAACACGCCCTCGCGCAGGTCGCCCATGTCCACCATCAGCACGACTTTGTGCTGCTTTCCCTGCCGGGCCGCAGCTTCGCCGAGCAGGCGCACGGTGTAAGGCTCGCTCTGCTGGCTGATCTCCGCATGGCGCACCACATCCTCCACCTCGGAGGGTTGGGCCACGCGCAGCAGGTAGCGCGGTTTATTTTGCGGCAACCGCGCAAGGTTCTCCACGCGGGAATCCGCAAGGAAATCCGCGTCCGTCTCCGCCATTACAGCGGCGATGCGCGCATCCGCGCACACGCATTTTGTCACGAGCGCGGCAGAAAGGCCGTGCGCATGGCAAAGCGCGACCATGCGCTCCATGTTCTCGCGCAGCCGATCCAAATCGGCAATGATCCTTGGGTACATGATAAACCTCCCGGCGATGTTTTGCAAACCAAATCAATGGGGATATTGGAGGCATAGCCGCATCGCAACACCCCATCCCCCTTACCCCCTTCCCCAGGGAAGGGGGATATGTTGTTGAAGGTGCGGCGCACCTTCGGAGCGTATGTAGGGGGCGGCGTCCTCGCTAGCCCGCAGGCTGATCCAGCGAGCCGTCTCCCGGCGAGTCGGGGACGCCCCGCCGTATATAAACGGCATTTCCCTTTATCCTGCGGGACGTCCAGAGGCCGTCCCCTACATCTGTGCTTTCGGGGTTTTATACCACATTGTTGCCTCTGTTCAGCCCTCTACTCCGCGCCTAGACTTGCCTTCGGCAAGGGGCGCTATGCACGCCCGCCTGCGGGCGGGTGTCAGTCACTTGCGGTGACAGTTCCTCCAAAGGGGGAGCCAAGGCATGTCCACGCTGTACCCGCATTGGGGCGTTCTTGCCTCTCCCCGCGGGAGAGGTGGCAGCGGCGCGAGCCGCTGACGGAGAGGGAGTAGAGGGGGCTGCAATTGTTCTCAACCTATCATTTGTCCCCGAGCGACAGTGAACGCTTCATCAGCGCAAGCGCGGCCTCCGGGTAGTGCTTGGAGAGCACGCCGAGCGAAGCCATAATGTAATCGTCATCAAAGAGCAGGGCAAGCTCGCCCTCCCGCGGGTAGAGCATCATCTTCGCGGTGTTGCAATCCGCAAGGGCGCGAAGCAGCGCCTCCCGGTGCGGAAGCCGCGTAAGCGCGCCGCCGGTGCCAACGATGTATTTCACCTGCGTGAGGTCCTTGCCTTCGGCCACCGTCTTGCGGCCGGAGGGCGTATAGATATAGCGCAGCGCGCCCGCATGGCGCGTGAGCGCCACCACACCCGCTTCCCGGCAGAGCCGCTCCGTGAGGCGGAACTGCTCCTCCGTATCCGGGATGGGCTTGTAATGCACCATCACGGCGGGCACATCCAGCGAGAGCTCCCGGGAAAGCGCGTCCTCGCCCAGCATGGCGACGAGGTTTTTCGCGTTCACATACAGGCCCAGGTCGCCCTCCACGGTGCGTTTTGCAAAGGGCTCCGGCCGCGTCTGGATGGAGGCGATCTCATCCGAGCCGTTCGTGACGGAATGCACATCCGTCGTCGCGCCGCCGATGTCCACGACGACGAGGTCGCCGATCTCGTCATACAGCAGCTGCGCGGATTCCATCACCGCGCCTGGGGTGGGCATGATCGCACCTGTGACCATATCGCGGATATGCTCCATGCCGGGGGCTTTTATGATGTGTTCCTCGAACACCTTATGGATGATACGCCGCGCGGGTTCAATGTTGAGAAGATCCAGCTTCGGATACACGTTTTCCGTGACCGTGCAGGGTACGCCCGCGCGCTCAAAGATGGCTTTGACATGCGTCTGATTCTGCACGTTGCCCGCGTAGATAACGGGCGCCTTAAGGCCGGAGGCCGCGATGCGTTCCGCGTTGAAGAGCGCGGTCTCCCGCTCGCCGTAATCCGTGCCGCCGGCAAGGAGGATCAGGTTCGGATCCGCCGCCTTGAGATCCAGCAGGTCATATTCCGAAAGCTTGCCCGCCGTCGCAAGTTTCACGATCGCGCCCGCGCCGAGGGCTGCCGCCTCCGCCGCCTTGACGGTCATGTCGTAAACGAGGCCGCACACGCACATACGCAGGCCGCCCGCCGCGGAACTCGTGGCAAACATCTCGCCGTATTCGAGGGTATCCCAGCCCTGCCTTGCCTGCATGTCGGCAAGCGCGCCGCGGAGGCCCACGCGCACATCGCCTTCGAGCACGCTCGTCGCGGCCTGCCCCTGCGCAATAAAGCGCGGCGTTCCTTCCGCAATGCCGGAAAATGCGTTGACAAGGGTGGTGGTAGAGCCGATCTCGGCCACAAGAACGTCAATGAACATGCGTATATCTCCTCCGCACAAATCAACTGGCAACGGACAATCTACAATTGATAATGGACGATGCTCCACTGTCAATTGTACATTGTCAATTTTCCCGCCCTGCCGCGGAAAGGGAAACGGGATCCGGGGCAGGGCGGAAATAAATATCAGATCTTTCCTTCGGCTTCCAGTTCGCGGCGGCGCTTCACGAGGAAGGTCGCCACATGGTGACCGCGGCTGCCGCGGCCGAAGCCTTCGTCCGCGCCGTTGGCGCGTGCCTGCGCGGAGGCCACCTGCGTGCCGCCGGCGACGAAGATCAGCTTGTCGCGCACGCCCATTTCGGTGGCGATGCGGTTGATCTTGGCGATGTTCTTATAGTGGATATCATCATGGCTGATGATGGTGGAGGCAAGCATTGCGTCCGCATTGAGCTCGACTGCCGCGTTCACGAGCTTCTCCGGCGGGACGGAGGTGCCGAGGTAATGCACCTCGATGCCATACTTCTCGATGCCGCCGTGCTTGATGTCGATGATCTCGCGGAGGCCGACGGAGTGTTCATCCTCGCCCACCGTGCCGCACACGACGCGCATCGGCCTGCGCTCGATGTCCGCGCGGATCTCATCGTCGCTCATGACGTCCGGCTCCTCGGGAATGACGAGCTTGTCGATCTCAATCGCAAAGGGAACCTTGCCCTTGAGCTCGATGCGCGTGCCTTCCGCGCCGTGCATGATCTCCTTGGAAATGACCTCGCAGTCCGTCAGGTTCATGCGCCTGCCGCACTCGAGCGCCGCCGCTTCCGCGATGTGCTTTTCCGCAGGGAAGAACATCGTGAGCATCACGGTGCCGTCCGCAAGCCATTCCATCTCGGGGCGGATCATCTTTGCACCGGGCTGCGCGAACTCCTTCACGTCCGCCATGCGCACGTTGCAGTTGTCTTCCTCATCCAGCTCGTCAATGTAGACGATCTTCTCCGGGCACTCCAGCGTGCAGCCGCCGATGAGGTCGGAAGGATTCGTCGCGCCGTACTGGGCGATGTTGTTGTAGCCATAGTGCGCGGTGACGGGCGCCATGTAGTCCGCCTCGCGCTTATAGATCGTGCCTGCGCCGATGCCGCCTGCAAGCTTGCGGGCGATACCGTCGCCGTTGCGCTCCGGGTAGATGCCGCTGTCCACGAACATGCCGGCTTCGACCGCCGCGAAGTAGCCGCCCTGCTCGACCATCTCTTCCATGAAGAGGATCGCGCGCTCCTTGAGCTCCCGCGCCTTTTCGCGGAGGTAGCCGTCCTGCTTGAGCTCGACCATATCCATGAGGCCGTCCATGCCGACGAGCGCCTGCTTGGCGGTGTCGCACGCTTCGATGTTGTAGATGTGCCAGGGCACGTTGCGGCCTTCATCCGGCGTGATGGTGGACTGAATGTCCGCGCTCGTGAGCTTGGAGATGAGCATGTTGAGCACGTGGGTCACCGTCGCCTCGCGGGTGGAGGATTCGATGTACTTCGTGTTCATCTGCGCGCGCATGCGGTATTCATGGAACAGGTCGCGCAGCGCCACGGCATAGGGGAGGTCCATATGCACACAGGGCGCGGGCGTCGCCGTCGGCGGCACGGTGGAAAGGCAGATGTTTTTCTTGTCGATACCGACCTTCGCGGAGAAGATGGCGTTGATGCCGTGCTGTACCATCAGCTCCGGCATGACCTTCCAGGCTTCGCGCGCGGTGGCGTTGGCGTTGTGCGCGCCGTCGATCTGCGCCATGCCCGCCCAGGCGATGAGCTTCTTCGATTCACAGGCGTCCACAAAGGAACGCGCCATGTTGATGTTGCGGTAAATGACGTTGTACTGCGGGTCCTGATGCACGCCGTTCACGCCCTCTTCCGCGAACATGACGGCGATATCCGGTCCAGCAACGCCGGAAACATAGCTGTGGTAATTGATGGGGCGGCCCACTTCATCCTCGATCATGTCGAGCGCCTTGCGCTGCGCCCTGACCTGCTTGCGGGTGATCGGGACGCCGCCCATGCCCTGCGGGGTGCCCTCGATGAGGCCGTCAAAGTGGCTCTGCCCGGCGGTGCGGATGACCATGATGTGGTCTGCGCCATGGTGCGCTGCCATGCGCATGCGGCGGATATCATCCTCAAAGCGGCCGGAAGCGATCTCCGTGGTGATGACGGGCATCGGCTGCGGGTCGATGTCGTCAAAATAATGAGCCGGCGGCAGCGGGACGGAATTCTTGAGCGGCTTGGAGCAATCCTGATATTCAAAGGGCCCCATCTTGATGCCGGGGGCGGGCTCGCGCCACGTCCAGCCGCGCCTGCGGGGGCGGTAATTCTCAAGGTCCTTCAGGATCTCGGAAACGTCGATGTTCTTGTTGGGATCAAGTTTATAATCGCTCATTGTGCACCTCCGTTAAAACTGCGCCGCGGCTTCATCCCAAAGCCGGTCTTCGCAAAGCGCAAGGCCTGCTGCGCGCACATCCGTGCCCTGCGCCCTGGCGAGGCGGTAAACCACGTTGCCCGCGCCGTGGGCGATCAGGTTGCGCTCCACGCAGCCATCCACGATATGCTTCGCTTCGATGGACGAAAAGCCCATGCGGAGCAGAACGCTGCGCTCAATGGAGGGCGAGGTGTACTCGTAGCCCATTTTGAGGAGCGGCTCGGTGATCTGCTCGGCAAGCGCCCAGAAGCGCTGCTCGAGCTCGGCATCGGAAAGGTTCGCAAGATGCGCGCGCCTTTCCTGATAATCGTCTGCCCGTTTCATGTTGGTTCCTCCTGTTTCTTTGTGTGTTCGTTTGCTGCTCATCGCGCCGTGCGCGAAATAGGGGAATAAATGGCCGGCTTTTTTGATAAAGCGCGGAACAGGGTGCGCCCGGGCTCCGAAAAGCGGGGCGCCCCTGCATTTTCTGTTTTACCGCTGTGCGGCGAGGTTTCTGAGCACGTTCTCAACAAACGCGCGGGATGCCTTCGTCTCCTCCATCAGGTAGGCGATGTCCGCCTCGGTCAACTCGCCCCTGGCATGGGATACCTGGCGGCGGATCAGGGAGGTGCGCATATGGTCAAGATCCGCATCGCGCGCCTTCAGCAGGGAAGGATCGGCCGGGAACACGATATTCGTGCCGGGCACTTCCGTTGCCGGGTCGCCGAAGAGCAGTTCGATGCCGTTCTGCCGCGCGAACGCGAGCTGCGGCTGAATGTGCTTGCCGGCGCCGGTGTATTCCGTTTCCTGCGCGACGATGATCTGATCCTCATCCAGCTCCTGCGCAAGGGAGAACGCCGCCGCAAGGCTCGTGTTGCCCGCGGGGCCCTTTTCCATGCCCTCGAGCGTGGCGAGCGCCTCGGTGATGTAGAACACCTCGCCCTGCTTCACGGTGACGTAGCGATCCATGTAGCGGAGCGGGCGCGCTGCGCTGCGCGGCACGTCGCTGTGGTCCGGGTCGGTCGCGTACGGCACGCCGAAGCCGGTGTGCGCGGTGGTGAAGGACTTGCGGTTGAACTGTGCGTCGCTCGCCATGCTGAGGCCGATGAGGTCGACGGACGCCGCCACGACCTGTGCGTTGCAGCCGGCCTTTTTAAGGCCGCGCGCGGTGCCGGTCAGGTTGCCGCCGCCCGCGTTTGCGCAGACGACCACATCCGGGTTGCGGCCATAGCGCTCTTTGAACTGATGCCCAAGCTCCCAGCCGAGCGTTTCCACGCCGCCCACGCCGAAGGCGGAATAGAGCGAGGCGTTGAAATAGCCGGTCTCTTCCAGCATCATGAGCACTTCATAGAACAGCTCCGGGCCGACGGAAAGCTGGAGCACTTCCGCGCCGAGCGCTTCGCACTTGCGCGCCTTTTCGATGATTTCCGGCTGGCCGCTCTGCTTTGAATCGTAGCATTCCTGCACGATGATGCACTTGAGGCCCTGCATCGCCGCCTGGGAAGCCACGGCCGCGCCGTAGTTGCCGCTCGTCGCGGCGATGACGCCCTTGTAGCCCATCTTCTTTGCATGGTAGACGCTCGTGGCCGCGCGGCGCTCCTTGAAGCTGCCCGCCGGGTTCGAAGCTTCATCCTTCACAAAGATGCGGGCGCCCTTGCCGGGCCTTGCGTATTTGCGGGCAAGCGCCGTCAGGTTGTGCAGTTCGAAAATCGGGGTGTTGCCCACGTTGAATTCCCGCTGGATGCGGATGTGGTCCTCAAGCGAATAGCCGGTGCCGTTCATCAGCGCTTCATAATCGAAGGCGATGGAGCCGGATTCATACCGGCTGTAATCGATGCCCATGGCCTTTTCGATGATCTCGCCCTTGCGGCCGGTGACAGCCTGGTAGCTCTTGTCTACGATCATGCCGTTTATCATGCTTCTTCACCTCCGAACAGCGCTTTGCGCAGGGATTCTTCCATCGTGAGGATCTCCGGGACGAACGCGCCGTAATTGAGCGCGTAGCAGGGGTTCACCTCAATGAGCGTCCCATGCTCGGTGCGGCCCACGGAGGTGATCACGGTCACCTCGTCGCCAAGCTCGGCAGTCTCGTTCTGGAGCCTGCCCTTCACCCACATTTCAAGCGGCACCTTTTTGGTGTCCTCCGGCAGCTTGCCGGTCCGCTGCTCGGGCTCGAGCACATTCCTGTGAATGCGGACCCAGTCGTTTTTCTTTGCCATAGCAGTTCCTTTCCTTCAAGCAATCGATCGTCCGTTGGCGACCGTAATTTACTTCTCGATATAATCCCGGAAGTCGCCCATAATGGCGCGCGGCACGGGCAAGTCGAGCATCGTCTTGAGTCCGGGGCGCGCGTTGATGACATGCGGGATCATGTTCACGATCATCGCGATGGTGCCGATGCCGCCGTCCACCTCCGGGTTGATGGCCATGTTGACCGCCGGGCTGCCCTTCAGTACGATATAGTCGCCGGTGTGGGTGCCTTCCATTTCGGGCTCGATCTGCTGCGGGTGGATCATGTCGATCTTCACCTCGCCGTCCACATAGCCCTGGCCGGTCATGTTCACGCCGGCCACGTCGCCCGCCTTGGCGAAGCCATAGGGGGACTTGCGGTCCACGCTCGTGACGATGGGCTTCATCTGCTGCTCGAACTTATCTACCTTCCAGCCGAGCGCTTCCGCAATCATGCCGACAGACTCCGCAAAGCCCACATGGCCCGCGAGCGTGCCGTCCGCAACGCCCTTTTCGAAGGCTTCCACCGTGAGGCCCACGCCCTGCTCTTCCATAACGGCCGGGCCGAAGGGGGAAAGGCTGTTCACGCGGCGGCACTGGACGGAATCCACATCCGTCATGCAGCCCGTAAGGCAGATGGCGAGCAGATCCATCATCAGGCCGGGGTTAATGCCCGTGCCGAGGATGGAAACGCCGTTCTCCTTCGCAAGGCGGTCCATTTCCGCCGCAAGCTCCGGCTGCTGCGCCTTGGGGTAGCTCATCTCTTCCGCGGAAGTGATGACGTTCACACCCTTTTCCACAACGAGTTTGATCTTCGGGAACACCTTCGCGGTGAAGGAATCCGTGGCGATGATGCAGATGTCGCACTTATCCTTCGCAACGACGGATTCGATGTCCGGCGAAACGAGCACGTCCGCCCGTTCACCGCGCTCCACGCCGAGCACCTCAAAAATGCTCCGGCCTACGCGCGCGGGGTGAATATCGCACACGCCCGTGATGTCCACGCCCTTTTTGCGCAAAAGCACCTTGGCGACGCCGCTGCCCATTGCGCCGAAGCCCCAGATTGCGACCTTAATGTTTTCCATGCTGCTTCCTCCGTTTTTTGTTAGTTTGCTGTGATAGATCAGTCATCATTGCATAATGCTTTACTTTATTGTATAATGCAAAATAATATAACTCAACCGAATGTTTTTTATATTATACATAAAAAGTTATCATGAAAGGATCTGCCGCAATGAGCCTGCAAAAGTACACTGCGTTCCTGAAAACCGTGGAACTTGGGAGTCTCAGCCTTGCCGCGGAGCAGATGGGTTACACCCAGCCCGCCGTCAGCAGGATGATACAGGATCTTGAGCGGGAATGGGGGATGGAGCTGCTGCACCGCAGCCGCGCGGGCGTGGAGCTGAGCTCCGTGGGGCAGCACCTGCTACCGCTCATCCGTTCCATCGTCGCGGACTGTGAGGAGCTGGAATTTGCAATAAACGAGCTGCACGGCCTGCACACGGGGCTCATCCGCGTGGGCACGTTCACAAGCGTTGCGAACATGTGGATCCCCTCGCTGCTCGTCTCGTTCCAGAAGCTCTATCCCGGCATCGAATTCACGCTGATGAACAGCGAAAACTATTCCGAGATCGAGGATTGGATCCAGCACGGCAAGATTGATTGCGGGTTCGTCAACCTGCCCACGGTCACGGATCTTCAGGTGCGCTTTCTCAAGCGGGATACGCTCGTCGCGGTGCTCCCGCCGGATCACCCGATGGCGGAGAGCCCCGTGTTCCCGATCGCCCAACTTCAGGATGAGCTGTTCATCAAGCTCAAGGAGGACACGGACAATGAGCTTTCACACTTCCTCAGCAACCTTGCGCGGCAGCCGAAGGTGCGCTATGAGGTCAACAGCGACCACATGATCCTCTCCATGGTGGAAAGCGGGCTCGGTATCAGCGTGATGCACTCGCTGCTTGCGGACATGAACCGCTACAACGTGGTCTGGAAGCGGTTCGACCTGCAGCAGCACCGGGACATCGGCATCGCCACGGCGAAACACGCAAAGCTTTCGAGCGCGGTGAAGCTGTTCGTTGCCCATGTTGAGGCGCAGATCGGCCTGCTCGCCGTGCAATGAAGGGTGGGTAGCCCCATCCCCCTTACCCCCTTCCCCGGGGAAGGGGGACATAATGTTGAAAGTACGGTGCATTTTCGGGGCGTGTATGAATCATGATGCCGCCATTATAATGCCGCGGGACGTCCGGAGGCCGTCCCCTACATTCATCCTCTTGGTGGTTATGTGGGTGTAGGGGGCGATGCCCACATCGCCCCGCCTTACACAGACCAACGCCGCATTGGAGCGTTCTTGCCTCTCCCCACGGGAGAGGTGGCAATGCCGTTAGGCATTGACGGAGAGGGGGGACGCGGGACGTCCGGAGGCCGTCCCCTACATTTGTCCCCTTGCGGCGGCGCGCCGATGCAGATATACTGTTTTTGATCCCCATCTGAAAAGGAGGCACCCCATGCGCGAAATGAACAACAAAAAGAAGGAACGCCCCGCCGAATGGGCGCTTGCCCTGCTCGACCGCTGCGAATACGCCTGCCTGAGCCTTGTGGACGGCACGAAGCCCTATTGCGTACCCGTCTCGCACGTGCTCGTGGGCGACCGCGTTTATTTTCACTCCAGCCCGCGCGGCTATAAGGCGGAATTGCTTGCGGCAAACCCGCGCGTATGCCTCGTTGCCGTTGCGGATGTGCACGCCATCCCCGCGCGCTTCACAACGGAATATTCCTCCGCCATCGCCTTTGGCATGGCGCGGCGCGTGGATGATCCGGAGGAGCGCCGGCTTGCCCTTTCCGCCATCTGCGAAAAGTATGCCCCCACAAACCCGCACCGCGAAAAATGTGCCGCGAACGCCAACGCGGAAACCGCCGTTTACTGTGTTGCGATCGAATCCATCACCGGCAAACGCAGCGAATAAGAAGGCCATTCGGCAAAGGGCTGCCCCTCATTTCCAAAGCCCGCACATTCTCCCGTTTGAAATGAGTTCTCATGCGCCCTGACTGAGCCTGGCCGGGGCGCCTTTTTTCTCCCATCTGTTTTTCTTTTCCATCCCCGAAATACCGCAAGTGTGGTATACTGTCGCTATGGAAAACAAGAATGCGAAAAAACCCGCCTCGCGGGTAAAAACCATATTGAAAATCACCCTCGTCACGGTGCTTGCCGCAATCGTGCTCGTCGGCCTGCGCTTTGCGTATGTCATGTTCATCGATCCGATGAGCGCATTCGGCGGCAACCCCACGCCCGCCCCCACAGCATCTCCTGCGCAGGAGCCTGCGCCCACGCCCATTCCCACGCCTGAACCGACACCCGCGCCGACGGTTGCCGCACCCACGGCGATCCCCACGCAGGAGCCTACGCCCACGCCCACGCCTGAACCTACGCCGGAGCCGACACCTGCGCCCACCTATACGCCGAAGGAACTCACCGACCTTTCCTTTATGAAGGACCGGGTGAACATCCTCATGCTCGGCTGGGATGAGAGCCCGGAGCGCAACGTGGAAGGCAGCAGCATTTACCGGGATGAAAGCAACAATTTCCGCAGCGACGTCATCATGCTGCTGACGGTCAACTTCCGGCGCGGCCGCGCGGATCTCATCTCCATCCCGCGGGACACCTTCGCCACCATCTACAACGACAAGGGCGAGCGGTTCAGCGAGACCGGCCACTGGAAGATCAACGCAGCCTTCGCCAAGGGCGGCAGCGCGGAAGGCAGCGGCTTTGCCTATGCGATGCAGACCGTCTCGAAGCTCTTCGGCGGCATCCCGATCAACTATTACGCCGGCGTGAACATGACAGGGCTCAAGGCCGTTGTGGACGCGATGGGTGGCGTGGATTACGATGTGGATGTGCGCATCGAGCTCAACGGCCGCGTGCTGGAGACCGGCTACCAGCACCTTAACGGCCAGCAGGTGCTCGATTACTGCCGCGCGCGCAAGGGCATCAGCACGGATGTCGGCCGCAACGACCGGCAGCAGCGGATGCTTTTCGCGGTGTTCAACCAGCTTAAATCCCGGGATCAGCTCAAAAACCTCGTTTCCATTTACAATTCCGTGAAGGGTTATGTAAACACCAACCTTTCCGCGGAGCAGATTGCCGCGCTCGGCACGCTCGGCATGAAGCTCGATGAAAGCACGCTCAAGCGCCATACTCTGAGCGGAACATACATCGACAATACCTCTTACAGCAACGCGAGCTATTATGTGCTCTATAACGATAAGCTCGTGTCGCTCGTGGAGAAGATCTTCGGCATCACCATCGAGCCCGACCCGCGCGCGGATGCGGCGCACGTGGAAGGCGAAAAGCAGGCCGCAATCTCTGTTCAATACGCCGCAAGCGCAGAATACCTGCTTTCCCTCGCGGATCAGGAGCGCACCGCCGCCGGGCAGAATTCCGCGCAGGGGCTTGCGATCAAACGCGCGGCGCTCGCCGTGAAAGACGCCCTCGAGCCTTTGCCCGCGCTCACGGAGCGCCCCGCCGGCGTATCCACAGATGTGCCGCTTGACGGGGAAGCCATCAAGGCCGCAGTCGCCACGCTGCGTGAGAAGATGCTCACCCTTGCGGACAGCATCGGCCTCACACGCGCCAACGCGGATAAATCGCTTTTCCCGAGCGACTTCTACAAAAAATTGCCTGGGAAATAATCGCTCTCATTTTCAATCCAATCCAGCAAAGGAGGATCTTTATATGCCGTTTGACGATCGCGTTGCAAGCCTCATCCCCAGCCTCCGCGCGTGGCAGGAGCACCTGCACCAGAACCCGGAGCTTTCCTTTGAGGAAGTCGAGACTACCGCCTACCTTGAGCAGATCCTTTCCGCCATGCCCGGCGTGACGATCACCCGCCCCACGAAAACAGGGCTCGTCGCAAGCATCCGGGGCGAAAAGCCCGGCGTGCCTGCCGTGCTCGGCGTACGCGGGGACATCGACGCGCTCCCCATCGACGAGGCGAGCGGCCTGCCCTACGCTTCATCGCGCCCGGGCGTAATGCACGCCTGCGGCCACGACGGGCATACGGCCATGCTGCTTGGCCTTGCGGCGCTCCTTTCCGAAAACCGCAGCCGGTTCACCGGCGAAGCACGGCTCTTCTTCCAGCATGCGGAGGAGCTTCCGCCGGGCGGCGCGGTTGAAATGGTGCGCGCAGGCGCAGCGGACGGCGTGGATGCGATGCTCGGCCTGCACCTTTCCACCAACTGGCCCACGGGCGTGTTCGGCGTGCGCGCGGGCGTGCTGACCGCCGCAGTGGACCGCTTTGACATCACCGTGAAGGGCAAGGGCGCGCACTGCTCCTTCCCCGAACAGGGTGTGGATGTGATCGTGACCACGGCGCAGCTCATCCTCGCGCTGCAAACTATCTCCGCGCGGCGCGTTGCGGCGACGGACCCCGTGATCGTTTCCATCTGCCAGGCGAACGCGGGCACGGCTTATAACATTCTTCCGAATGAAATGACGCTCACGGGCGCGGTGCGCTCCTTTGATCCCGCGGTGCGGGAACGCATCAAAACGCTCATCGGCGAGATCACCGCCGGCATCACGGCAAGCGCCGGCGCATCCTACGATTACGTTTGGGACGCGGGCTATGCCTCCGTGTTCAATGACGCGCACCTGACTGCCATCGCGGAGGAAACGCTGCTTTCCCGCTTCGGCGCGGCGCATATCGACCACATCGGCCCCATCATGCCGGGCGAGGACTTTTATGCGTTCCTGGACGGCCGGCCGGGCTTCTTCGTGGAGCTTGGTTCCCGCTGCCCGGAAAAGGGCTGCGACATGCCGCACCACAACCCGAGATACCGTCTCGATCAGGACGCGCTGCCCTACGGCGTGCAGTACCTGTTCGACATGGCGCTCACCCTGCTCGACGGCACGGGGAAGATTGCACCGGCCAAAAACGAGAAGTGAATAGTGAAAAGCGGGGGCAATTGAGAATTTACAATTGACAATGGATAATTGACAATGCAGCCGGCAAAACGGATGTAAGGGCGATATTGCCCCCTACATACGCATCAAAGGTGTGCCGCACCGCAGTGCCCCTCTCCGTCAGCGCTGCGGCGCTGCCACCTCTCCCGAAGGGAGAGGCAAGAACGCTTAAATGCGAGTGCAGATGGAATAAGACTTGGCTCCCCCTTCGGGGGAGCTGTCACCGCAGGTGACTGAGAGGGAAAACGACGGCAACAACATGGCACAAAGCCCCGAGAGCACAAATATAGGGGACGGCCTCCGGACGTCCCGCAGCATTATCGCGGCGGCATCATAATCCACCCACGCCATAAAGGTGCGCCGCACCTTCAAAAATCATGTCCCCCTTCCCCGGGGAAGGGGGTTGGGGGGATGGGGCGCTGCGATGTTTCCTTCCCCACACAACCCACAATCCATATGCAGGAGTGAACCACATGAAGCTGACCGTCCTCATGGACAACAACACCTACATCGACCGCTATTATCTCGGCGAACCCGCCGCATGCTATCTGCTGAAAACGGAGAAAGCCGTTATCCTTTTGGACACGGGGTATTCCGCCTGTACGCTCGAAAATGCACGCCGCATGGGGTTTGACCTTTCCCGCGTGACGGACATCGTGCTTTCCCACGGGCACAACGACCATACCGGCGGGCTTCTGTCGTTCCTTCAGGCATACTCCCAGCCGGTACGCATCTGGGCGCATCCGGACGCTTTCCTGCCCAAACGCTTTGACGGGCTTTCCGTCGGCGTGCCCTTTGACCCCGCCGCGCTTCCGGCCCATGCGGAGCTTCACCTCACGCGGGAACCTGCCGCCCTTGCACCGGGGGTGCTCTTTTTGGGTGAGATCCCGCGCAAAAACCCGCAGGAAGCCCCGCCCGTGGGCGAAACGCTGCGCTGCGGCGCGTGGGAGCCGGATCACCTGCTGGATGATACCGCCCTCGCCCTCACCACGGAGAACGGGCTTTTCCTGCTGACAGGCTGTTCCCATGCGGGCATCTGCAACATGCTCCAATATGCGCTTTCTCTTACGGGCGAAACGCGCGTTGCGGGCGTGCTCGGCGGCCTGCACCTCTTTGAGCCGGGCGAACAGCTCGATTTCGTGCTCACGCGCCTTGCGGAACTTGGCGCAAGCACGCTTTACCCCTGCCACTGCACCTCGCTTGCCGTGAAGCATGCGCTTTGCGGTGCATTTGATGTGCATGAAGTCGGCGTCGGCCTGTCGCTCACGCTCTAAACGGCCCTACGGCATACGGCGCAGCATAAACCATACAGAGGCACCACAATGAAAGAAGCTCTGAGATTCCTGAAATTCGCAATATTCTCCGCCAGCGCAGGCCTGATCGAACTCGGCTGCTTTACGCTGCTCAACGAGATCACCGCCTGGAGCTATTGGCCCTGCTACCTGATCGCGCTGCTGCTCAGCGTGCTCTGGAACTTTACGCTCAACCGCAAGTTCACCTTCCATGCGGCAACGAATATACCCGTCGCCATGCTGAAGGCCCTCGCTTACTATGCGGTGTTCACGCCGCTCTCCACGCTGCTTGGGGATTATCTCGCAGAGACGCTGCAATGGAACGAATACCTGGTGACGATCCTCAACATGGTCATCAATTTCGTGACGGAATTCCTGTATCAACGGTTTTTCGTCTTCGGCAAAAGCATCGACAGCGATAAATCCGCAAGCCGTTCGGCCGAGGGGAAGCAGAATAGATAATTCAATAAATTCATTATGTAGGGGACGGCCTCCGGACGTCCCGCAGGATAAAAGAAAATGCCGTTTGTGTAAGGCGGGGCGTCGGGGACGCCGCCCCCTACATACGCCCCAAAGGTGCGCCGCACCTTCAATATCATGTCCCCCCTTCCTCGGGGAAGGGGGTAAGGGGGATGGGGTGCTGCGATGCGGTAAACCCTCTCCGTCAATGCCTTACGGCATTGCCACCTCTCCCGAGGGGAGAGGCAAGAACGCCCCAATGCGGGTACAGCGTGGACATGCCTTGGCTCCCCCTTTGGAGGAACTGTCACCGCAAGTGACTGACACCCGCCCGCAGGCGGGCGTGCATAGCGCCCCTTGCCGAAGGCAAGTCTAAGCGCGGAGTAGAGGGCTGAGCAGAAGCAACGACACGGTGCACCTCCCCGAGAGCACAAATGTAGGGGACGGCCTCCGAACGTCCCGCAAATGATTGATTGGTTCCGTATCCTTACAAACACAAAAACATAATCTTTTCCAAAACCGCTTGCAACTTCCCTTACGTCAGGATGTAGGATAAGGGCAGGAAAGGGGGCTGCATATGAAAATCAAAGAGGTATGCGAACGGACGGGGCTCACAGAGCGCACCGTGCGCTTCTATATGCAGAAAGGGCTGGTCGCGCCCAGGGGAGAATGGCGCAACGGCCGGGAATACAGCGAATTTTCCGAAACGGATGTGGAGATGCTGCAGGCGATCGCAACGCTGCGGGAGCTTTCGTTTTCCATCGACGAGATCCTGACCATGCAGCGCACGCCCGGCGCGATCCCATCCATCGTGAAAGCCCGGCGGGATGCCGCGCGCTTGCAGCACGAAACCGCGGAAAACGCATACGCAGTGCTGGGGCGGCTCGACCCGAACGGCGTTTCGGATGTCACCGCGCTTGCTGCGCGCGCCCGGGAGGCCGCCGCTTACCGGCCGCACCCCGCGCCGCCGCCCCGCCCGGCGGAAGTCAACAACTCCGGCATGGGCGACCGCTGCAATCAGGTCCCGCTTGAGATTCAGGAAAAGTGGAACTGGGGCGCGTTCCTGATGCCCGTGATCTGGGGCCTTGCCAACCATGTGTATCAGGCGCTCTGGTGCTTCGTGCCCATCATCGGGTTCTTTTATTCCTTTTATCTCGGTGCGCACGGCAACGAATTGGCCTGGAAACACCATTATTGGGAAAGCGTGGAGGAGTTCCGCCGCGTGCAGCGCAAATGGGCGGTAGGGACGATCTGCATCAGCGTGGCGATCATCGCACTGGACATAGGGATACGCATCGCGAATTCCCATGCTGCCGCAAAGGAGAAGGCGCTCCACGAAACGCGCCTTGCAGCGATGGAGGCGCAGCTTCACGCTACGTCGGAATGGGAGAAACTCGTTTCCGGGCGCGTGGAATGGACAGACGCCATGGCTCAGGAATGCAAAAAGGAGCTGTTGATCCAGGACGACGCCTTCTACCTTGCGCCGGAGGTATATTACCGCATTACATATTCCGATTATTACGATTTCGGGGAAAACGAAAACGCGACAATAAAACCCAACGGCGAGGTCGTATTCCAGGATGGCACGGCTTCCCATGCCGTATATGAGTGCTCCGTGGAACTTTCCAACATGGAACGCTGGGCTTTTCTCTGCGAAGCGGGCGCGGACAACGTACTCCATGTTGTGCAGTGCGAGCTGGATGAAGCGGCCACGGAAACCAACCGTTACTACATAGAAATGCGTCTGCGTGCCGTGGAAGAGATTGAAGCCTATGTTGCAGAGAAAACGGCGGAAGTTACCGCAAGCGCGCTCTGGCAGGAGAAGATCGGCCCGGATTATGAATTCACCGAAGCCCCGTTGCCCGGCTATATTTCCTATGAAAAGGTCTATGAAGGCGGCGATGTGGAATGCGGCGGATATTCCGCCTCTGTCCGCGCGGCGGACGGCACGCTCTGGTATGTGCATATCGACATGGATCCCGAACAAAATGCGGAGGGCCCGCTCACCATGGAGCCGGTTGCGGAGGAATAACGGGTTTGGTATAATTGAATCACCGCATATCATGAGGGCGGCCGGCGGCCGCCTTCGGCATTGATTTTCTCAGCTTTTTCGGAGGGTGCATATGGTCGCTTCATCGGAACGGAACCCTTACATCGTGGGCGTTGGCGCAGCGAATGTGGACATTCACGGCAGGAGCCGCAACGCGGTGAACCTCAGGGATTCCAACCCCGGCACGATGCGCGTCTCCGTGGGCGGCGTAACGCGCAACATCCTCGAAAACGCAGCCCGCCTTGGGTTGGATGCACGCCTTGTGAGCGCCGTAGGAGGCGATTTATTCGGCCAGCTGATCCTCTCGCGCAGCAGGGAGGCGGGCATGAACGTGGAAAACGTGCTCGTACTGCCGGACGCAGCCTCAAGCACCTACATGACCGTGCTCGAGCCTTCCGGGGAAATGTTTGTTGCACTTTCGGACATGTCCATCCTGGCGCAGCTGCCGGAACGCTACCTCGCGGAGCGTGCGCCGCTTCTGCAGGGCGCTTCGGCCATCGTCTCGGACCCGAGCCTGCCGGAGGAAACGATCGTCCGCCTGCTCGCGCTTGCGGGGGAAACGCCCGTTTTTGTTGACCCGGTCTCCACCGCATATGCAAGAAAGCTGCTGCCGCATGTGGGGCAGTTCCACACCGTGAAGCCCAACCGCATGGAGCTTGCCATCCTCGCGGAAATGGACACGGAGGATGACGCCGCGCTGAAGCCGGCCATCGCCCGGCTGCTTGAGAAAGGCTGCCGCCGCGTGTATGTGACGCTCGGCCCGGAGGGCTGCTGCTATGGCGACGCCAGCGGCCTGTTCCTCCGCGCGAAGCTCCGGCCCATCGAGGCCATGGAAAACGCCACCGGCGCAGGCGATGCGTTCACCGCCGCGACGGTTTACGGCCATGTGCACGCCCTTGCGCCGGAAGAGACGCTGAACCTTGCGCTCGCCGCGGGCAGTGTCGCCATCCGCAGCGCGGAGACCGTGAGCCCCGCGATGAGCGTGGAAGCGCTTTTTGAAACCGTGGCGCGGGACAGGCTCTGAATCCGCCCGGCACAAAAATCATCAAATTCCTTGCGCACTGCTCTTGACAATACAGGCAGGATGCGCTACAATAATCAAGCGCGTGAAAAGCGTGTATGCGCCCGTAGCTCAGCGGATAGAGTGCCCGGCTACGAACCGGTAGGTCACAGGTTCAAATCCTGTCGGGCGCGCCATGAAAGAAACCACTTTTGTTTTGAACAAAAGTGGTTTCTTTCAGTTAAATCCGTCCGTTAGGCGGAAGAAATCCATCTTTGATGGATGAAATCACTGTCGTGATGAAATCCGCCTTGCGGCGGAAAAAAGGACGGATCTGATTTCATCCTTGCGCCGGCAAGGATTTCATTAGGATGGGTAGAAAGCCTTTTCAAAATTACCAGCCTTAATACAAGGTTTCCTCTCCTTCGGAAAACAACTTGTCGTTTACATCAAACAGGCTTAAACCGTTTACCAGGCCATAAATGATGATCGCATCCCGCTTGTTCTTGGGGTAAAGCTGCGCAAAAGAGCATTGTTTCAGAAGCTCCTGCGTTTCTTCCAAAGTGGCGGACAGGCCGAAGCACAGGCAGATCAAACGGCTTCGGGATGGGCTGCGGCGGCCTGCAAAGACCTGATGCAGATATACTTCACTCATGCCGGACTGCTTTGCAAGCGCCGTTTTGGAAATATCCCGCTTTTGAAACAGCGCGTTCAGCAATTCGTGGACGCTTCCGGTATCGAAATTGTCCTGATTTTCGGATAGAAACCGGTCCAGATTGGGAGCAGCCATCAGCTCCTGCTGCAAACTGTCCGTGTCTTTCATGGTTTCACCGCCTTTACAAATACACTCTTCTTTTATATGATAATATCGTTTTCAATGTATAAATTCAATATGCGCCCTGCATACCTTTGGGAGAGGTGAGAAGCATTTACCAGTATTTACTGTCGAGCATCAGCACGGAATATAAAACCGTAAGGACGATCAAAAACAGTGAGCGCAGCTGTGTTTCGCTTCTGCAAAACAAACAGAACGGAACGCGCTTTATTTTTCGCCATTATCGCGGAAATGGGGAAGTCTACCGGAAGCTCCTCAGCATCTCCTGCCCGAACCTGCCGCAGATCATGGAAGCGGCGGAATGCAGCGGCATGGTGGCGGTGCTTGAGGAATACATACAGGGAGATTCCCTCGCTTATCTTTTGGAGGGGGCGGTGTTTACCCCCGATGAAGCGCGCAGCATCACCCTGCAGCTTTGCAACGCCCTGTGGGTGCTGCACGCAATGGGTACGGTGCACCGGGACATCAAGCCGGAAAACGTGATCCTGCGGGGCAGCGAGGCGGTTTTGATCGACTTTGACGCTTCCCGCATTTTCAAAAGCGAGCGCAGCGCCGATACGCAGATTTTGGGGACGACGGGCTATGCAGCGCCGGAGCAGTACGGCATTGCTCAGACGGATGAGCGGGCGGACATCTATTCTCTTGGTGTGCTGCTGAACATCATGCTCACGGGAAAGCACCCTTCAAGAGAGTTGGCCGGCGGCAAATTGGGCCGCATCGTCCAGAAATGCACCATGGTAAACCCCAAAAAGCGATATAAAAACGTGCTCTGCCTCATGGAGGCACTTTGAAAGCAAATATGTTATGAGTAAGAAATGCAAAAATTGCGGCGCGGAACTACCGGAGGATGCGTCCTTCTGCCCCCATTGCGCCCAAAGCCAGATCGAGAAAGCAGAAGTAAAGCCCCCGCGCCCGTGGCGGAAAAAGGCGCTGATCGCGGCCTCCTGTGCGGTTTTGCTGGTGTTGGTGGTGCTTGCCTGCGTCCTTTCCCACCGCCCGAAAGCTTATGAGGGCGGCGCAAGCGTTACCTATGCCGACAAGGACGGAGAATACGAGCTCCTGGCCAGCTTTGTCTCAAGCGACCTTGCCAACCATGTGCCTGAAGAAAAAAGGACTATCTCCTTATCCGCCGACGAATCCTCCTGCCTCCCGGCCCTGCTCGGCGTTTTCCAGGACGGGGAGCTTGCAGACCCGGGAAGCTTCTTTGCCAAGGTGGAAAGCTGCACGCTGGAGGCATTCCCCAACGAAAACGGCGCGCTTGAGATCTCCGAGCCGGTTTATGACACGGTTTTCTCCCCCGCTGCCCGGGAATGTGATGTCATCTTTACCGAAGCAAGCGGCACGAACGAGCTTGTCTGGACGCTGCAAATGAAAAACGGCGATACCATCCGTTTAAGGCAAACCTTTGAGGTGATCCCCCTCGTGCATCAGGCGTTTACGCCGGAGGATGCGCCGCTCAACACCATGGAGGACTTGAGAGCCCTGCTGGAGCGGATCAACACGGAAGTCCCGGCGGATACCATTGTGGATATCTATCTGCCCGCGGTCACCTATACCGGCAACCTGACGATGGCTTCGAGGGCGGTGAATCTCTATGGTTGCAACGACGGCAGCGGGCGCACCGTTTTTGCCGGGAGCCTGTCCGTCCGCACGGACAGCCCTTCTCTTGTGACGCTGTGTGATCTGGACTTTGTCGGGAACGGCGGCACCGGGCTTTCCTCCACAGCCTCCGCCCAGATTTTCGGCTGCTCCTTTTCCGGCTGGGACATCGGCGCGGCCGTGCAGGATGGGGGCATGATCGGCGTGGAAAACTGCATCTTCCGGAATAACGGCATCGGTTTCCGCTACGACACCGCAAACTACAGCTTCTTCAAGACCGGTTTCCCGGACTGCACCTTTGAGGGCAATGGCACCGGCCTGCAGTTTGCCCGTTTGCCGGGAACGATGGCGTTGGATTTTGCGTTCACCGTCTTTTCCGGGAATGAGATCGACATTGACAATCCGATCGGGTATCCCGCTGACCTGTCCAAGGCGTTTTTCGAGTAAAACGGAAAAATTCCCCTGACACTATGCAGCCGGGTAATTGTTTTGCCTCTTTCCCCGCTGTATCATAAATTATTATGGCTAAGCTGGTACATCCGGCTTTCCGGGAACATTGATGACAAATACATCTTTGGAGGTAATGACAAATGAAACGACTTTCGGCGCTTCTCCTGGCACTTGTGACGGCACTTTCCCTTTGCGCCTGCGGCGGGAAGAACAACGCAAACGCAAATGAGCCTTCTGCCGCTCCCATTGTGGTGGATGGGAAAGAAACTTCTGTCAAGGAGTTTTTGATTGAGTATTTGAGCGCCTATATCCAGAGCGACGCCTATATCCAGCGGGAAAAAGACTTTGAGGGCATCTTCGGAGATGCCCGGGACTTCGCCGTCACGCGGGTCATCGAAATCTCCGCAGATAACCTTGGTGAAAATAGTTTGTCTGTGCATTTTCTGGCTGTCAAAGCAGATTGTGATTTTGCAGTTGATGGCGGTGGCTATGATAACATCCTGCTTATAGTAGATTACACCAACGGAAACGTATACGATGAATTTATGGTTGACGACAGCTGGCAGAATAAAAATGGTTCTATGGAACAACAGATTTGGTATATGCTGCACGGCGCTTTGGTCGGCAGCGGTTATGATGGCGGCACAATTATCGTTGATTCCGAAACACGCACTGAACTTTCCGAGAGCGACATTGCAGAGATCAATGAGGCTCTAAGCAAATAACACACAACGCTTTCAGGAGCGGGGCGCGTGTCCCGCTCTTTTTCGTTATACAAAAAGAGGAGAAGGATTGCTCCCTCTCCTCCTGGAAAAGCTATGGCTTTTATTCGCCGAAGTAACGCTTCAGCAGGCCCTCAAACGCCTTGCCGTGGCGGGCTTCGTCGCGGGCCATCTCATGAACGGTGTCATGGATCGCGTCGAGGTTCTGCGCCTTGGCCATCTTCGCAAGCTCGAACTTGCCGGCGGTCGCGCCGTTCTCGGCTTCCACGCGCATTTCAAGGTTCTTCTTGGTGGAGTCGGTCACAACTTCGCCGAGCAGCTCCGCGAACTTCGCAGCATGCTCCGCCTCTTCGTAAGCAGCCTTTTCCCAGTAGAGGCCGATCTCCGGATAACCTTCGCGGTGCGCAACGCGCGCCATCGCAAGATACATGCCGACTTCGGTGCACTCACCGGTGAAGTTGGCGCGGAGGCCTTCGATGATCGCCGGGTCAACGCCCTTGGCTACGCCGACAACATGCTCAGCAGCCCAATCCAGTTTCTTCTCCTCAACGGGGACGAACTTGGAAGCCGGAGCCTTGCACTGCGGGCAGGCAGCGGGCGCTTCGGGACCTTCATGTACATAACCACAAATCGTGCAGCGGAATTTCATTTTTGTTAATCTCCTTCCATTTTTCTATATTCGGCCGAAGCCGTTCTATACTTTTTCTTTGCTTTATGATACCATGGAAAACACAAAAAGTCTATTGCATTTGCAACAGTTTGGAGGAATTTTATGCGGCTAACCGAAACGGAACTCTTTCGTGGGATCACGGAAGATGAGGTCGGGCGCATGATGCTCTGCTTCGGCGCGCGCTCCGAACGCTACACCGCGGGCGAAACGGTGCGCGCCTACCACCGGAATGCCGGGGATGTGGGCATCCTCAAGAGCGGCGCGCTCTCCATCGAACGCATGGAGCTTGACGGTGGGCGGACGCTCCTTGAATCGCTTATGCCGGGCGGCATTTTCGGAGAAGTGCTCGCCTTTTCAAGCATTGCCCGCGACAACATCCTCGTCACGGCTCACGCGCCTTCCGAGGTCGTTTTCATCGATTATTCCCACATCATCCGGCGCTGCGAGAAGGCCTGTGACCATCACAGCCTGCTCGTGCGCAACGTGCTGCGCCTTGTGGCGGACAAGACCGTGCGCATGAGCGAGCGCATCGAAGTGCTCAGCTGCCGCACCATCCGCGAAAAGCTCCTCTGCTGCTTCGGCTTTTTGGCAGCCCGCGCAGGCAAGCGCGCATTCACGCTCCCGTTTTCCTTCACAGAGCTTGCAGATTACGTTTGTGCGGACCGCAGCGCAATGATGCGCGAGCTTAGCCACATGCGTGCCGCCGGCCTTGTGCGAACGGAGGGACGGAACATCGAGCTGCTCTGATGCTGTTTTTCCGCAAAAATATACATTTTTTGGGGAAATTCCGCAATTTCCTATTGCTATTTTGCCCCGCTGCCTATATCATTAAATCAGATTGCATTTTCGTTGCATTGTAACTTTCTTCGGTTAATATGCGGGAGGAACTGTTGATGGTATATGTAAAGGTCTACATGCTGGGCCGCTTTGAAATCATCACAAACGGCGTTGAGGTGATAAGGCGCTTGGGCACATCAAGAAAGCGCATCATTCTGTTGGAGTATCTGATTCTCAACCGGAACAGGCCCGTCCTTACGAAAGAGCTTCTTGACCTTCTCTGGCCCGGCGACAACAGCCTGAACCCGGAAAGCGCGCTCAAGACGCTTGTGAGCCGCCTGCGCGCCACGCTTGCGGATTACAGCCCGGATCTTGTAGACTGCATCATCACCGAGCGCGGCGGCTACCGCTGGAACCCCGCACTCTCCTGCGAGATCGACCTTTTCACCTTTGAAGAAGCCTGCAATAACGTGCTCAAGGCGGATGAGGCAACGCCGGAAACGCGCGCCGAAGCCGCGAAATTCATGGATCTTTACGCGGGCGAGCTGCTTCCCGATTCCGGCATGGACGCCTGGGTCGTTCCGCACAGTGTCACCCTGCATAACCTGTATCTCAAGGCGGTACGCCACTATGCTGACCTGTTGAAAAAAGAAGAGGCTTACGACGAGATCGTTGACGTCTGCCGCCTTGCGCTCGATGTGGACCCGTTTGACGCGATGCTCAACCTGGAGCTGATGACGGCGCTGCTGAAGATCGGCCGCAACGACGAAGCGCTCGCGTTGTACGATTACGCTGCAGAGCTGCATTACAACCACCTGAGCTTCCAGCCGCCGGAGGGCATGCTCGCGTTTTACGACGAGCTCCTCAAGATCGACGCCGCCGCGGAAGAGGACGTCGAGAGCATCCGCTCCATGCTCCGCAATAACGATATCCGCCCGGGCGCATTTGTGTGCGATTACGCCATCTTCAAAGATGTATATCAGCTTCACATGCGCAGCCTGAGCCGTTTTGGCGCAACGATGTTCGTCGCGCTTGTGACGCTGAGCCATGTTGGCAGCGAGCCGGAAGACAAGCTGATGTCCGACAAGCTCATGCGCCTTCTGCAGAATGCGCTGCAAACCAACCTGCGGCGCGGCGACACGATCTCACGCTACAGCCCCACGCAATATGTAGTTCTGTTGCCCTCAGTCAATTATGCGACGGGCCGCATCCCGCTTGAACGCGTGAAGAAAGCGTTCTACAAAATGTATTCCAACCCTTCGTTTGTCTTAAGCTACCGCCTGGCGCCTGTCACACCGGAACAATAAGGGCGCGGCTTATCAAAAACACAAAGCATATTAAAAAGCGGCCTGCGCCGCTTTTTTGCTGCCGTTACAAGGGCTTACCGTTTCCCGAACAGCCGGGAAAGCGGCTCGAGGATCGCCGAAAGGGATTCTATGCTTTCATTCAGGCTTTCAAGGTCCACGCCTGTGACCACATCAAGCGCGCGGTGCAGGTCCGCAAGCCCCGCGTCAAGCCCGGCCATGGCCTCATCCATGCTTTCGCTGCTCTGAACAACGAGCGCGTCCATCCGTTCCGCCATGCCCACAAGATCCACCGAAGCAAGCTGTTCCGCCACGTCTTCCACCTGCGAAAGCGCAGCGTTTGCCCGCGGCAGGAGCGTAAGCGCCACAGCGATCACCACGGCCGCCATGGCGAGAAGCGCAAGCATCTGCACCAGAGCATACCGCCGCCGCACTTCACAGCTCTGCCGGATCGCCCGGAGTTCTTCCTCCGCTGTATTTGTATTGCGCATTTGTTCCATTTTCTTTACCCCATCCTTTGTAACACAGATTTCGTTTTCGCGTTTTCCCTTTTTTCTCCACTCGGGCTTCGCTTTCCTGCGAATGCGCGGGAATTTTGGTGCTTTGTAGCGCCCGTCCCCCTTACCTCCTTCCCCGGGGAAGGAGGACATGATATTGAAGGTGCGCCGCACCTTCACGGCACAGGTAAAACGATGCCTTTATTTAGCGGGACGTCCGGAGGCCGTCCCCTACATTTATGCTCTCGAAGGGATACATCATGTTGTTGCTTTCGTTCAACCCTCTACTCCGCGCCTAGACTTGCCTTCGGCAAGGGGCGCTATGCACGCCCGCCTGCGGGCGGGTGTCAGTCACCTGCGGTGACAGCTCCCCCGAAGGGGGAGCCAAGGCATGCCCACGCCACACCCACATTAGAGCGTTCTTGCCTCTCCCTTCGGGAGAGGTGGCAATGCCGTCAGGCATTGACGGAGAGGGCTTTCTCCTCAGCTCAACACCCCCTGCATCCCCCACGCAAAAAGGGGAGAACACCGTTCTCCCCTGAAATGCTGATTGATGCGGTTATGCGGTTGTCATTCTCTGAACTGGTACTGGTACAGCTGCGCGTACATGCCACCCGCGGCGATGAGCGCCTCATGCGTGCCGCGCTCGGTGATGCCATCCTTCGTGAGGACGATGATCTCGTCCGCATTTTTGATGGTGGAGAGCCGGTGCGCCACAACGATGCAGGTGCGCCCGTGGGAAAGGTCGTTGAGCGCCTGCTGGATGAGCATTTCCGTGGCGTTGTCGAGGGCACTCGTGGCCTCGTCCAGGATCAGGATGGACGGGTTCTTCAGGAACACGCGCGCGATGGAGATGCGCTGCTTCTGCCCGCCGGAGAGCTTTATGCCGCGCTCGCCCACGCCGGTGTCGTAGCCATGCTCAAGCGTCATGATATAATCATGGATATGCGCCTTTTTCGCCGCTTCGACGATCTCCTCATCCGTCGCATCCAGGTTGCCGTAGGCGATGTTCTCGCGGATGCTGCCGTTAAACAGGAACACATCCTGCGCTACGATGCCGATGTTCCGGCGGAGCGATTCAC
Organism: bacterium; assembly: GCA_022778545.1. GTDB lineage: Bacteria > Bacillota > Clostridia > Christensenellales > CAG-138 > UBA1685. The sequence continues at coordinate 9,562 of JALFDW010000021.1, read as the reverse complement.
GGGTCAGGTCCCGGATATCGATGCCGTCGATGGAAATCATGCCTTCATTCGCTTCATAAAACCGCGGGATGAGGTTGCAGATGGTAGTTTTTCCGCCGCCCGATGGGCCCACGAGCGCAACCGTCCTGCCCGGCTCGATGGAAAGGGAAAGATCCTCGATGACCTTGCTGTCCGCATCCGCCGCGTCGCTGTTTTCATAACGGAAGCTCACATGGTCGAACACGATCTTGCCCGCAAGCGAATCCGTCTCGATGGTGCCGGTGTCCGTTTCGTCTTTCTGATCCATGATCTCCGCAAAGCGCTGGAAGCCCGTCATGCCGTTCTGCAGCTGCTCGAAAATGTTTACGAGCCGGTTGATGGGCTTCAGGAACATGGTGATATAAAGCACATAGGCGGCAAAATCGCCGGTGTCGATCCGCCCGTAATAGAAGAACAGGCCGCCCGCCACGAGCACGATGAGGTAGAGCAGGTCGTTAAAGAGCGTCATGCTGGAGTGGAACTTGCCCATCTCCCGATATGCGCGAGCGCGCGCCGCCTTAAAGCGCTCGTTTGCGGAATCGAACTTCCTGTTTTCATGGGAGGCGGCGGTATAGGAGCGGGAAACACGCATGCCCGCGATGGCCGTCTCCACGTTGGCGTTCACCTCGCCCACCTCCACGCGCGTGGCGCGGAAAGCCTCCTGCATGCCCTGCCTGAGCTTTGCCGCAACGAGCACCATCACCGGCAGGAACGCGAAGATGATGAGCGTGAGCCAGATGTCGATGCCGGCGAGCATGATGAACGAACCGATGAGCATGATGAGCGAAAGGAACAGATCCTCCGGCCCATGGTGCGCAAGCTCCGAAACATCCTGCAGGTCGTTTACCATGCGGGAAAGGAGCGTGCCCGTCTTGTTTTCATCAAAGAAGGCAAAGGGCAGCTTCTGCATGTGGCGGAACATGTCCCGCCGCATATCGCCCTGGATGCGCACGCCGACCACATGCCCCCAATACTGAATGACGAAGTTGAGCACTGCCTTGAGCAGATAGATACCGAGCAGCACTGCGGACCAGACCAGCAGCAGCCTGAGGTTCTGGTTCGGCACATAGTCGTTGATGATGTTTTTCGCGATCATCGGGTAAAACAGATCGCACACCGCAACGATGAACGCGCAGGCCATGTCGATGGCGAACAGCTTCCTGTGCGGTTTATAGTAGGAAATAAAGCGCTTTACAAGGTGCATGGCGCAGGGAGCCCTCCTTTGTGATCTTACCGTATGGTGAAAAGCGAAGGAAGAAAGGCCTGTGGCCCTTCGTCCTTCACTTTTTCTCTTTTATCGTTTGCTTTCAGGATACGATGTCCCCCTGATGGGAGATGAGCGTCGCGTCATACACGCCGTCCACCCGCAGGAACTTTTCCACAAAACCCGTCTCATTTTCCCGGAGGCGCAGCTCCATCGTGAGCTCGATGCCGTCACGCTGCGCAGTCTTGGATTTCAGGCGTGCATTCGGCAGCTGCTTCACCATCTGGCGCACCTGCTGGGAAGCGCCTTCATGGTAGTGGATAATGAGCAGGTACGGCATGCTGGCCTTGCCCTTGAAGACCGTGAGCACCACCATGATGACGCCGATCACGAGCGCCGCAATCACGGCAATATCATAGAACCGCGTGCCGATGGCGATGCCCTCGCCCACGGCCCAGAACATGAACACGGTGTCGATCGGGTCCTTCACGGCCGTGCGGAAACGGATGATGGAAAGCGCGCCGACCATGCCCATGGAAAGCGCCAGGTTGTTGTTGATGAGCATCAGCATGAGGGACGTTACCAGCGTGAGCATGATGAGGCTCAGGTTGAAGTTGCGCGAATACATGACGCCGCCGAACGTCTTTTTATAAATAAAGAAGACGAACAGGCCCACAAGAAGGGCGATCACAAGCGTCAGAATCACCTGCAGGGGGCTGAGCGTGATGGAAAAGATGTCGGAAAAAGAGAACTCGTTCATGAAAACCTCCAAGCCAATTTACAATTTGCAATGGCCGACGGGCAGTGATCTGTGCCGCGTCGCCATGTCTGATCCGTTTTGCGGGGATACGCTTTGTATCACACAATTTTCAGTATAATTGACAATCAGGCATTGTCAATCGCCAATTCGGGCTGAGCCGCCTTACAATTCAAATTTTCTGCACAGGCAGTACTTGCTGACCGCGCTGCGCGCGTGGGCATCCAGCTGCAGGAGCGAGCGGATGTAGGTGGGCAGGTACTGGTTGAACTTCACCTCAAGCACCATGTCGTAATCGTCCACAACGCGGTAGGTCGGGATGTGGGCGTTGAACAGATCCGTGCTGCGCATGCCCGTGCGGATATCCTTATCGAACGTTACGCGCACATCCTGCAGGGGGAAGGTGTACGCCTCGCGCATGTAGTCCACGATCACCCGCGGCCGCAGGGGCTTTGTCGCAAACTCCGCGAACATCCGCCGCGCAAAGGGCTCCGGCCGGTGCAGCAGGAAGGTGTAATCCCCCTTCCTGAGCCGCTCGTATTCCTCCCGGGAAAGCATGATGGAGGTCTTTTTGATGTAACCGCCCTCCTTGTGCTTGCATTCGAGCTTGATCGCAGCGTCCGACATGTTGTAGATGCGGATGCGGAACTTATCCCGGTTGTCCGTGCCATCGACCTTTTCGCGGAAGGCGGAATCGTCCATGTCGTCATAATACAAGCTGCGGATGAAGTATTCCCCGCCGTTTTTGCGGGCGTATTTGTCCTGCTCCATGGTAAGCGAAAGCTTTTTGGAGAGCAGCGTATATGCCCCCTGGTTGATATAATATTTCAATTCGTGCCGGTACTGGGGCGCCTTGCTCATCCGAACACCTCCTGCATATAAGAATCGGAAAGGCCGAATTCCTTCTGGATCTGCTGCTTGATCGAATCCGGGCGGCCGGAGGCGAAATCCCGCATGATCTCCACCTGCCGGAGGAAGCCCTCATAGGTGCCGCGCACCTCGCTGTGCTGCGTCACGCCCATGAAGGTCTCGCCGTTGAATTTCGCCCGCTCGCGGGCTATTTCCGGCTCTACCTGCGCATACAGCTCATCGATCTTCGCAAGGACGGTCTCCGGCGCATAGATGGTGTTCAGAAGCTCCGCAAAACGGCGGCAGAACCGATCGCGCCAGTCGCTGTTCTTCAGAAGGGCGTTGAACAGGTCCGAACAGGGCTTGGAGGAAAGCCTGCGGATGGAAAGCGTCTGGTGGTTGGTGCGGTTCTCGCTCGCGCCGAAGCTCCAGCAGAAATCATAATAGATCCACTTCCACTTTCCGTCCTTGACCTTGTAATACTGAATGTTCCAGACGTCGGAGTTTGCGGAATAGATCTCACAGATCATATAGTCCATGAAGCTGTCAAGATCCACCCTTGCGTCCGCATAAGCGTAGTTGGAGGGAGAGGAGAGATCGTCCCCCGTGCCGTGCAGCCACGTCATGAACTCCGCCCACTCCTTTGCCGAGCCGTGATAGACCGAGGTTGCGGAGCGGATGATGTCCACGTTCACGTTGTCCTCCGTGCCCTCATGCTGCGCCACGAAGAAGCGGTTGCGCTTTTCCTTCATGAAATACACGCCCCAGTATTCGCCGTTGAGGTAAAGCACGCAGGGCTTGTAGGCCTGATAGAGGAAGTTCACGTCGCTGCCCACAAGGAGCCCCGTGGCAAGCTCATCGCGGAACTTGCCGTTGTTCTGATCCTGCGCGCCCGCGCGCAGCACGACGGCTTTATATTCCGTAAAATCCAGGTTTTCAAAGAAAGGGTATGCCATGCGGTCGTCGCCGTAAGCGTCCCGCGCAATGAGGTTGAAGCCCTTCTGCGCGCGGCCGCGGCCGAAGCTGCCCGCGATGCGCATGCCGATATTCTGGGAGAACACCTCCCGGCCTGTTTCATCGAACACACCGAAGCAGCCCAGGCGTTCCCACTCATCCGGCGCAGTCTTGGATTTCCAGAAATTCGCCGTGGTGATGGCGTCGCCATAGGCCAGCGTCGGGTCGTAGTTTTCGCCGAAGGCATAAATGCCCGTCTCGTTGCTCCAGAGGTTATCCGGGTCTGTCACGAGCGTCACAACGGGCAGGCTGTGGTTCACATCGTCGCTGCGGAACAGGAACGTGCCGGAAACGGTGTCGTTTGTCACATATCCTTCGCGCACGGAGACCGCGCGCACAACGGTGTTTTTCGCAGCCTTGATGGGGGCGTCATACACGGGCGAGTTCACCGTGGGGGTGGTGCAGTCGAGCGTATAGTGGATGGTTTCGCCCGCAGGCGCGGAAAGCGCGATCTCGATCTCTCCGTCATAGATGCCGGGTGTGGTCAGAAACTGCACTTTGGCCGTAACACCCTTCTGCCCCATGCCGTTTGCCGCGCCGAGGGTAGCCGTTTGAAAGCAGGCGTAATTGCCCTCCGCGTCGATTCCATAACTCATGTTATTCAAAAAAGCGCCGGTCTGAAGCTTATCCATCAAAAGTCCGTCCGCCCCAAAAAGATAAACGGAAGCGCCCGCGGCGCTCAGGTTGAAGTTCGTATGCAAGTCATTCTTCGCGGCCTTTGCGTTGAGGCCGGAGGCATAGACCACAAGGTATTCCCCCGGCGCAAGCTCCGTCCCCTCCGGGAACACCCATTTCGCCGGGTTCTTGGGATTATCGGAAAGCGCGCAGCCGGAGAGGGAGACAACCTCCGCCCCCCGGTTGTGAAGCTCGATGCAGTCATAATATTCGCCGTCCGGCGCAGCCTTGGCGCTGATGTTTTTCCCGAGCAGCTCGGAGATGTAAACATCGCTCTTTGCGCGGATCACGCTCGCGGCAAAAGCCTGGTAGCCCGCATCGTCGTTGGCATAGCCGGGCGTGGGGTGAGCGGTCCCGGCAAATTCGCCGGTTCCATCCGGCACACGGGCCATGGAGCAGTCCGTTTCCTGCGCCCCATAGGAGAAACTGTCGATGATCGTGCCGCGTTTTCCGGAAAGGACGACGTCCTCCTTATAGGCCCTGAGGCCGAAGGGCGCGTGCAGCTCTCCGGATTCCGTGAAGCCCTCGTTGCCGGAACAGAAGATGACGAGATACCCGTTTGCCGGGATGACCGTGCCTTCCGGCAGGATGTATTTTTTCGGCTGCGAGATGGTGTCCGAAAGACCGCAGCCGGAAAGGTCGACTTCGTAATCGTTCTTGTTGTAAAGCTCGATCCAGTCCGAATACACGCCGTAGGCATCCGCGATGGTGGTGGCGTTCGATGCCATGAATTCGTTGATGACGACGCCGATGTCCTCATCGCCCTGCAGAGACGCTTCAAACGCAGCCACACCCGCTTCGGTGTTGTCATAGCCGGGGGAGGGCCGCATCTCGACCCATGCGCCGGAAGCATCCTTTGCAAGCGTGTTGCCGGAAGCGACCGCGCGCAGCACGAGCGTATCGAGCGTATTGCCCGTTACATCGAACAGAACGAGGCTGTCGGAAGCGGAAATACGGAAGGGCGCCGTAAGCCCGCCTGTGCCTTCTCCGCTGCACCAGACCACCACATAGCCACCCGGCTCGACCTTTGTACCGCTCGGGAAGACATACTTCACGCCCGCGGTGAAATCATCCGTGAGGCCGAAGCCCGCAATGTCAAGAGTCGTGCTGCCGGTGTTCTTCAGCTCCACCCAGTCCGGGTAGTCGCCGTTTTCATCCGGCACGGAGCCCTTGTTGCTCGTCATCACCTCGCTGAGCACGAGCGTGCTCTCCGCGGCATGGGAATTGCCGCCGCTGCCCGGCCGGCCCGTGCAATAGAGCACGAGCGCCACGATGAGCGCGACGGTGAGGATCAATATGAGAAGAAGCTTTTTCGCCCGCAATTTCGTTTCGTCCTTTTCTGCTTTTCCGCGCAGGGCACGCAAAAAACGCGCCCCGGCGGCGATTTATCCATATTTTATCATATCCTTTGCCAAATGAACAGTGAACGTTTCATGACCATGCAGGCCCCGCCGCGCTTTGCCATGCGGAATTCCCCACCGAACTTGTGAATAAACCATGAAACCGCATGCCTTCCGCCCAAATCGCTTGCAAACCAGGGGGAAAAATAGTAAAATTAACTGAATATGTATCCGGTTGGAACCGTAGGAGGACCTCGTGAGTTTATCGCTTGAAGTCAAGAAATTCATCAATTCCGAACATACGGGTGAGTATATCGAAATCGAGCTGCCCGGCGAGTTGGAGGTGCGCCGTCCGCGCGGCAAAAAGGCCGCGCCCGCGTCTGCCCCCGCCGCGGATGTGGATGCGGATGTGGATGTGGAAGCAACGGAATCCCCTGTTGCAGAAGAAGCCGCACCGGAAACGCCCGCGCCTGAGCCGGGACCCGAAGCGCAGCATGAGCGCGCTAAGATCCATTACCTCGAAGCCGGAACGGGCGAGCCGCTCATCCTCGTGCACACCGTGGGCCAGTCGCTCTACACCTGGCGGCGCGTGTTCAACCGCCTGAGCGAACATTACCGCGTCATCGCGCCGGATCTTCTCGGCCACGGCTATTCGGACAGGCCGCTCACCTTCGGTTACTCCATCGAGGAGCAGGCCGATGCGCTCCGCCGCTTTATGGACGCGCTCGGCATCGAGTCCGCGCATTTTGCTGCCTTCTCCATGGGCTGCGCCTATACGCTCAAATTCGCGATGCAGTACCCGGAACGCGTGGGCAGGCTCGTTCTCCTTTCGCCCGGCGGCGTCACGCAGGACATGCCGCTTGCCATCCGCATGATCGATAGCTCCATGCTGGGCTTCCTCGCAAGCCGCCTCTACAACCTGCGCACGGTGGAAAAGCTGCTGCAGGGGGCCGTATTCGACCTCACGAACATCACCTCGGACGTCGTGCAGGAATATTACCGCCCGGCCTCCGACCCGGAAGGCCGCAGGGCGATCCGCCTTTCGCTGCAATATTTTGAGGACGAGGAGATCATTGCGAACCTGCGCACGCTCGCGGCGGACACGCTCATCCTGATGGGCGCAGAGGACAAGTGGCACAATGCCGAGACCTGCGAATTGTACCATGCAGCCATGCGCAACGCCGGGTTCTCCGTTGTGCGCAACGCCGGGCACCTCATGCATGAGGAAAAGCCGGAGCGCTTCATCGCGGCACTGCTTGAGTTCATCCCGGTCGTGATGCCGTAAAATGCCGCTCCTGTTCACACAGCCCTTTTGCCGAAAAGGCAGGAGGGCTTTTCTGTTTTATCTTTCCTTCTGCGAGCCCCTCTTTTTCAGCTGCGCCCATTCATCCCTTGTGATGGCATACACCATGGTGGCCTCGTTTTCGGCGTCGGTAAATTCCTCCACCCTGCGCATCCCGTTTGCCATTGCCGTAGCCGCGGAGGCAATGTTCGCTTTTTTCATGTAAGAATAGACGATGTTAAACGGCGTGTTTTGGAACGCCCAGTCACGGCATTTCCGCGCTGCCTCTTTCGCGTAGCCGTTCCTCTGGTGCTTTTTGTTGATGTGGTACCCGATCTCGGGCTTTATGCTGCCGTTGATGTTCTGCATCGTGAGCCCACAATCGCCGATCATTTCGTCGGTCTCCTTCAACACAACAGCCCAAAGTCCAAAGCCAAACACCCGGTACCGTTCCATGTTCCTTGCGATCCAGTTCCTGACCCTGGCTTCATCAAACGTATACGGATAGTGCTGCATGATGTCTGAATCCGCCAAAACGGCATAGAGCGCCGGGAAATCGTCCGGCGTCAGCTCCCGCAGGCACAATCTTTCCGTTTCAAGCTGCATGTTTCTCCCCTCCAAGCGTGAAAATCATCCCGTGTGCTTTCGGTTTCCGATATGGTTCAGTATATAATGAAACGGTTCTCCCGTCCACCGGGCGGCAGAAAAGTGCGCGGTTAATGTTTCATTAGAGTTCCATTAAAAACCACATTTTGGCACATAGTTTATGGTATGATACATGCACACGAATGAAGCATATTCAGCAAAGGAGGTACTTGCGATGCTGCGTGTTTTGACCTGGCCGTTCCGCATGGTATGGAGCTTTGTCGGCATGATCTTCCTCGGGATCGGCAAACTGTTTTCGATGATCCTCGGGATCATTCTCGCTGTGGTCGGCGTGGCGCTCAGCTGCACCATCGTCGGCGCGATCGTGGGCATCCCGCTCATTGTGCTCGGCGTCACGATGTTCTTCCGCTCCCTGTTTTAACGGCGCTGCCGGTCCGGCCTGATCCTGCCGGATCATATACCCGCAACTTTTATCATCCAACTGGAACAGCCGAAGGCGATCTGCCTCCGGCTGTTGCTGTGAACTTGTTTTTCGACAGTTTATTCCTGCGTCACGCTGATCCATTCAAAAGAAGCGCGGCCCTCTGCCTCGTATTCCGCGATGAGCGCGTCAAACGCTTCCTCGCTGATCTCCGTGCCATCCTGGATGTACTTTGTGGTGTTAGTCCCATCCATCTCGGTCGCAATCAGGATCGAGGTAATGCGTTCAGCTTCTGCGCCATTCACCCGATAGTATTCCACACCGCTCTCAAAGGCACTGGAACTCCAGACGATGGCGAGCGTCCCATCCGCACAGATACCGAGGTTCGTGCGGTAGCCGAAACTCATGTCCGGGAACAGGCGCACCGCATTGCCATCCTTCATGGAGAAGATATCATAATAGGTGGTGTTGTCCCCGTCGACCGTGGCGATGAGCAGCTCCTCCATGCCGTTTCCGTCAAAATCGTGCAGCGCGTAATACGCCGGCATCCGCGCGTTCAGCCATTCTGCGGCCATGGTTTCCCCGAACCGGATATCCCGTTCCACGGCATCCAGCGTGCTGTAATACTCGTTTTCCATTGCATCCGCGTAAAGCGCCACAATCGCCTCATAGGCTTCCGGCAGCGCCGGAGAAGGCTGCGAAGCCTCCACAGTTGGAGTCTGTTCTGCCATAACCGGCGTTTGTTCCGGCGTTTGTTCTGCAGATGTATCCGGCGTCGGTTCCGTTTGCACGGAGCCGGGCTGCGAGTCATTTCCTGCTTCCAAGGCGGAGCAGCCGCTCATGAGCAGCAGAGCGCCCGCAAGCACCGCTGCGCAGGCGCGAAGAAGCATACTGTTGATCTTGTTCATATGCACTTATAACCCATCCTTTCTTTGTTCCCGGATATCATACCACAACCGGACACCAAAAGATTTAAACTCTCTGTGAACGGATTTGCTCTATGGCGCAACCCGGCAGCTACCTATCTTTCCGCACAGTGCGGCAAGGTCGCACGGCGTTGCTGCGGGAGCAGCTGCCTTGTGCTCCCTGCCTTCTGCAGCTCCGCTTCGCTGCATCCGCCACTGGCGGCGCTCAGCTCCGCTGAGTCTTCAGCCAGGGCGCTTTGCGCCATGGCTGGCGACATGACTCGAAAAGAGCGGCAGTTGCAGGGCATCACAAAAAGAAACACCCTACAAAGTAGGGTATTTCTTTTGTGTGGGATCCGGCAGCTACCTATCTTTCCGGGCCGTCGCCAGCCAAGTATTGTCGGCGTATAAGGGCTTAACTTCTGTGTTCGGGATGGGAACAGGTGGAACCCCTTAGCTTAACCACCGGAATGGTAAAGCATATTAGTTTT
>JALFDW010000015.1 GCA_022778545.1 bacterium | reverse complement strand
TATTTCGCGGGACGTCCGGAGGCCGTCCTCTACATCTGTCCTCTCGGAGGGAATGTGTGTAGGGGCGATGCCCCGCCTTAGATAACCAACGCCTGCATTGGGGCGTTCTTGCCTCTCCCCTCGGGAGAGGTGGCAGCGCGCAGCGCTGACGGAGAGGGGTTGTGTTGCCGCATTGGGTCACCCCACACCCCCATCCCCCTGACCCCCTTCCCCCCGGAAGGGGGACATGAAATTGAAGGTGCGGCGCACCTTCGGGTGTGATTGACAAACGATACCGTTATTTTATTTCGCGGGACGTCCGGAGGGTGGCCCCTACATCCGTCCTCTCGGAGATTATGTATAAGGATGTTGTCGTGTACAGCCCTCTCAGTCACCTGCGGTGACAGCTCCCCCAAAGGGGGGAGCCAAGACATGCCACACCTGCACTTGCATTGGGGCGTTCTTGCCTCTCCCCGTGGGAGAGGTGGCAATGCCGAAAGGCATTGACAGAGAGGGGGTGCAGGAGCGTCCCCCCGCTTTATAAAACGCACCTGTTTTGCAGAAAATGAGAGAACAGAAAGGATGGACCCATGGAATTCGACCGGTTGATGAAAAAAGAAGAGCGCTTTCACGGCGCGGTACGCATCGTGCGTGTGCTGTATGCGCTTCTCGGCATTGCCGTGGCGGTGGGCGGCGCGCTGCGGCACAGCAGCTATTCGCTGCTGCTCGGCCTTTCCACGCTCCTGCTCATTCCCGCGCTCTTTTTGGTGCGCCGCCTGTTCCACTTTGCGGGCGGCTGGCAGATTGAGCTGTATATTTACCTGTTTGCGGCGCTTGGCTGGTCGCTTGGCGGCGCGGCGGAATGGTATGAATCCGTGCCGTATTTCGACAAGCTTGTGCATACGCTTTCCGGCGTGTTCGTGTCCATGCTCTCGCTCGTGCTGTTTCGCATGGTGGAACGCGCGCGCCCTATCCCGGAGCAGGGAAAAGCGGCGGCATGTCTGTTCATGCTGTTCGCTTCCATGGCGGTTGCCGGGGTGTTTGAGCTTTGCGAATTTGCGCTTGCGCCGCTCGTCGGGCGGGATCTGCAGCATGTGCTCGACACCGGCGTTACCGACACCATGGGGGATATGTTCGTGTGCCTGTGCGGCACGCTTGTGAGCGTGGCGCTCCTGCTGCGCTCCTTCCGCGGAAAGCATGAGCCGCTTTCCGACGCGGCGAACGCATTTGCGCTGCAAAACGGCGGGCGGATGGCTTAGCGCACCGCTCCAAATCCTCCGTTATGGCGGAATACATTGTGATACCATATTGGCATACCTTCTTTTTACAACATCGGCAAGAATTTAACTACCCTTTCTGCGTAATTTGGTTTAAAATAAGAATCAGGGAGAGGTTACATCGGAGAACCGCTCCAATTCGATACCGAGGTGTTATTTGGTGAATACGAATCTGGACGAACTCGCGCTGTACCTGTTTAATGAGGGAAAGTCCGCTTATGCATACCGTGCGCTCGGCTGCCACCGCGTGGATGCGGAGGATGGCTGCAGCGCATTCCGCTTTGCCGTGTGGGCGCCGAACGCGCGCGCGGTGAGTGTCGTGGGAAGCTTCAACGGGTGGAACCCTGCGGCTGCGCCCATGGAACGCTGCGGGACGACCGGCGTCTGGCAGGCTGTGGCCGGCAATGCGCGCGTGGGGGACACATATAAATACGCGATCACAACGGGAGAAGGCCAGCTGATTTACAAGGCTGACCCGTTTGCGTTTTACAGCGAACACAGGCCGGACACGGCTTCCATCGTGTGGGAGATCGACGGCTACGAATGGCATGACGCGGCGCACATGGAGGCGCGCGGCATGTACGACCCGCATACCGCGCCCATGAGCATCTACGAAGTGCATCTCGGCTCCTGGCGCGCCGGGCTCGACTATGAGGCGCTCGCCTACGAGCTTGTGAATTACGTTGTGGACATGGGCTACACGCATGTGGAGCTGATGCCGCTTTGCGAATACCCGCTGGATGACAGTTGGGGTTACCAGATCACGGGGTATTATTCCATCACCTCACGTTACGGCACGCCGCAGCAGTTCAAAGCGCTCGTGGACGCATGCCACCGCGCGGGCATCGGCGTGATCCTCGATTGGGTGCCCGCCCACTTCACGCGGGATGCGCACGGCCTCCGCCGGTTTGACGGCACGCCCCTTTATGAGCATCCGGACCCGCGGCGCGGTGAGCAGCCGCAGTGGGGCACGATGCTTTTCAATTTTGAACGCAGCGAGGTGCAGAGCTTCCTCATTTCAAACGCTGTGTTCTTCCTGAAGGAATACCATATCGATGCGCTGCGCGTGGACGCGGTGAGCTGCATGCTCTACCTTGATTACGGGCGCGAAGGGAACTACCTGCCCAACCGCTACGGTGGCAAGGAAAACCTCGCGGCGATCGACTTCTTCCGGCGCCTTTCGGAGACGCTCCACAGAGAGTGCCCGGGCACGCTCCTCATCGCGGAGGAGAGCACGGCGTTCCCGCGGGTTTCCGCGCCCGCGGAGGAGGATGGCCTTGGCTTCGATTTCAAATGGAACATGGGCTGGATGAACGACACGCTTTCCTACTGCAAGCTGGACAGCCTCTTCCGCCGCTACCACCACGACAAGCTGACGTTTTCCATGTGCTATGCGTTTTCGGAACATTACATCCTGCCGTTCTCGCATGACGAGGTCGTGCACATGAAGAATTCGCTCATCGGCCGCTTCCCGGGGACGTACGATGAAATGTTCATGCAGCTGCGCCTGCTCTATATGTATCAATACGCCCACCCGGGCAAGAAGCTGCTGTTCATGGGCGGCGAGTTCGGCCAGTTCGCGGAATGGAACTTCCACACCTCGCTGGATTGGCACCTTCTTGATTACCCGCGCCATGCGGCGCTGCGCGAATTCGTGAAGGCGCTCAACCGGTTCTACCGCAGCAGCCCTGCGCTCTATGCGAGGGATGACGGCTGGGAGGGCTTTGAATGGCGCAGCGTGGATGATGCCATCCACAGCGTGATCGCCTTCAGCCGCTTCGGGCCGGAGGGAGAGCTGCTCTGCTGCTTCAACTTCACGCCCGTACCGCACATGCCGTATTCCATCCGCCTGCCGTTTGCGGCGACGCTCACGCGCGTGATGTCGAGCGCGGAAATGGCTGGGCCCGGCGTGCTTTCCACGGTGCAGGAGGACGGCGGCTTCCGCGCCGAAGTGCCGCTCGGAGCGTATGAGGCCGCGTATTACCGCGTGATGCCGCAAAAGGAGCAGTGCGCGGAGTAAGGGGGCCGTATCCCAACAAAACCATCGGAATGTTACTCTCGGGCGGACGCTTGAGAGCAAGCTCATATGACATCTGGTAAGGAGGAACACGCGTATGATCAAAAAACGCATGGTCGCAATGCTGCTTGCCGGCGGACAGGGTACGCGCCTTGGCGTGCTCACGAACCGCACGGCAAAGCCTGCGGTTCCCTTCGGGGGCAAATACCGCATCATTGACTTCCCGCTGTCCAACTGCGTCAATTCCGGGGTGGACACCGTGGGTGTGCTCACCCAGTACGAGCCGCTTGAGCTGAACGGCTACCTCGGCAACGGCAGCGCATGGGACCTTGACCGCAACTCCGGCGGCGTTTACGTCCTCCCGCCCTATGTGAAGGGCAGCCGCGGCGAATGGTATTCCGGCACGGCAAACGCCATCTGCCAGAACATCGGCTTCATCGAGCGGTACGACCCGGATTATGTGCTCATTCTTTCCGGCGACCACATTTATAAAATGGATTATTCGGCCATGCTCCGTCACCATGAGGAAAAACAGGCAGACGCGACCATTGCCGTTTTGCAGGTTCCCATGGAAGAAGCGCACCGCTTCGGCATCATGAACACGGACGCGGACGACCGCATTGTGGAATTTGAGGAAAAGCCGAGGCAGCCCAGGAGCGACAAGGCTTCCATGGGAATTTATATTTTTACCTGGCCGGTGCTGCGGGAGTTCCTGATGCGGGATGACCGGGAGGAAAGCTCGGAGCACGACTTCGGCAAAAACATCATCCCCGCCATGCTGCGGGACGGCAGGCGCATGTTCGCCTACCGCTTTGAGGGATACTGGAAGGACGTCGGCACGGTGCAGAGCCTCTGGGAGGCCAACATGGATCTCATCCAGGATGAACCGGAGCTGAACCTGGACGATAAGGACTGGAGAATCTACAGCCGCAGCGCCATCATGCCCGCGCATTATATGGGCCGCAGCGGAAGCGCCATTCGCTCCATCGTGACGGAAGGATGCAACGTGGAAGGCAGCATCCGCCACAGCGTGCTGTTCGCTGGCGTGACCATCGGTGAAGGGGCGGAGATTTCGGACTCCGTGGTGCTGCCGGGCGCCTGCATCGGCGCGAACGCGGTGGTGAAGAAGGCCATCATCGGGGAAAACGCTTCCGTTGGGGAGGACGCCTGCATCGGCGCGGCGCCCGAGGAGGATGACCCGCCCTATGACACCTCGCTCACCGGGGACATTACGCTCGTTGCGAGCAACACGGCCATCCGCGCTGGCGCGCGCGTGCCGGCCGGCATGATCGTGAACGCGGACGCTTTCGGCGCAAAGGAGGGTTAACGCCATGACGGATAAAGCTTTTGGCCTCATTTACACCGGCGAATCCAACATGCAGCTCAGAGATCTGACCTATTCCCGCTCCATTGCGGCCGTGCCGTTTGCGGGGCGTTACCGCTGCATCGACTTCATCCTTTCCAACCTTGTGAACACAGGCATCACGAACGTGGGCATCATCACGCAGAAGAATTACCACTCCCTGATGGATCACCTGGAATCCGGCAAGGAATGGGACCTGCACCGCAAGCGGGACGGCCTTTTCATCCTGCCGCCCTTCGTCACGCGGGACAACACCGGCATTTACCGCGGCACGATCGACGCGCTGCGCTCCGTGCTCGGCTACATCCGCCGCAGCGCGCAGCGCTATGTGATCCTCACGGGGAGCCACACCATTTACAACACCACCTTTACGGAGATGATCGCGCAGCACATCAAAACGGGCGCGGACATCACCATCATGTACAATGAGGAGCGCGCGTTCGATCCGGAGGATCAGTTTGACGACCTGCGCCTCACCCTGAACGAGGACGGCCGCGTGACGGATCTGCAATATAACCCCTACCGCCCGGCTTCGAACCTCCAATCCTGCAACACCTATGTGATGGAAAAGACGCTCCTTGAATACCTGATCGAAGAGGCGGCCGCCCACGATCAGATGGATTTCACGCGGGATGTGCTCCTTAAGCATGTGGATTCGCTCAAAATGTACGGCTGGCGGTATGATGGCTATGTGGCGCGGTTCAATTCCCTCCCGGGCTTCTTCCGGCACAATATGGCTGTGCTCGACCGCGGTGTGCGGGAGGATCTGTTCAACCGTGCGCACCCCGTTTATACGAAGGTCAAGGACGAAGCGCCAGCGCGCTACGGGGCGAATGCCTCCGTGCGCAACAGCCTTGTGGCGGATGGCTGCGTCGTGGCAGGCACGGTGGAGAACAGCGTGCTGTTCCGCGGCGTGCATGTGGGCGAGGGAAGCGTTGTGCGCAACTGCATCCTGATGCAGGCCTCGGACATTCAGCCCGGCAGCGAGCTGAACTACGTCATCCTGGACAAGGGCGTGACCGTGAAGAACGGCCGCCGCCTTGCCGGGTACGAAGGGTTCCCGATCATCGTGCGCAAGGGAAGCGTGATTTAGAGAGGGGCTAAAGGTGAAGGGTGAAGGACTGCGGGAAATTGACAATTGACAATTGATAATTGACAATGCATCCGAGAGGACGAATGTAGGGGATGGCCTCCGGACGTCCCGCAGGGATAAAAGGGATTGCCGTTTGTATGTGGCGGGGCGTCGCTCCGCACCCCCTCTCCGTCAATGCCTTACGGCATTGCCACCTCTCCCGAGGGGAGAGGCAGGAACGCCCCGATGCGGGTGTGGGTGGGGATAAGGCTTGGCTCCCCCTTTGGGGGAGCTGTCACCGCAGGTGACTGAGAGGGCATTGTAAGAGCAGCTATTTTCACCCACGCCCCCCGAAGGTGCGGCGCACCTTCAAAACCATGTCTCCCTTCCCAGGGGAAGGGGGCAAGGGGATGGGGCACTCCACAAACACAGACAGGAAAGGAACAGGGATGGATCAGACGAAGCAGGAGATCAGGTTAAAGGTGCTTTTTGCGGCGAGCGAATGCCTTCCGTTCGTAAAGACCGGTGGCCTTGCGGACGTGGCGGGCGCGCTGCCTGCGCAGCTTTGCCGGGACGGCGCGGACGCGCGCGTCGTGCTGCCGTTTTACAAGCCCATCAAGGAGAAATACAGGGCGCAGTGCCAGCATATGTGCGATTTCATCGTGCGCCTCGGCTGGCGCAGCCAGTACTGCGGCGTGGAACGGCTCGTATATGCGGGCGTGACCTATTATTTCATCGACAATGAATATTACTTCGGCCGGGATTACATCTATGGCAACTTCGATTCCGCCGAGGGCGAGCGCTTCGCTTATTTCTGCAAGGCCATTCTCGAGATGCTGCCGCGCATCGGCTTCATGCCGGATGTGCTGCACCTCAATGACTGGCAGACGGCTATGGTCGCGCCGCTCCTCAAGCTGCAATACGCCTCTGACCCGGCATATGCGCGCGTGCGCACGCTGCTCACCATCCACAACCTGCGCTATCAGGGCATTTTTGACCGCGGCTTCATGGATGAGCTGCTTTCGCTGGGTGCGCCGTGCTTTGATCCGCGCCTGCTCGAATACAACGGCTGCGTCAATTTCCTGAAGGGCGGCATCGTGTACGCGGACCGCATCGGCACCGTGAGCCCGACCTATGCCCGCGAGATCCTGACGCCGTATTACGGCGAAGGGCTGGATGGCGTGCTCCGCGCGCGGGAACACGCACTCACCGGGTTCCTCAACGGCATCGACACCGCATATTTCGACCCGGCGAACGACCCTGCGCTCCCTGCGCAGTATTCGCCCGAACGCATGGAGGGCAAGGCCCTCTGCAAGGCGGCGCTGCAAAAGGAACTTGGCCTTGCGGAGAACCCGGACACCCCCATCGCGGCGCTCGTTTCCCGGCTGACGGATCAAAAAGGGCTGGATCTTCTTGCCCATGTGCTCGAGGAGATCATGGAGCAGGACGTGCAGCTCGTCGTGCTCGGCACGGGGGAGGCGCGGTATGAGCAACTCTTCTCCTGGGCTTCCTGGCGCTACGGAAACCGCTTTGCCGCGCACCTTGCCTATAACGAGGCGCTGGCGCACCGGGTATACGCGGGGGCGGATATGCTCCTGATGCCCTCATGCTTTGAGCCCTGCGGCCTTTCCCAGATGATCGCCCTCCGGTACGGCACGGTGCCCATCGTGCGCGAAACCGGCGGCCTTGTGGACAGCGTGGAGCCTTACAACCGCTTTGCGGACACGGGCGTGGGCTTCTCGTTCCTCAACTACAACGCGCATGAGCTGCTTTACACCGTGCAGCATGCCGTGGCCTATTACCACAGCGACAAGCCGCTTTGGGCGCGCCTCGTCCGCCGCGGCATGGCGTGCGATTTTTCCTGGGAGCGGGCGGCAAAGCAATATGAAACACTGTATGCGCAGATGAGCTGCGCGTAAAGACGATCTCAATAAGGAGACTTCATGTTCGAGAACATTTTGCATGATTCCATTCTTTCCCGCTTCCGCGCCCCGTTTGGCGCTGTGCCATGCGGCACGGATGTGCGGCTTTCCATCCGCGTGCCGGATCCCGCCGTGCGCGCGCGCCTGCGCCTTTGGGTGGAGGATGCGGAGCGCATCGTGGAAGGCCGCCGGGCGGGCGAGTATTTCGAATTTGTGTTCCAGACGGCGCACACGGGGCTGATCTGGTATTATTTCCTGCTGGAAACGCCCGTGGGGCTGCGCTATTACGGCGGCAGCAGCGGCGTGGGTGCGGTTTATGATTACCCGCCTGCGGCGTATCAGATCACCGTGTACGACCCTCGGTTTGAGACGCCCGCATGGTTTCGGGAGGGGCTGGCCTATCAGGTGTTTACCGACCGCTTCCACAGGAGCGGCGACCGCGGCGGGCTTGCGCGTGCGGAATATCACAAAGCGCTCGGCCGCAATGTATACCTGCATGAGGGCTGGAACGAGCCGGTGCTCTATACGGCGCTGCCCGGGAACAAGGATTACGACCCGTGCGACTTTTATGGCGGCGACCTGCGGGGGCTTGCCGAAAAGCTCCCGTACCTCAGAAGCCTCGGCGTAACATGCCTGTACCTGAACCCGATCTTCGAATCGCCCTCAAACCACCGCTACAACACGTCGGACTACCTGCGCGTTGACCCGGTGCTCGGGGATGAGGAGGATCTCCGTGCGCTCGCCGCGGCGGCGAAGGAGGCGGGGGTGCATATCATCCTTGACGGCGTGTTTTCCCACACGGGGGATGACAGTGTGTATTTCAACCGCTACGGGCGCTACCCCGGCCCGGGCGCATACGGCTCCAAGGAGTCGCCCTATTATGAATGGTATGATTTCCGTGCCTGGCCGGATGGCTACCGCTGCTGGTGGGGCTTCCCGACGCTGCCGGAGGTGGACGAGCTGACCCCCTCCTACATGGCGTTCATCGCGAAGGTGATCGACCATTATGCCGCACTTGGCCTGACCTCCTGGCGGCTGGACGTGGCGGACGAGCTGCCGGATGAATTCATCTCTTTCCTGCGCACGCACCTGAAGGAGCGCGACCCGGAGGGCCTGCTGCTCGGCGAGGTGTGGGAGGATGCTTCCAACAAGCAGGGCTTTGGCGCACGGCGGAAATATGTGGACGGCGCGGAGCTCGATTCCGTGATGAATTATCCCCTTCGGGATGCGCTGTGCGATTTCTTCCTGTACCGCACGGATGCGAACGGCCTTGCGGCGCGGCTCAACGCGCTGCGGGAAAACTATCCAAAGCCCTTTTACGATGCCTGCCTGAACCTGCTCGGCAGCCACGATACGCCGCGCATCGCGACGGTGCTCGGCGGCGCGCCGCACCGGGATGCGCTCACCCGGGAGGAGCAGGCGAACTTCCGCCTGAACCCGGACGCTGCCGCGCGCGGCAAGGCGCGCCTTTCGCTTGCGCAGATGCTGCTGTTCTCCCACCCGGGCGTGCCCTGCACCTATTACGGGGACGAGATCGGTATGTTCGGCATGATGGACCCCTTCTGCCGGGCGCCATACCCCTGGGGCGAGGAGGATCAGGCGCAGCTCCACCAGTACCGCCGCATCGCGGCGGCACGGAGCGCATCCGCGGCGCTTTCCCGCGGAGCATGCGGCTTTGCGGCGCTCACGCCGGATGTGTTCGCCATCCTGCGCACGGAAGGGGAGGAAAGCGCGGTCACGCTTGTGAACCGTTCCGAGCATGCGGTCCGCGTGAGCGTTACGGCGGAGGCATTCCGCCGCGGGCCGGATGCGGAGCGGCTGTTCCTTGTGCCGGCCTATGAGGACGCCGTGACCGGGGTGCATATCGCATGCAGCGAGGGCGCACTGAACCTCGTTCTGCCACCGATCTCGGGCGCGATGCTGATTCCGGAAAAAAGTGGCGAAATGCGTTGAAGCGGCCGGAACAATATGATACAATGCCCTAAGCGTCCGCGCATGAAGCGCGAAACGGGCGCAGAGACTATAAAAAACCGATACGGAGGAATATAACCATGATCAACAAGAACATGACCATTGAGCAGATCCTGCGCGTGGACGTCGGCACGGCGGAGATCCTTCAGGGCAGCGGCATGCATTGCCTCGGCTGCGTGATGGCGAGCGGCGAGGACCTGGAGCAGGCCTGCGCGGTGCACGGCATCGATGCGGACGAGCTCGTGGAAAAGCTCAACGAGTACCTTGCGAACAAATAACACCATGACCGTTAAAAAGCTTGTGCAGGGCGCCCTGATCGGGGCGCTTTATGCCGTGCTGACGCTGGCGGCGGCGCCCATCAGCTACGGCCTCATGCAGGTGCGCATTTCCGAGGCGCTCTCGGTGCTGCCCTATTTTACCGCCGCGGCTGTGCCGGGGCTTTTTGTGGGCTGCATCGTTGCGAACCTCCTGGGCGGCGCAGCGCTGTATGACGTGATCTTCGGGAGCCTTGCGACGCTGCTTGCAGCGTTCCTGACCCGCTGGTTCAAAAAGCATGGGTTTTCCAAATGGCTTGCGCCGCTGCCGGCGGTGCTCGTGAACGCGGTCATCGTGGGAGCGCTGATGTGCCTTGTGTATATGCCGGGCGAGGTGACGTTCTTCGCGGGTGCGGCCTATGTGGGCGCGGGGCAGGCGATCGCCTGCTATGGCCTCGGCATGCCGCTGATGTACGTGTTGGAGCGCTACGGGAACAAGCTGTTCCGCAGCGAAGCGTAAACGCACAGCCCGGGTTTTAACGGGAAGAGCAAATGCGGAGAAAGCACGCGATAGCGTGCTTTCAGAGTTCAGAGCCGGATTGAACATAAGGGGCTGCGGCCCCTTATCAACCCCGGGGTTTTTCGATGGACTGTTTCACTTGCGGAGAAGGAGTGTGACGCAGCAAAAAATAGGTTATATTTATCCTAACTTCAGCATATACTATGGTTAGGAGGTGCAGCATTATGCAGGTGAATACGAACAATCTGGTATCTATTACGGAAGCCAATCAGAACTTTTCCCGTGTTGCCCGTTTGGTGGATGAAAACGGAGCAGTTGTTATATTGAAGAATAATACGCCCAAATATGTGCTGATCGAGTTCAGCCAATTTCAAAGTGAGGAGCTTGCAGCGACGGAAGAAGTGGAAGCCATCGGGCGCAGGATCTTGGCAAAACATCACCATGCTTTTGAGGAACTGGCGAAATGAAGCGGCTTAACAGTGAGCACATCAAATTGCTGCACAGCATTTTGCTTGAAGAAACGGGTGGGCTCAATGGTGCGCGCGATGAGAACATGTTTGAATCTACTGTCAATTCTCCGTTTCAGACCTTTGATGGCATTTATATGTATTCCACTTCGGAGCGCAAAGCGGCAAGACGTGGTTTTTCACTGATAAAGAATCATCCGTTTATCGATGGCAATAAGCGCATTGGTGTTATGACGGTGCTGGCCTTTTTGGAACTGAACGGCATCGTCATCGGGGAGCACTCCAACGGATTTTTCGATTTCTCCGACTTCAATGTTGAGGTCGTGCAATTTGCCTTCGGCAATGAAGAACCCCGCGCCTATTATGCCATTACCTTCCACCTGAGCCCCTGTTCTGTGCGGGAGGACATCGTGATGGCGGACATGCAGTGGCGTACGGCAGAGGTCGGACAGTATATCATCACGCCGGCGGATATCACAGGCGAATATGATGATTGCATTGGCGAATTGACGGAATCCGGGCCCGTGCGCCTTTGGTACAGCTCGGACGCATAGCTGCTTGATGAAACCTGCAACCTGAAAGAGCAGCTTTCATGGAATAATACGGAAAGGACGATTGTTGTGAACAAAATAGGCATTATGTTGCGCAGGCACGCTGATATTCTGAGAATCATATTTCTGATCATGATCGGGTACTAGCTGCTGCACGATTTGGCAGGAGGAACCCTGTTCCTTCATGAACCGCTCGATAGCTATACGCTGCAGGCGCTCGCATGGCGTAAAGGGGAGGTATGCCTGACGAATGGGCAGGACTATCCCTGGCTGGAGCTTGCGATCTACAATGGAAAATATTATGTTTCATTTCCTCCCCTGCCTTCGGTGCTCATGCTTCCGTTGACGATGGTGTTTGGCGAAGATACGCCCAACACGCTTATGGTAGCCATTTATGCTATTGCGGCTCTGGTAGGCGCATATCGGGCTTGCCTGGCAGCTAAGATGCAAGGTAAGGCTGCAGCTTTTTGGGCGCTTTTCGCGGTGTTTTCCTGCAATATGGTAGAAATATCTACAAATGGCGGGGTCTGGTTACAGGCTCAGACTTTGAATTTCGCTTTCCTGATGTGGGCAATCGACTGTATCCTGCGGGAGCGCCGCAGCCTTTGCTGCATGTTTCTTGTTTTAGCCGTGGGGTGCAGACCTTTTTCAGCCATATACATACCGCTTGCCCTGCTCTACTTTGTGATGAAAGATAGAGATCAATATGGCAGCATAACGGACAGCAGGTTTCTAAAAAAATACGCATTGCCGGCGATCGTGGTTATGACAGGCGCCGCAGTGTATATGTGGTATAATTGGATCCGTTTTGATAACGTATTTGAATTTGGCCACAACTATTTGCCGGAATTCACCCAGGCCGAAAACGGGCAATTTCATATTTCGTACCTGCTGAACAACCTGCGCAATATTTTCCTTCGGCAGGTCAAAATACTGCCCTCGGGCAAGCTTGAATATCCCCAATTTGACGGATTCGCCTTCTATGTAGTAAACCCGATATTCATAGCCTGGTTTGTTCAGATTTTCAAAGATATAAAAAACAGAAAGATTTCAGCGCTGCAGATCGGGACCTGTATTGCGATACTTCTCAATTTGCTTGCTCTGTGTATGCACAAGACCTTTGGCGGTTGGCAATTTGGGGCGCGATATACGATTGATTTAATCCCATTCGTCCTGTTTTACTTTATAATTTCTGGTCGGGAAAGGCCGACAGGGCTGGAACGCTTGTTGTGCGGCTTCGGTATTTTATTTAACGGTTATGGCGCTGCACGCATGCGCTTGTATTAGCCGGGCCTCCCGCCTTCAGAACCTTAGATATTCTTGAAGTTTCCGTATATAAGAAAAAAGCACGCGAAAGCGTGCTTTTTTCTGGCGGACAAGGAGGATGCCTATGATTGTCTAAAATATGAAAAGGTCTCCTGCATATCATGAGCGGGTGGCTCTCGTCGCCGTATAACGATGCTAGATTGCAAGAACCGAGGGCACATTTTAGGCGGTTTCGAACATAATACACCGGAAAGATCACATTGAAGTTAAAAGGAGAAATAGCTATGAAGAAAAAATACACATTAGTAATTGCACTATTAGTGCTGTTGGCCTGTTGCAGTAGTGCGATAGCAGAAACCTCATATAGTGCGGGAAGCGTGTATCATACGTTTATTACAACAGGGTATGAGAGCAAGACATATTCAAGCATGTATTGGAGACATGTTACTTGCTATGCCTACTCAGCTTCAGGCTCTGGAAATTCTGGGATTTACTACGATGGGGTAAGGCTGAGCTCAAATTCTCAGATGTTTAGGCCGGTAGATTCAAATGGTAACTACATGGGTTATGAAGAAAGGGTATATTCAGGATCATATGAGCGTGCATATTGCTATGAAGGGCAGTCGGGCAGTAGAATGTATTTGAAAGTTTCTAAGCCTGAAGGAATAAGTGATTCCGTCAAAATCTCAACCTATGGATTCTTTGTTGGTACAGTGGGAACATAAGACAAGGAGTGTGCAAAGTGTCAATTCGATGCTGGCCGCCGCTGAGCGGCCAGTATCCCAAAAGTAAGGGAGGAAAATTGTGGAGAAAAAGTATTTGCAAAAATTGTGGATTGCCCTTTCAGTTTTAGTAAGCATCCCATTCGGCGCTGTCGCCTGCCAGCCGACGCCTGCGGAGGAAATTGTGATTCAAAAAGATTTGGACGCTGTTCTGGATGAACAGGCGCAGCAGGCAGCGCAGGAGCCGGAAGTGAGTGCGACGCCGGCACAACCATACGAAGCGCCGGAACGATGGGAAGAGGAGCTGGAACTGCCTTACCTCACATTCCATATCCAGGCGGATGTTATCACTCCGGAAATCACCCAGTATCCGGTACTTTGCGTGAAAAGCCGCACGCTGACGCCGGAGGATGTGCTGGAAAGGCTCGCGCCTCTTTTTGATGGCGCAGTTTCGTATTTCCCGGACGTAAGGGTCAGGGCGGAATATGAGTTGGAGTTGATGTACGCCAGGCGTGGCATCTGGAACCCGGAAACCGAGGAATACGAGCCTTATCCGGGACAAGCGGATGAGATTGCTGCGCTGGAGCAGCTGATTGCTGAAGCACCGGATAAAATGACGGAACATAGTATTTCCGAGTTCTCGCTCCCGGTCCTCCCGGCGCGCTTCCACCTGAAATATGCAGATGGGAGCCGCGTGGAGCTTGCGCTTACATCTCACTCGCTTTGGATCAATTATGGCGGGGATGCTCTTTTGCAGCCGGAGTGCTGGTTGCATGAGGATAACGAGATGACGGGGGAAAAGGGGATCGATCAGCTTCAAAACGTAAAGATCAGCGAGACAGAGGCGCTTGAGGCAGCGGAGGAGGCCATGGAACGCTATGGCTTAAGAAACCTGGGGCTGATCAGCGCAGAGCGTGGGCGGCTGTATGATTCCCCTGCAAGGCAAACCGTAAGCGAAGGATGGATTCTGACCTGGGGGCGCAACGACTGCGGATACCTGCCTTTTGACCTTGGGACGTGCTCCGATTCGGGCGGCGATCCGAACATTGAATATTTCGCGCCGATCGCAACAGAGGAACTAAAAATCTATGTGGATGAAACAGGTGTGCGACGCCTAAGTTGGGAGGATCCCTGGGAGATCGCAGAGGAGCCTTATGCGGAAAATGCGACGATCCTGCCGTTTGATGCGCTTCAGGAACGCGTGCGCAAGCAGCTGAAATACGAATGGAGCTGGGTGGACAGCATAAATCCATATTCAAGCATGGATCAGAATATGTGCGATCTGACGCTCACCTACTGCCTCGTGCCTAAGAAGGATGACCCTGGAGCTGCGCTCTTAGTTCCCTCATGGATTGGCCGGTATAAGAATATTGCTGATGCGGATAGGCCTAATGTTGTATATAAGACCGTTGCATTGAATGCGATAGATGGTACGCGCGTAAGCCCCATGCAGCGATGGGATAGCCCGTGAGAACTGATGGCCCTTAATTTACAAATTCGTTACGAAATGTGTGTTGATTTCATTGCACACTACCATGCATAATGAATGTGAAACATGGGATTTTTTTGAAACCGTTTCCTCGTATCCTCATGACGCATTTTACACTGAACCAAACGGGAGATCCATATGAAACGAATCTGTTTTATGTGCGCTGCTGCATTTGTGCTCATTCCGCTGCTGCTTACCGCCTGCCAGCCCACGCCGGAAAGTGTGGCAGTCATCCAGGCGGGTGATTTCCTTGAAAACTTGCAGGAAGTTCCGTTCGAGCCCTACGAAGCACCCGGGCATGTAAGTGACAGGAAAACAAAAAATGGGCTTGCAATCACCTTCGATGCGGAGGTGATTGTGCCGGAAGCGAGCGCTTACAGCATTGTCGAACTGGAGCAGGTGAAATATACGCAGGATGATTATTCCAACCTGATGGAACTGCTTATGCCCGAAGGGGAATGGATCAACAGCCTTCCAAAGACCAAAGCCTGGTGGATCAAGCGTTACTATATCGTAAAAACATCTGAGCGTTTCTCGGAAGCCGAAAAGAAGGCAAATGAGGAATACTCTCCGGAAAGTATAGCTGCCGCGTCGGAGACGGTAGAGAAAACGCCGTTTGACCTGGATGCAGCGATAGCGGCAGGCAGTGGAAATGCCTGGTGTGAGCGGCCTGATGGTTCGTATTCAACATTTGCCATGAACATAAAAATGGGAAATTGGACATATTGCAGAAACGAAAGCAATTATCCCGTGTTTGAAAGCTCGCTTCAGCCGGAGAGCACAGAGTCGGATGAATTTCTGATGCCTGATTTTGAGCGGAATTTCGATATTTCGGAAGAAAACGCTCTGGAACATGCGCAGTGGCTGCTTGCGGAACTTGGGCTTGACAGCTCATTTGAATTGTTCTCCGCTGAGAAAGCGATTCTATATTCCCTTGAGCGCATGCCGCTTTCCTGCGGATGGTATTTTATTTTCACAAGGACAAATAACGGTTTGCAAGTCCCGTTTGATCACGGTGGATGGATGACATGGCAGGGAAGCCCTGCGCCATCGTATTCTGCTCCGTGGGAGCGTGAAATGCTCACCATCTGCGTGGATGCGGACGGGGTAGTTGAATGCAGTGCCCGTGGCCTGTCACGGCAGACACAGGTCTTATATGATAATGTGGCCCTTCTGCCGTTTGATGCGTTGCTGGAACGCATCGAGCGCCAGATGGTGTTTCAGCATGCGTTTCAGCAGGAAGGGATCACCGATCAGGCGGTAAAGATCAATTCGATCGCGCTGCGTCTTTCGGTGATCAACATCAAGGATAAGCCAGGGTATGGAATGTTGATCCCCTCCTGGTGGGTGGACTATTGTTCTTCATATAAGCAAAATGGGATAGAGTGCAGCTTTAACAACACCACCAATTTTAACGCCATCGACGGCAGCTATATCGAGCCGCGCGCTTCGGCAGAGATGCTGGGATATGATTCATAATGGAATGCAAGTGTGAATTTACAAATTCGTTACGAAAT
>JALFDW010000023.1 GCA_022778545.1 bacterium | reverse complement strand
AAGAATGGCTGCGGCTTGGCGCACGGCTTCCGTCATTTCATTCGTGAAGATAACGGCATACGGCTCCTTGGCAGTTTCGGTCATTTTGATTTCAACTTTCACTCGTATCACCTCGCTCCCTGCTGTAAGTATATTATAGCGCAGGCTCTGTTTTTTGTCTGTGCTTTTCAGGTAAGTGGTAGGTTTGGACAGGTAAGATGCGATTTGAAGAAGGTAAGTTTCAATGCACTTATATTATACCAGCCGGATTAAAAGCGTTCAATCTGTTATACAGCCTTGAACTGCAACTTTTCTATGAATGCCGCTCTTTTTCGCCGCCACGCTTGCCGCCCTGCGGCGTTCCTCGCTGTATGGGGCGGTCAGCCGAAAGGAGAACCGCCCCTTGCGGATTTCAAATTCCATGCAGCCCGTGTCCGGGTCTGCGCCGGATTGCGGTCTGTCTGCCCGGTTCATACGGACACTCGGCATATACACAAAACCGATATTTCCAGTGCGGACGATAGAAGTGGCAGGTGTTACAGTCCTCATGCTCGGTGCAGCCGTTCTCGTACCGGTCAAATCCGGGCTTTCCCTGCATGAGCGTTTCAAATGCGCGGCTTTTACCGCTCATAAAGTACATTCCGGCTGCGCCTCCTTTCTGGATTTGGGCAGAAAAAACGCCGCAGACTTCTTTCAAAATCTGCGGCGTTGCGGGATGCGAAAAGGGATGCTGCCTTGCGGTAACATCCCTTTTGTCGCTCGGTTATTCGATTTTTGAGCTAACCTGTTTGCCCACTGCCCTTAAAAGCGTTGATTTTACTGGATTTTTGCTTGTTTTCTTATGTCAACGCTCTTAAAGCCGCGGGGCTTTTCCTGTTTTTGTTTCCTTTCTTATGCGTCCTCATAGGGACGAGCGCGGCTTTCGCACTCGTTGCCGCCGTTGCCGCATACGCAGCGTTGGAGGAATTTGTCATCACTCTGAAATCGCCCGCATTCGAGCCGGACAGGAAAGGCTTGTTTTTCTGAACAGGAAAAGCGGCCCGCCAACCCGGCGAGCCGCTTTCATATTCTTTGTTTTCTATACCGCTGTGCCTTCGGGCAGCGCTTCCGCCGCCGCGAGCTCAAAGCGGGGTGGAGCGACCTTGTCGATCACGTCCTTGGTGATGACGCAGCGCTTCACATCCGTGCGGGACGGAATGTCATACATGATGTCGAGCATCACTTCCTCGCAGATTGCGCGCAGGCCGCGCGCACCGGTCTTGCGTTCGATCGCCTTCTTTGCAATCTCAACGAGCGCATCATCCTCAAACACAAGCTCCACGCCGTCCATCTCGAACAGGCGCTTATACTGCCGCGTAAGCGCGTTTTTGGGCTTGGTCAGGATATCGATGAGCGCATCCTGATCGAGCTGGTGCAGCGTCACGATGATCGGCATGCGGCCCACAAATTCCGGGATGAGGCCGAACTTGAGCAGATCCTCCGGCAGAATGCTCTTGAGCAGTGCACCGATGTCCTTCTCCACGTTGGATTGCACATCCGCGCCAAAGCCCATGATCTTCTTGCCCGTGCGCTTTGCGATGATGTCCTCGATGCCGGCGAACGCACCGCCGCAGATGAAGAGGATCTTCGTGGTGTCGATCTGGATGAACTCCTGGTGCGGATGCTTGCGCCCGCCCTGCGGCGGCACGCTTGCGACCGTGCCTTCGAGGATCTTCAGCAGCGCCTGCTGCACGCCTTCGCCGGAAACATCGCGCGTGATGGAAGTATTCTCGCTCTTGCGGGAGATCTTGTCGATCTCATCGATGTAGATGATGCCCTTTTCCGCGCGTTCCACGTCGTAATCCGCAGCCTGGATGAGCTTGAGCAGGATATTCTCCACATCCTCGCCCACATAGCCCGCCTCGGTCAGAGACGTGGCGTCCGCCATGGCGAAGGGGACGTTCAGGATCTTCGCAAGCGTCTGCGCGAGCATGGTCTTGCCGCAGCCCGTGGGCCCCAGCATGATGATGTTGCTCTTTTGCAGCTCCACATCATCGTTCGACGCGCCCGCGTTGATGCGCTTGTAGTGGTTGTAGACCGCAACGGCAAGCGCGCGCTTTGCGTCCTGCTGGCCGATAACGTATTGATCCAGAATCGCGGAAATGTCGTGCGGCTTCGGGATATCCGTAAGCTCCGCTGGCGCAGTCTCCACATCATCTTCCAGGATCTCGCGGCAAAGCTCGATGCACTCGTTGCAGATATAGACGCCTGGCCCCGCGATGACCCGATGCACTTCATCCTGCGATTTGCCGCAGAAGGAGCACTTCACGGTGCCTTTCTCGTCGGTTTTTGCCATTCCTTTACCTCCTTGGAGGGATAATTTCGTCGATGAGGCCGTAACGCAGCGCGTCCTCAGCCGTCATGAAATTGTCGCGTTCCGTGTCCGCCTGCACCCGCTCAATGGGTTGGCCCGTGCGCTCTGCAAGGATCTCGTTGAGCTTCTTCTTGGTGCGCAGCAGCCAATCCGCATGGATGGCCACGTCCGTCGCCTGCCCGCGTGCGCCGCCAAGCGGCTGGTGGATCATGATCTCGCTGTTGGGCAGCGCACGGCGCTTGCCCTTCACGCCTGCCGCAAGCAGGAACGCGCCCATGCTCGCCGCCATACCAAGGCAGATGGTGGAAACATCGCACTTGATGTACTGGATAGTGTCATAAATCGCCATGCCGGCCGTGACGGAACCGCCCGGGCTGTTGATGTAAAGGCTGATGTCCTTGTCAGGGTCATCCGCTTCCAGAAAGAGAAGCTGCGCCACAACCAGGTTGGCTTCCTCGTCGGTAATCTCGCCGCCAAGGAAAATGATCCTGTCCTTCAAAAGGCGCGAATATATGTCATAAGAACGTTCGCCGCGGTTGGATTGTTCCACAACCATCGGGATGAGGCTCATCGTACTTCCCTCCTTTATTATAATTATGATATTGACAGTGCCGGCTTATTTTTCCACCGCGGAATCCACAAGGAGCGCAATGGTCTTATCCAGCACGATCTGATCCGCAAAGTAAAGCTTATCCTCGTCCGTAAGGCCGGTCTTGAAGCTCTCCGCCTTGTCGCCAAACTGCGCGGCATACTCGTTAAGCTTTTCTTCGATTTCCTCGGTCTCAGCCTCGATCGCTTCCGCCTTGCCGATGGCTTCGAGCACGAGCTGGCTCTTCACGCGTTTTTCCGCATCCGCACGCATTTCCTTGCGCATATCCTCGATGGAGGTGCCGGTGTACTTGCAGTAGTCCTCAAGGGAGATGCCCTGCATGCTCAGGCGGTAGCGGATGTCGTTGAGGATGTGATCCATCTGGCGTTCGATCATCGCTTCGGGAATCTCCACGGAAGCGTTCGCGCACGCCTTCTCGATCAGCTCGTTCTCACGCTGGTTCTTCGCGCGCAGCGCAGCGGCTTCTTCAAGCTTTTTACGTTTGTCGGCGCGGAGCTCCTCGATGGTGTCAAACTCGGAAACGTCCTTTGCGAACTCGTCGTCCGCCTCAGGCAGCACGGTCTCCTCGATCGCATTCACCTTCACATGGAACACGGCTTCCTTGCCGGCCAGCTCCTCGGAATGATACTGCTCCGGGAAGGTCACGGTGATGTCCTTCTCCTCGCCCACGTTCATGCCGACCATCTGCTCTTCAAAGCCCGGAATGAACATGCCGGAACCGATGGTGAGCTCCTGCTTCTCCGCGGTGCCGCCCTCGAACTTCACGCCGTCCACGCTGCCGGAGTAATCCAGGTTCACCTTGTCGCCATCCTGAACGGCACGGTCGGTGACCTCAACGGTGCTCGCGATCTTCTCGCGCTCGCGCTCGATCTCAGCCTCGACCATTTCGTCCGTAACATTATACTCCTGCTTTTCTACTTCTATACCCTTGTAGGCGCCGAGCGTGACCTCAGGCTTCACGGCCACTTCCGCCGTGAACACAACGGACGCGCCCTGCTCGCAGGAAAGGATGGAGATGTCCGGCCGGTCCACAGGCGTGATGTCGTGCTCCCGCACGGCAGCCTCGTACACTTCAGGATAAACAATATCGAAAGCCTCATCAAAGAACACGAGCCAGCCATATGCATTCTCGATCACCTTGCGCGGCGCATGCCCCTTGCGGAAGCCGGGAACGTTATAGTTCTTTTTGGTTTTGAGGTACGCCTGCTGCACAGCCTTTTCAAATTCGTCCGCCGCGACCTCGATCGTCAGTTTCACCTTGCTCCCTTCGAGCTTTTCCATCGTTGCCATAAAACCCTCCGAAATTATAATTAAGCTACACAAACGCAGCATGTACATGCCATGGACATACCGCCGTCAGTATAGCTTATCACAACCCAGGCTGAATTGCAATTGCAATTCAGGCCGCATAACCGACCTTTTTCTGTTTTTATTGCGCCTGTTCTTCCGCCGCATCCGGTGCGGATGCGCCCTTTTCCGCTTTTGCCACGTCCGCGCTTTTCGGCTGCGTTTTTGCAGGGGGCTTTTTCTGGGCCTGCGGTTTTTCAGCGGCTGCTTCTTTTGCGTCAGCCGCCTGCGCAAGGCAGTTTTCCACCATGAGCTTGCCCATGAGCGCAGCAAGCGCCGCGCTTTGCGCCACAAGCGCAGGCTCGTTCCCGGAAACGGGCGGAACCTCCCGCTTCTCCGCCGCAAACGCCTTCACAAACGCGTTTTCCAATGCAGAGCAAAAGCTGTCATATGCTTCCTCGGGCGAGTACCGCGCTGTCATCATGCTCATCAGCGCAGCGATCTCGTTGATGGAAAGCACCTTCTTCAACAGGCAGACGACCATGAGCTGCGCCAGCTGCTCCCGCCCGTATTTTTTCTGAACCGGCGGCTTGATGACCTTCTGCTTCACATAATTGTTGATCATCGTGGAAGTCACAACGCATTCCTTTTCCTCCACGAACAGGGAAAGCGTTTCCTCCAGCACCAGGATCACCTGATCCATATAAAGCAGGAGCTTCGGCAATTCCTCCCAGCGTGGGCAATGGAATCCGCCCGCCTGCTCCGGCGTGATCCGCATGGTATTCCTCCCATTCTGCGCCGCTTTGGCGCACGTTTTTAAAAAGTATAGCATATCATGGCAGAAACCGTCAATCTTGCTTGACTTATCCATTTATCAGTATTATAATCTAATTAATCTGGTATTGGATACTAGATTATGGCGAAAATATGAACAAAATCTGGATATACTATGGAGCAGGAGGTGCTCATTATGAAAGAAACGATGAAAGCAAGGATCTATGGCGATTCCGTCATGAAAGGCACTGTGATCGACCGCGCTTACCGCTATCACGCGCTGATGGAGGAATACCTCGCAAAATTCCGCGAAAAATTCAGCATTGAAACGGAGAACCGTTCCCGCTTCGGCATCACTGTGGATAAGGGATATTCCCTGCTCCGGCAGGATCTCGACAAGGGTGTGGCGTGCGACTATGCGCTCGTTGAGTTTGGCGGGAACGACTGCAATTTCAAATGGAACGAGATCTCCGTGCTGCCCGAATCGGAGCACGAGCCGATCACGCAGCTTTCCCACTTCAAGGAAACCTACCACAGCATGATACGCGATCTGAAGCAGGCGGACATCCAGCCCGTGCTGATGACGCTGCCGCCCATCGACGCGGAACGCTACCTCGCCTTCCTCGGGCGCAACGGGAACGACCCGAAGCAGATCCTCCGCTGGCTTGGTGACGTGCAGCGCATTTACCGCTTCCACGAATCCTATTCCAACGCGATCGTGCGCATTGCGGAAGAGACGGACTGCCCGCTCGTGGATGTGCGCAGCTATTTCCTCGATCAACCCCGGTTCCGGGATTTGATCTGCATCGATGGCATCCACCCCAGCGAAGCCGGCTACAAGCTCGTTTGCCAGGCCTTTACGGATTTTGCGGGGGAGCACCTTGCGGCCGCTTGCTAAACCATGACCGGAATGGTATAATTATTCATTATTGATGCCATTCCGGAGGTTTTTATGGAATTTGGGTTTCATTTTCCCACGTCGATCCGCTTTGGGCGCGGCGCGGTGCGGAGCAACAGTGCCGCGCTGCGCCTGGGTAAGCGCGCGTTCATCGTAACGGGCAGGCATTCCGGCCGCGCAAGCGGTGCGCTTGCGGATGTAATCGCGGCGCTCAGCCACGAAAAGATCGAATGCAGCGTGTTCGAAGGAGTCGGCAACAATCCGGACGTGGAGCAATGCCGCGTCATCGGCGCGCAGGCGCGCGCATTCCGTGCGGATTTTGTCATCGGTATCGGCGGCGGTTCACCGCTTGACGCCGCAAAGGCCGTGGCCGTGTTCGCCGCAAACGACATTCCCGCAGAAGAGCTTTTTACAAACGTTTACGAAAATGCCGTTTTACCCATCGTTGCCGTACCGACCACCTCCGGCACCGGCAGCGAAGCTACGCCCTGGTCAGTCATGACTTGGCATTCGCTCAAAACGAAGCGCTCCTTTGGAGGCCTCAAAACCTATCCGCGCATTGCGCTCCTCGACCCGACCTACACCGACAACCTTCCGCTTGCGATCACGCGCAGCACGGCAATGGACGCCTTCACGCACTGCTTTGAGAGTATCATCTCCGTGAAAGCGTCACCCCTCACGGATTCGTTCAGCTTTTATGCGCTTTCACGCTTTGCAAAGCTGATGCCGCAGCTTGCGTTGGGCGATGTGGCATCCCTCCGCGATGAGCTGATGTTCCTCTCCCTGCTCGGCGGCGTTGCGATCTCGCACACGGGCACAACGCTCATGCATTCCATCGCCTATCCGCTCACCTATTTTCACGGCACGCCGCACGGCCTTGCAAACGCCTTTGTCATGCCCGTCTATCTCGAAGAACTTGCTGCTTTCCGGCCGGAACGGCTCAGCGCGGCGCTTGACGCACTCGGAATGACCCAGGCAGAGCTTACGGCCTATGTGCAGCGTAACTTCCCCATCGATTTTGTGCCGGATCGTACCATGTTCCCGCTTTGGGCGGAACAGACAGCCGCGCAGGGCGGTGCGCGCAACACGGGTACGCCCATAGACGCGCCGCATCTTGAGGCGCTGTACGAAAGAATATTCCAATAAGAATAGAAGCATATCAATTCAATAAAGAGGCACGCCGCATCCAAGTCCATGCAGCGTGCCTTCTTGATTTGTCTTGTTCTGTATTATGTTTCTCCCGGGAGCCTTATCCCGCGATCACCATCTGCACGAAATTGTACATCAGCTTCAGGCCGTAGAAGATGATAACGCAGCCGCACACGATGTTGATGACCCGCAGCACCTTGTCGCTGAACTTCGCGCTGAAAAGCGAAATGAGCGTCGTTACACCAAAGAACCAGAGGACGGAAGCAGAACCTGCGCCGAGCACGAACGGCACTTCCAGCCCGGCGGGCAAAGAAACATGGAATGCGCCAAAGAGCATCGTTCCGTCAATGAGCGCCTGTGGATTGAACCAGGTCACGACGCATGCCTTCCCCGCAAGCTTCAGGATCGGCAGATCCACGTTTGCCCGGCTCGTATCCAGCGTAGCCTTGCTGCGCAAAAGCCCAATGCCGATCCAACAGACGATCACGCTGCCCACAAGCAGGATCGCAAGCTGCAGCCAGCGGAAGCGTTCCATCAGCGCGCCAACGCCAAAGAAGCACGCGAGCATCAGCGTTACGTCAAAGAAGGTGACGATGAGCGCTGTGAGATACGCCCGGCCCCGCTTCTGCGTGAGCGCGGAATTGATGACGAACAGATTCTGCAGCCCAATGGGCGCAACATACGCGAGGCCGATGGTCAGCCCCTGCAAATAAAATTCCATGAAAGCTTCCTTTCCGTCTTTACTCCGTTTTTCTTACCTGATATTATTATAATATCTTTTTTGCATTCCGCAAGAACGCAGCTTTTGCTGACTAACTCAGGAGGTGCTTACCGGATGGAAAACGCGCATGCAAACTGCCCCTGCATGGAGACCTGCCCGCTCAACCGCGCGCTTGCGCACATCGGCGGCAAGTGGAAGATGCAGATCCTCTGCTCGCTGCACAACAACGGCACTTCCCGCTACAACGCGCTGCGCAGGAGCCTGGATGGCGTTTCCAACACCGTCCTCGCGGGCGCGCTCAAGGAGTTGGAGCAGGATGGGCTCATCGCCCGGCAGGAATACCTTGAAGTGCCCGTGCGCGTGGAATACTGCCTGACACCGCGCGCGGAAACGCTCATGCCCATTCTCGATGCGCTTGAGGATTGGAGCATGGCTGAACTTTACTGAACAGGAGGATAAAATGGAATACCGTTTGTATGATGCTGCCCGCCGCTATGCTGCGGAACATGAAACCGCGCTCGTGGAGCTGATCGAAACGCTCTCTGCGATCCCTGCGCCCTCGCACCATGAGGAGCGGCGCGCCGCGTTCGTGAAAGCCTGGTTTGAAGAAAACGGTTTTTCCGGCGTGACGATCGACGCGGCAAAGAACGTCATCGCCCCCGTGAACTGCACGCCTAGCTGCGAAGTCGTGGTCTTTATGGCGCATACGGACACCGTTTTCCCGGATATGGAGCCCATGCCCCTGCGCCGGGAAGGCGACCGGCTCTGCTGCCCCGGCGTGGGAGATGATACGGCAAACCTCGCTGCGCTCATGCTCGCCGCCCGTTACTTCCGCGCCGAACCGCAAACGGCGGATTGCGGCTTCCTGTTCGTGGCCAATTCCTGCGAAGAAGGGCTTGGCAACCTGAAGGGCTGCCGGCAGCTCATGCAGGATTACGCCGGCCGCGTGCGGGAGGTGATCTCCTTTGACGGCGGGCTCGGCGGCATCTGCAACAAGGCTGTGGGTAGCGCGCGCTACCGCGTCACCGTGCGCACGGAGGGCGGCCACTCCTTTGGCGCATTTGGCAACCGCAACGCGATCCACCTTCTCTCCTCCATGATCGGCACGCTTTATGCCGTGAAGCCGCCTGTGGAAGGCGACAGTAAAACCACATACAACGTCGGCAGGATCGAGGGTGGCACCTCCGTGAACACCATCGCGCAGGAAGCCTCCATGCTGTATGAATACCGTTCCGATTCCCGCGCATGCATGGCGCAAATGCAGGCGATGTTTGAAAGCGTCATTGCAGCTTACCGCAGCATGGGCATCGAAGTTGAGGTCGAGCTGCTCGGCGAACGCCCCTGCATGGGCGAGTTGGACCCTGCCCGCCAGCAGGCGCTCGAAGCCCGCCTTTGCGGCGCGATCCGCGCCGAAGCCGGTGTTGAGCCTTCCTTCCATTCCAGCTCAACGGATTGCAACATTCCATTTTCACTCGGCATCCCTGCCGTCTGCACCGGCGTTTACCGCGGGCAGGGCGCCCATACGCGGGAAGAGTTCATCGAGCTTTCCAGCCTGCCCGCAGGCTTCCGCATGATGCTCTCGTTTTTGCTGAGCTACCTTAAGTAATTTGGAAACAGAAAAAGAGGCCGCGCTGCGGCCTCTTTCTTATTTTATTTATTGTTTCAGCAATTCCCGCGCCCGTGCGGCAAGCTTTCCGTAAAGATACACATCATCCGCGTCAAAGTGTGCCGCATCGATCTCCGAAAGCGGCAGCCAGACTACGGCGGTGTTTTCGCCCGGGCGGATGGCAAGCGGCGCGTTTTCATCCGCAATAAGGAGGTAAGCCGCGGAAAGATGCAGGTGCGCATTCACCCACTTCCCACGCTTCACATGGCCGTGTACATGCAGCACATCCAGCGAAGCGACGTGCGGTGAAAGCGGGTGCAATCCTCTCACGCCCGTCTCCTCCTCCGCCTCGCGCAGGGCGACGGCGAGAAGATCCGCATTTCCATCCGCATGGCCGCCTGGCCACGCCCAGACGCCGCGCTGGATATGGTGTGCCATCAGCGTTTTATCCCCCGCCGCGTTCACCACGAACGCCGAGCTCGTGATGTGCGCAATGCGGTTCTCCCGCGTGAGCACCGTGTCCGGAAACCTCCGCGCATAGTCGAGGATCACGTCCTTTTCTTCCGCCTCGCGTTCATCCGCCGGCACATAGGCCGCAAGCTCCGCAATAAAATCCGGCTGCATGGTTTTGTTCTCCCGTTTGTTCTGATGTAATCCCATTGATATGGATCATCATAGCACGCCGCAAGGCGGAGCGCAATCTGCCCGCAATGTTTAAGCGGCGCCGTTTGTAAAAAGTATTTGACATACAATCGTATTTTTGCTATCCTGATTATGTCAAAATGTTTTTACACAAAGGAGGTTCCTTCCGTGCAAACCGTCTCCGTTGTTGCCTGTGTCATCCCGGCCGTGCTCGCCATTTCCATCGCGCTCATCGTTGCGATGCTCGTTTCCCTGGCCAAACAGGGCGATGAACGCAGGCGGGCGATCCTGGAGAAAGCCTGTGTCAGCACGTTTTACATCACGCTCGGCATCCTTACCGCAGATGTGCTGCGCTGCGCGGCCCTCGTTTTCATTGACGGGCTGAATGCTGAAAGCATCCCTTCGTTTGCGCTGCTCACGCTCATCGCTGCGGTATTCGCCATCGCACTCGCAGTCTTCAGGCGGAAGTACGGAGATTGAGCCTATGAAAAACCGCATTCGGGCGCTCCGCACGGAGAAGGGCCTTTCCCAGGAAGAGCTGGCCAAACGCTGCGGCGTGACGCGGCAGACCGTCAACGCCATTGAGAACAACAAGTACGACCCCACGCTTTCCCTCGCCTTCCGCCTCGCGGATGAACTTGGCACCACTGTGGACGCCCTCTTTCTTCGGGCATGATTTGGAGGTATATGATTTTATGAAAAAACGAATCCTGTTCCCGCTCATCCTCGCCGCTGCGCTGCTCAGCCTGTTCCTTTTTACCCGCTATGGGCTGCCGCAGTTCTATACGCCGGAATGGGCAGCACGCCATGTTTTCTGGGGCTGTGCGCTCATCATTTTCCTGCCATCCATATTCGGTTGGTACCGTTTCCCCGTCTGCGCGTTTGCGGGCTATGCCGCAGGGCTCCTTTTCGGGGAGCTGTTCGGCGGTTTTCAGGCGGATGTGCCGCCGCAGTTTCTCCATTACGGCTGGCTGATCCTGCTCTGCACGTTTGCCGCCGCCTGCGGGCTGGGCATATTTCTGGAGCGCAAAAAGCCCTGATGTAAATTGCACTGTAAAGGCCACCCATTCAGGCGGCCTTTGCTGATTCTATTTTTGTGTTTACTTGGACATTGAACCGGTGCGGTCCTTGAGCATCACGTCGTGCGCGCCGCCCTCCACAATGCTGACGGAGGACACGAGCGTGAGTCGCGCCTTTTCGCGCAGTTCCGGGATGGAGAGCACGCCGCAGTTGCACATGGTGGAGCGCACCTTGGAAAGCGTCATGTTCACGTTCTCCCGCAGGCTGCCCGCATAAGGAACGTAGGAATCCACGCCCTCTTCAAAGGAGAGCTTTGCCGCGCCGCCCATATCGTAGCGCTGCCAGTTGCGCGCGCGGGCGGAGCCTTCGCCCCAGTATTCCTTCATATAGTTGCCGTTGATGAGCACGCGGCTCGTGGGGCTTTCGTCAAAGCGGGCAAAGTAACGGCCCAGCATGCAGAAGTCCGCGCCCATGGCAAGGGCAAGCGTGATGTGATAATCCTGCACGATGCCGCCATCCGAGCAGATGGGGACATAGATGCCCGTCTCTTCAAAATATTCATCCCGCGCTTTCGCTACTTCGATCACCGCCGTGGCCTGGCCGCGGCCGATGCCCTTCGTTTCGCGGGTGATGCAGATGGAGCCGCCGCCGATGCCGACCTTCACAAAGTCCGCGCCCGCATCTGCGAGGAAACGGAAGCCGTCCTTGTCCACAACGTTGCCCGCGCCGATCTTCACCGAATCGCCATAGCGCTCCCGCACCCAGGCGAGCGTGCGCTTCTGCCATTCGGAGAAACCCTCGGAAGAGTCGATGCACAGTATGTCCACACCTGCGTCCACCAGTGCGGGGATGCGCTCTTCATAATCGCGTGTGTTCACGCCCGCGCCTACGACATAGCGTTTGTGCGCGTCAAGCAGCTCGTTCGGGTTGCCCTTGTGGATATCATAGTCCTTGCGGAACACGAACGCGACAAGGTGGCCTTCTTTATCGAGGATCGGCAGCGCGTTGAGCTTGTGGTCCCAGATGATGTCGTTGGCTTCCTTCAGGCTCGTGCCCTCCGGCGCATAGATGGTCTTTTCCACAGGCGTCATGAATTCGGAAACCCGCGTGGACTTGTCCATGCGGCTCACGCGGTAGTCGCGGCTTGTCACGATGCCGAGGAATTTACCGGTTCCGGTGCCGTCGTCCGTAACGGCCATGGTGGAATGCCCAAGGCGCTCCTTGAGCTCAAGCACATCCGCAAGGGTCTGATCCGGCCGGATGTTGGAATCGCTCACCACAAAGCCGGCTTTATAGTTTTTCGCGCGGCGCACCATTTCGGCCTGGCGCTCAATGGTCTGCGAGCCGTAAATAAAGGAGATCCCGCCCTCCCTTGCAAGCGCAATGGCCATCTTGTCGTCCGAGACGGACTGCATCACCGCAGAGACCAGCGGGATGTTCATTTCAATGGCGCTCTTTTCGCCTTTTTTAAAGCGCGCCACCGGCGTTTTCAACGTCACGTTCGCCGGGATGCATTCCGCCGAAGAATAACCGGGGATCAAAAGATACTCGCTGAACGTATGCGAAGGTTCCTCGTAAAAATAAGCCATGGTTTTCCTTTCCTCCTCTTATGAATCCTGTCCTGCCGGGTTCTGCAGCGCCGCTGCGCGTACGGTATTTTTCATCAGCATGGCAATGGTCATGACGCCGACGCCGCCGGGCACAGGCGTAATGAACGATGCCTTTTTTTCAACCGCGTCGAAATCCACATCGCCAAGAATCTTTTTATCCGCCCCGCGGTTCACGCCCACGTCGATCACGGCCGCTCCTTCCTTCACCATATCCGCCGTGATGAAGCGCGGCTTTCCGACTGCCGCCACGAGGATATCCGCCTCGCGCGTGACCGCCGGAAGATCCTTTGTTCTGGAATGGCAGACCGTTACCGTGCCGTCCGCAAGGAGCAGCAGCGTTGCCATGGGTTTTCCCACGATGTTGCTGCGGCCGACGACGCAGCAGCGTTTTCCCGCAACGGAAATGCCCGCATACCGGAGTATCTCCATCACGCCCGCAGGTGTGCAGGGCATGAGATCGCGCTCCGCATCCGCCGAAATGCGGCAGGTGAACCCGTCCACATCCTTTTCCGGGCGCACTGCGCGCACGATGGTCTGCTCATCAAGATGTTTGGGCAGCGGAAGCTGGCAGAGAATGCCATGCACGCCCGGGTCGGAGTTCAGCTTTGCGATGAGTGCAAGCAGCTCCTCCTGCTTCGTTTCCGCAGGCAGCGTAAATTCAAGGGAACGGATGCCAAGTTCCGCGCACTTTTCCTTCTTTTTGCGCACATATACCTGAGAAGCAGGGTCATCGCCCACAAGGATGACCGCGAGGCAGGGCTCGATGCCCCGCGCAAGCAATGCGGCAACATCCGCCTTTACGCCCGAAAGTACATGGTCAGCAACGTCTTTGCCCCGAATGATAGTCGCCATGCTGTTTTGATCGCCTCCCGATTCAATTCATCAAATCTTGAAATAATCCGCTGCCGATGCAAAGATCTGCATGTCATAGCGGCCTTCCACGTTTTTGTACAATCCCGTTCCGATGCGTTCGGAATGGCCCATCTTGCCGAGCACGCGGCCATCCGGCGAAGTCAGCCCTTCCACCGCCCATGCGGAACCGTTCGGGTTAAACTGCACCTGCAGCGTGGGCTGCCCCAGAGGATCGACATACTGCGTTGCAATCTGCCCGTTTTCTGCCAACGCCTGAAGCTGCGCTTCGCTGCAGAGGATGCGCCCTTCGCCATGGGAAACCGGCACGGAATAAATCTCATCCGGCACGGTGCGCATCAGCCACGGAGACTTGTTGGAGCACACCCGCGTCCGCACGATCTTGGACTGGTGCCTGCCGATCACGTTGTAGGTCAGCGTCGGGCTCTGCGCATCCGCATCCCGGATCTCGCCATAGGGAATGAGGCCGAGTTTGATGAGCGCCTGGAAGCCGTTGCATACGCCGCACATGAGGCCGTCCCGGTTTTTGAGCAGTTCATCCACGCTCTCGCGGATGCGCGGGTTGCGGAAGAACGCCGTGATGAGCTTGCCGGAGCCATCCGGCTCGTCGCCGCCGGAGAAGCCGCCCGGAATGAAGATGATCTGCGCCTGCTGCGCGCGGCGCGCGAATTCCGCTGCCGCTTCCGCAACATCGTTTGCCGTAAGGTTGCGCAGAACGAGCACATCCGCCGCTATGCCGGCGCGTTCAAAGGCCCGCGCGGTATCGTACTCGCAGTTCGTGCCGGGGAACACAGGGATGAGCGCACGTGCCGCAGCCGTGCGCAGGCGCGGTTTCGGCCACGATGCCGCAGCAAAGCTGGGCGCGGGCAGAGTTTTTCCCTCCATGGGAATGTTGCAGGCAAACACGGGCTCCAGCTTGCCTTCATAGGCAGACTCAAGCTCTGCGAGCGGGAGGCTCACGCCGTTCAGGCTGAATGCAGGCGTCTCGGAAACATGGCCAATCAGCGTCCCTTCCGTAAGCGCGTCTCCCGCTGCCTCCACAACGAAGCAAAGCGGATGCTTTTCAAAGAGAGCCGCCTCTGTTACACCATCTTCAAACGCAAAGCCGAAACCGTTGCCAAGGCTCATCTTGAGCACAGCTTCCGCCATGCCGCCCTGGCCGCACACATATGCGCTGACGATCCTGCCCTCGCGGATGAGCCGCTCCACCGTGCCAAGGCACGCGCGGAGGCTTTCGGGATCGAGCATGCCATCCTCAGCCCGCTCCGCCGCAATGCGGTAGACCGGCGCGCCCGCGCGTTTGAATTCCGGCGAGATGACGTTTTTCACATCGCCCGTAGAGATCGCAAAGGAAACAAGCGTGGGCGGCACGTCGATGTCGTTGAACGAACCGCTCATGGAGTCCTTGCCGCCGATGGCGCCGATGCCAAGGTCAAGCTGCGCCGCAAACGCGCCAAGGAGCGCAGCCGCAGGCTTGCCCCAGCGTTCCGGCTTATCGCCCAGTTTCTCAAAGTATTCCTGGAATGTCAAGTAGCAGTTGCGGAGCGGCGCACCCGCTGCAATCACCTTTGCAACAGACTGCGCAACGGCATTATACGCGCCGCAATACGGATCGCATGCGCTCACAAACGGATCGAACCCCCATGCCATCACGGAACAGGTACTCGTATCCCCATGGAGCACGGGGATCTTTGCCGCCATCGCCTGCGCAGGCGTGCGCTGCCGCTTGCCGCCAAAGGGCATGAGCACGCTGCCCGCACCGATCGTGGAATCGAACCGTTCCGCAAGGCCGCGTTTGGAGCACACGTTCAGATCCGCTGCAAGGGCAAGATACGTTTCCGCAAAGCTGCCGTTTTTCTTTATTTCCGCCGCTTTCGGCGCAGAGACCCGCGCCTTGGCCTTCTTCGGCGCGCCGTTCGTGTTGAGGAACGCGCGGGAAAGATCCACGATGCGCTTTCCCTTCCAATCCATCGTCATGCGGCCGTCATCCGTAACGGTTGCAACAATGGTAGATTCGAGGTTTTCCTCTTTGGCCAGCGCGGCGAAACGCTCCGCGTCCGCAGCAGCCACGACCACCGCCATGCGCTCCTGGGATTCGCTGATGGCAAGCTCCGTGCCGTCCAGCCCTTCATACTTCTTCGGCACCGCGTTGAGGTCGATGCGGAGGCTTTCCGCCAGCTCGCCCACGGCGACGCTCACGCCGCCCGCGCCGAAGTCGTTGCAGCGCTTGATGAGACGCGCCGCTTCCGGGTTACGGAACAGGCGCTGGAGTTTGCGTTCTTCGGGCGCGTTGCCCTTCTGTACCTCTGCGCCGCAGGTCTCGATAGAATTCGTATTGTGCGATTTGGAGGATCCCGTTGCGCCGCCGCAGCCATCGCGCCCGGTGCGCCCGCCCAGGAGGATGACCACGTCGCCGGGTGCAGGCGTTTCGCGCCGTACGTTCTTTTCCGGCACCGCGCCGACCACCGCGCCGATCTCCATGCGCTTTGCAGCATAGCCTTCATGGTAGATTTCATCCACAAGGCCCGTCGCAAGGCCGATCTGGTTGCCGTAAGAGCTGTAACCTGCGGCTGCCGTCGTCACGAGTTTGCGCTGCGGGAGTTTGCCTGCAAGCGTTTCCGACACAGGGCGGAGCGGATCGGCCGCACCCGTTACGCGCATCGCCTGGTACACATACGCCCTTCCGGAAAGCGGATCGCGGATCGCGCCACCGATGCAGGTGGCCGCACCGCCAAAGGGCTCGATCTCCGTCGGATGGTTGTGCGTTTCATTTTTAAAAAGCAGCAGCCAGGGCTCCGTGCCTTCATCCGTCTCCACATCGATCTTCACCGTGCAGGCGTTGATCTCATCGGATTCGTCCAGCCGCTGAAGCTGCCCGGTCTGCTTCAGGTATTTCGCGGCGCGCGTCGCCATGTCCATCAGCGTCACGGGCTTGCTCACGCCCATTTCGTTCCGGATGGCCTGATAGCGCGCATAGGTCTCAGCCGCACGCGGATGGTCGAACGCGATCTCCGTAAGCTGCGTACTGAAAGTCGTGTGCCGGCAATGATCCGACCAATAGGTATCAAGCACGCGCACCTCCGTGATGGTTGGATCGCGGCGTTCAGTTTGGAAATATTTCTGGCAGCAGAGGAGGTCATCCAGATCCATCGCCAGGCCAAGGCGCTTATGCAGCGCAAGGAGGCCGGCTTCATCAAGCTCCGTAAAGCCCGTGAGCGTCTCCACGCCTTCCGGCGCTTCAAGCGCCGCTTTGAGCGTCTCCACCGGGGCAAGGGATGCTTCCCGGCTTTCCACCGGGTTGATGACATACTGTTTCACCGCGGCAAGCGCAGCCTCGTCCACCGCACCAAAGAGCATGTAGACCTTCGCCGCGCGCACGAGCGGGCGCTCCCCTTGGGAGATAAGCTGAATGCACTGGCTTGCGGAGTCCGCGCGCTGGTCAAACTGGCCGGGCAGGGACTCTACCGCAAACACCGCGGCAGCCCCTTCCTCCGGCAGGGATTCATAAACATCGTCCACAGGAGGCTCGGAGAACACGTTCGTCACGCAACGGGAGAACAACGCTTCGGATACGCCCTCCACATCATAGCGGTTGAACAGCCGGAGCCCGGTGAGCTGCGAAAGGCCGAGCAGCGTTTGCAGCTCGTGGAGCAGGGCTTTTGCCTCATTGGCCTGCGCAGGCTTCTTTTCCACAAAAATTCGATAAACCATGCTTCTCCTTATCCGGCATGTGCCGCAAGCGCGCGTGCGCCGATATCTTTTCTGTAGTAAGCACCCTCAAACGAGACGGCCTCTGCCGCTCTGTACGCCTTCTCAACGGCTTCGGCAAGCGTTGCGGCCGTGGCCGTAAGGCCGAGCACCCGGCCGCCCGCAGTCACGAGCGCGCCGTTTTCATCGAGCTTTGTGCCCGCATGGTATGCCGTCGCTTCCCGAAGGGCAGGCGCATCCGCAAAGGAGATCGCCTTGCCGCTCTCGTATTTGCCCGGGTATCCGCCGGAGGCTACGACCACGCAGCACGCCGCGCCATCGGAAAACTCCACCTCCGTCTCCGCAAGGCGGCCTTCCTCCACAGCCTGCATCACCGTCAAAAGGTCGCTCTTCAAGAGTGGCAGGACGACCTGCGTTTCCGGGTCGCCGAAACGGCAGTTGTATTCGATCACCTTCGGGCCTTCCGGCGTGAGCATCAGCCCGAAGTACAGGCAGCCGCGGAACGGCCTGCCCTCCGCCGCCATCGCCCGGATGGTGGGCAGGAAGATCGTTTCCATGCACTCCGCCGCGATCTCTTTTGTATAGTACGGGTTGGACGCAACGGTGCCCATGCCGCCCGTGTTCGGGCCGCGGTCCCCATCGAGCGCGCGCTTATGATCCATGGAAGAGACCATCGGCACGAGCGTTTTCCCATCCGTGAACGCGAGCACAGAAACCTCCGGCCCTGTCAGATATTCCTCCACCACCACGCGGCTGCCGCTTTCGCCGAACTTCCGCGCCCGCATGATGGAATCGATCGCTTCCTCCGCCTCGGAATAATTCTGCGCAATGATCACACCCTTGCCAAGCGCAAGGCCGTCCGCCTTGATGACGGAAGGATACCGCGCGCCGCGGAGATAGGCAAGCGCTGTCTCCGCGTCCTCAAACACGGCATAAGCCGCCGTAGGTATGCCGTATTTGCGCATGAGGTTCTTCGCAAACACCTTGCTGCTTTCGATCTCCGCCGCCTTTGCGTCCGGCCCGAAGCACGGGATACCGAGCGCATGCAGCCTGTCCACAGCGCCCATGGCGAGCGGATCGTCCGGCGCGACAACGGCGAAATCGATGGCCT
Organism: bacterium; assembly: GCA_022778545.1. Taxonomy (GTDB): domain Bacteria; phylum Bacillota; class Clostridia; order Christensenellales; family CAG-138; genus UBA1685. The sequence goes on along the minus strand of JALFDW010000023.1, from coordinate 8,135 downwards.
GTTCCTTTGCAAACGCAGCGATCTTTTCGATGTCCTTCGCGCCGATGGGCACGCACACCGCATCCGCCGCAATGCCGCCGTTGCCCGGCAGGGCGTAGATCGTTTCCACCTTCGGGTTCTTTTTGATTGCCTTCACGATGGCGTGCTCCCGCCCGCCGCCGCCGATGACCATGACCTTCATGCTGCGCCTCCTTTAATGATGGAACAGCCGGAGGCCCGTAAAGGCCATGGCAATGCCGTATGCGTCGCAGGCCTCGATCACAAGGTCATCCCGCACGGAGCCGCCGGGCTCAACAATATAGCTGACGCCGCTGCGCTTTGCGCGGTCGATGTTGTCCGAGAAGGGGAAGAACGCGTCGCTGCCGAGCGCAACGCCCGTGACCGTGTCAAGATACGCCCGTTTTTCTTCCTTCGTGAACGCTTCAGGGCGCTCGGTGAACAGGCGCTCCCAGCGGCCGTCAGCCAACACTTCCTCCGGCTCATCGGAAAGGTAAACGTCGATAGCATTGTCCCTGTCCGGCCGCTTCACATCAGGCCGGAACGGGAGCGCAAGCGTTTTTTCATGCTGGCGGAGATGCCAGAGATCCGCCTTGTTGCCCGCGATGCGCGTGCAGTGGATGCGGGATTGCTGCCCCGCGCCCACACCGATGGTCTGCCCATCCTTCGCGAAGCAGACGGAATTGGACTGCGTGTATTTGAGCGCGATGAGCGCAAGGATCAGGTCGCGCTTTGCATTTTCGGGAATGTCCCTGTTCTTCGTGACGATGTTCGCAAAGGTTTCTTCACCGAAGGACGCATTGTTGCGCCCCTGCTCGAACGTGACGCCGAACACCTGCTTGCGCTCGATAGGCGCGGGCTCATAGCCCGGGGCGATCTGCAGAACGGTATAGTTCCCTTTGCGCTTTGTTTTGAGGATTTCAAGCGCGGCAGGCTCATAGCCCGGGGCGATCACGCCGTCGGACACTTCATGCTGCAGAGCGCGCGCCGTCGCAAGGTCGCACACATCGGAAAGGGAGACGAAATCCCCGAAGGAGGACATCCTGTCCGCGCCGCGCGCGCGGACATAAGCCGTCGCCAGCGGAGAATCCGCAAGGCCTTCGATCTCATCCGCAAAGTAGATCTTCCGGAGCGTATCGGAAAGCGGCACGCCCACCGCCGCGCCAGCGGGGCTCACATGCTTAAAGGAGGCGGCCGCAGGCAGTTTGAGCGCGGCCTTCAGCTCCCGCACGAGCTGCCAGCCGTTGAGCGCGTCGAGCAGGTTGATGTAGCCCGGGCGGCCGTTGAGCACCGTGATGGGCAGTTCGCCCTGTTCCATAAAGACGCGTGCGGGCTTCTGGTTGGGGTTGCAGCCGTATTTGAGTTCGAGTTCCTTCATGCCTTCCTCCTTATTTCTGATGCCGGTTCACAACGCGTGTTTCCACAGCGCCGGTCTCAATGTCGATATAGCGCACAAAGAGCGAGATCTTATAGCGCGCATCCAGATTGTTCCAGAGCAGGTCCGCAAGCTCCTCCGCGGTTTCAGGAAGCGCGACTTGCTCCGGCTCCCCCGCAAACGCGGGCAGCGGGTTGCCGTCCGTTTGGTAGGTGTGGATGAAATGCCCCACGCCCGGGAGCGGCTCCGCATATTCAAAGGTCTGGCGCAGGCAGGCGCTGCCCGCCGCGTCCGCGCTTTTGAGGATGGAGAGCTTGTAGGCGCAGCCGCTGTCCGAAAGCGTCATCATGCCGCTGATGCGTGAAGTGAAATTCGGTGCATCCGGCTCAAAGCAGCGCGTGCGCAGCGCCGCTTCAAAGCTCTTGCCCGCTGCAAGAAAATCGTAGATGGTGTCCGTCTGGTCGCCGTTCGTGACGATCGTATTCGCCCCGGATACGCGCACCGGCGCATAGATGATGAGGCTCGGATCCTCCACCTTGCTTTCATCGAACGGATGGATGATAAGCTCTTCCCCTTTTTCGATGAATACGCGGTTCTGGCTGTTTTCGCTCCGCCCCATGATAAAGTATGCCATGGCGGCCTTTTTGCCGGAAGGGCTCCTGCCCATCAGCACACCGCGGCCGACATAGCCGTTTTCCTTCAAAATCGTTGCAATGTTCTGCGTCTGCACGTTAAATCTCCTTTCCTTCCGAAAGCGCACGGCACACAAGCTCGGCCGCGCGCGGCAAAAGCTGCCATTCCGCTTGTTCCATCACGCGGCGCTGCAGCAGCTCCGGCGTGTCGCCTTCCTGCACCTCCACCGCCTTTTGCAGCAGAATTTTCCCACCATCGGGCACTTCATTCACAAGGTGTACCGTTGCCCCCGTCACCTTCACGCCGTAAGCAAGCGCACGCTCATGCACATGCAGCCCGTAGCAGCCCTTCCCGCAGAAAGCGGGGATCAGCGAGGGGTGCACGTTCAGGATCCTGTTGGGCCAGCGCTGCACGAACACGGCGCTCAGGATGCTCAGGAAGCCCGCAAGCACGATCACGTCGATTTGATATTCCTGAAGCAGCGCCTCGATGCGCGCTTCAAAGGCCTCAGCCCCGAGCGTTTTTTTGTCCGCCACCGCATGGGCCACGCCGTAGCGTTCCGCCCGCACAAGCGCATACGCCTCCGGGTTGGAGGCGATGACGAGCGCGATCTCCCCATGCGGGATCGCCCCCGCGCGCTCCGCCTTGAGCAGCGCCTCCAGGTTCGTTCCGCCGCCCGAAACCAGCACGGCAATGCGCTGTTTCAGCATATCGCAACGCCCTCGCCCGGCACGACCTCGCCCAGCGCATAAGCGTGCACGCCGTTTGCCTCGAGGCAGCGGATGGCGGCATCGGCCTGCGTCTGCGGGACGACCGCGCACATGCCGACGCCCATGTTGAATGTGTTGAACATGTCCCGTTCCGGGATGTTTCCGAGCTTCCCAATCATGTCAAACACCGGCAGCACCTCCACTGCCCGGCGCTCGACCTTTGCGGAGAGCCCCTTGGGCAGGCAGCGCGGGATGTTTTCATAGAAACCGCCGCCCGTGATGTGCGCCGCAGCCTTCAGGTTCACGGCCTGCATCAGCGCAAGCAGGGGCTTTACATAGATGCGCGTCGGGGTGAGCAGCGTTTCACCGATGGTCGCGCCGAGCTCTTCCGAATATACGGTGAGGTCGCGGTGCTCCACGTCGAACACGCGGCGCACGAGCGAGAAGCCGTTGGAATGCACGCCGCTTGACGCGAGCGCGATGAGCGCGTCCCCCGCCTCAACGGTTTCCCCCGTCAGCAGTTTGGATTTATCCCCAAGGCCCACAGCAAAGCCCGCGAGGTCATATTCCTCCGCGCCGTAAAAGCCCGGCATTTCGGCCGTTTCACCGCCAATGAGGGCGCAGCCCGCCTGCACGCAGCCTTCCGCCACGCCGGAGACGATCGCAGCTACGCGCTCCGGCACGTTTTTGCCCACAGCAACATAATCAAGGAAGAAAAGCGGCTTTGCTCCCGCGCAGGCCACGTCGTTGACGCACATGGCGACGCAGTCGATGCCCACGGTATCATGCTTATCCATCAAAAAAGCGATCTTGAGCTTCGTGCCGACGCCGTCCGTCCCGCTCACGAGCACAGGTTCGCGGATGCCGGTGAGATCCGGCGCGAACAGGCCGCCGAAGCCGCCGATGTCCGAAACAACGCCCGGGATCATCGTGCGCGCAACGTGCTGCTTCATGAGCTGCACGGCCTTGTAGCCGGCCTCGATATCCACGCCCGCGGCGCGGTAGCTTTCGCTGTGGCTCTGCTTATTTTCCATGCTTGTGTTCCTCGCTTTCGCTGATCTTGTAGGCGAAGCGGTCCTTCTTCGCCGTGGAAGGCTCCCGGGTGGGGTATCCGCCGCCGAAGCACGCCGTGCAGAAGCCGCATTTGCAGCCCACGGCAAGCTTCGTGACATTCTCAAGGCTCAGATAGCCGAGGCTGTCCGCGCCGATGATCTCCGCGATCTCCGGGATGGTATGGTTGTTTGCAATGAGCGTCTCCTTGGAGTCGATATCCGTGCCGTAGTAGCACGGGTTCACAAACGGCGGCGCCGAAATGCGCATATGCACCTCCGTTGCGCCCGCATCCCGGAGAAGCATCACGGTGCGGCGGCTTGTCGTGCCGCGCACGATGGAATCATCCACGAGCACCACGCGCTTCCCTTCCACCACGGAACGGATCGCATTCAGCTTGATCTTCACCTCGTTTTCGCGCAGCTCCTGCGTGGGCGAAATGAAGGTGCGGCCGATGTACTTGTTCTTGATGAGGCCGATGTCGTACGGGATGCCGGACTGGCGGGCGAAGCCGAGCGCGGCATCAAGCCCCGAATCCGGCGCGCCGATGACGATATCCGCCTGCACGGGGTGTTCGAGCGCAAGGAACGCGCCCGCACGCTGCCGCGCGATGTGCACGGAGCTGCCGTCCAGCACGGAATCCGGCCGTGAGAAATAGATGAATTCGAACACGCAGAGCGTAGGGTCGCACTTGTTGCAATGCACGGTGATGGAATTGACGCCGTTTTTGTCGATCACGACGATTTCGCCCGGCTCGATGTCCCGGATGAACCCTGCGCCCACCGCATCGAGCGCGCAGCTTTCGGAGGCGAGCACATAGGCGCCGCCGCGCGTTTTTCCAAGGCAAAGCGGGCGGAAGCCGTGGGGATCGCGTACGCCGATGAGCTTCGTTGGCGAGGTGAGCACAAGGGAATACGCCCCTTCGAGCTTATCCATTGCGCGGCTCACCGCCTCTTCAATGGAAGCCGCCTTGAGCCGCTCCTGCACGATAACATAGGCGATCGCCTCCGTGTCGCTCGTGGTCTGGAAGATCGCGCCGCCAAGCTCCAGTTCCTCGCGCAGCTCCTGCGAATTGACGAGGTTGCCGTTGTGCGCGAGCGCCATGCGCCCCTTGCGGTGGTTCACCACGATGGGCTGCGCATTGCTGCGCTGGCTCCCGCCCGTTGTGCCGTAGCGCACATGGCCGACAGCGATGTTGCCCTGCCCGAGCCGCCGGAGCGTATCCCCGTCAAACACCTCGTTCACAAGGCCGACGTCCTTATGGAAGCTGAACAGCCCGTCGTCATTGACGACGATGCCGCAGCTCTCCTGCCCCCTGTGCTGCAGCGCGTACAGCGCATAATACGCCAGGGAAGCCACATCCGCGCGTTCCGGCGAATACATGCCGAACACGCCGCATTCTTCGTGAATCTTGCCCATGCTCATTGCTGACCGCCCGCATTGTGCTGAGAAAGGCGCTTCATCATTTCCTGATAGGCTTCCTCCACGCCGCCCAGGTCGCGGCGGAAGCGATCCTTATCCAGCTTTTCGCCGGTCTTCACATCCCAGAAGCGGCAGGTATCCGGCGAGATCTCATCCGCAAGCACGAGCGTGCCATCGTTCGTGATGCCGTATTCCAGCTTGAAGTCGATCAGGTCCACGCCGATCTCCTTGAAGAACGCGGTCATGATCTCGTTGATCTTGAAGGAGTACGCAGCGATTTTCTCGAGTTCTTCCTTCGTGGCAAGGTCCATGGCGAAAACGTGATAATCGTTGATCATAGGGTCGCCCAGCTCGTCGTTCTTGTAGCAGTATTCAAGCACGGTGCTCTTCAGGCGCGTACCCTCCGCAAGGCCCAGGCGCTTTGCGAGCGAGCCTGCCGCCACGTTGCGCACGATGACCTCGATGGGCACGATCTTCACGCGCTTCACGAGCGTTTCGCGCTCCGAAAGCTCCTGCACAAAATGTGTGGGGATGCCGTGCTGCTCCAAAAGCTGCATCATGCTGTTTGTCATGCGGTTGTTGATCGCGCCCTTGCCCGCAACCGTGCCCTTCTTGAGGCCGTTGAACGCGGTGGCGTCATCCTTGTAGTCCACGATGAAAAGGTTCTCATCATCCGTCTTAAAGACCTTTTTGGCCTTTCCCTCATAAACCTGTTCGAGCTTCTTCATTGCAGTTTCCTCCGTAAAATTGAAATATGTAAAACTTAAAGATTCTCCAGTTCCTTTTGCAGGCGCGCGTCCTTCTCCGCGATCTTCGCCTTCATTTCCCTGCGCGTTGCATCGAGTTTTTCCGCAAGCGCCGCGTCCGAAAGCGCAAGCATCTGCACCGCAAGCAGCGCCGCGTTCGCCGCGCCGTCAATGGCGACGGTGGCAACCGGCATGCCAGAAGGCATCTGCACCGTGGCAAGCAGCGCGTCCAGCCCGTCAAGCGTCGAGGATTTCACCGGGATGCCGATGACCGGCAGCGTCGTGTTCGCGGCAACTGCGCCCGCAAGGTGCGCAGCCTTCCCTGCTGCCGCGATGATCGCGCCGAAGCCGCGTTCCCGCGCCGCAAGCGCAAAGTCCCGCACAGCTTCAGGCGAACGGTGGGCGCTCATCACATGCGCCTCGTACGGCACACCGTATTCGCGGAGCACCTGAAACGCCGCCTTCACGACCGGGAGGTCGCTGTCGCTCCCCATCAAAACCGCAATCTTCTTCATGTTCTCTCCTTATAATTAAATTGAATCGACTCTTCCAACGCTCTCACAACCGTTTGCGCATCACGGTGTGCTTTACCGCGCCGTCCACATAGTATTCCGCGCAGTAAAGCACGGGCGTGCCCTCGATGTCGTAGTCCACCTCGTCCATGTAAAGCAACGGCGCCCCCTGCGGAACGCAAAGCAGCTCCGCCAGCCGCGCATCCGCCACGGCGGGGCGGATCTCCGTGAGGTCCATATACGTTTCGACATTGCAGAATTCGCGCAGAAAATCAAAAATCGGCCGGGTAAAGTCCGCCTCTTCCGAGGGGCGCTTTATCAGGCCGTACGGCACATGATCCTCGCAGTAAATCGCGGGCTTCCCGTCCGCAGTGACGAGCCGGCATACCTTGAGGATCATTTCTCCCTGTTCGATTTTAAGGCGCGCCGCCACCTCCGGGCTGCACGCCGCACATTCGGTCGTGATGCGCGCCACGCCGGGCTCCTTCCCGGTCTGGCGGATCATGTCCATGAACTCGACTTCGATGTCCATGCGCGTGCGCACCGCAAGCACATGGCGGTTGATGATCGTGCCGACGCCATGGCGGCGGGTGATGAACCCTTCGCGTTCCAGCATGGCGAGGCTGTCCCGCAGCTGGGTACGGCTGATGCCAAGCCGCTCCGCCAGCACGCTTTCACGCGGCAGGCGCTCGCTGTGCGCGAACATCCCATCCTGCATTGCCGCAAGAAGGCGGGTGCGGATGGGGTCTTTCTGCTCCGGCGCTTGCTGTTCCACGCTCCGTTTCCTCCGAATGAAAATAGGTACTACCTTAAAGGTATTACCTTTAGCGACATTATACGTCATTTCATATGCTTTGTAAAGGCGGAAACAGGCCGTATTTTCGTTATCTTTTTCCCAGATGAGGAGGGAGTTATGGGAAAGGCCTCACTGATTTTTTCGGCCATGTTAGTGATCTTGTGACGATCGGCATTGGGCAAAGGCTGGCGGAAACGACGTTAATACATACGCATTTTTCATTGATTGTGGGGTTGCAGTATTCAGGCCAGGCTGATAAAATGAATCGTGTTTTTCAACACCGTGTTATATATCTTAGTATCGTCCTGCTCACCGCTCAAAGCTGGCCGGGCGGGCATTGATATAAATTGATATGAATAATATGCTTCACAGCATTCAATTAAACTATCTACCAAGGAGGCAAATTATGCGCGTATTCATCAGCGCCGACATCGAAGGCATCACGACCACAACGCTTTGGGAAGAATGCAACCGAACACAGCCCACCTATGCAGCGGCAGTACAGCAAATGACCAACGAGGTCAAGGCGGCCTGCGAAGGAGCCATTGAGGCAGGGGCGGATTTCATCCTGGTTAAGGATGCGCACGCAAGCGGCACCAATCTCGACATCCATCAATTGCCGCGCTGTGTGGAACTGATCCGCTGCGGATGCGGCCATCCATATACGATGGCTTACGGCGTGGATCAGGGGTTTGATGCGGCCATGTTCATCGGCTATCATTCGGCTGCTGGCAGGAACGGAAATCCCCTTTCGCACACTTTCTCGCGCCAGCCGCTTGAAGTGCGCCTGAATGGGAAGATATGCAGCGAATTCATGCTGTTCAGCATGGTTGCGAATTATGAAAAAGTGCCTACTGTGCTTTTGACGGGAGATAAGATGCTCTGCGAGGACAG
>JALFDW010000022.1 GCA_022778545.1 bacterium | reverse complement strand
TCCTATCTATCGAAAAAGTGGCGTTCAGCCACTTTTTCGATACTCTGAAAACGCCGCCGGGCAAGCCCGGCGGCGTTTCGCTTTTGTGCTATGCTATTTTAGTTTGTGCAATGCTTACGCTTTGGCGGAAGCATCCTTATCCTTGCTGAGGTACTTGATGAGGAACAGCACGCCGACCATGACCGCGATGGCGATGGGCAGCATGATGACGCTCTGGACGAAGCCGGCGATGAGATACATCACGAAGGACACGCCCGCGACGAGCATCGCATACGGGATCTGCGTGGAAACGTGGTTGATGTGGTCGCACTGCGCGCCCGCGGAGGCCATGATGGTGGTATCCGAAATGGGGGAGCAGTGATCGCCGCAGACCGCGCCTGCCATGGAGGCGGACATGCAGATGATCATGATGGTGTTGGTCTCGACGTTCTCCGGCGGGAATACCGCGAGGACGATCGGGATCAGCATGCCGAACGTACCCCAGGAGGTACCCGTCGCAAACGCGAGGCCGCAGCCGATCGCAAACACGACGCAGGGCAGGAAGCCAATCAGGGACTTTGCGGAACCTTCCAAAGCACCATGAACGAACTCTTTCAAGCCGAGGCTGCCGGTCGTGGCGTTGAGCGTCCAGGCCAGCGTGAGGATCAGGATGGCGGGAACCATGGCCTTGAAGCCGTCCGCCAGGCTATCCATGCAATCCCGGAAGCCAAGGATCTTGCGGCAGAGGTACCAGATGATGGTGAGGATGATCGCCACGGCGGAGCCGAGCATGAGGCCGATGCCGGCGGTCGCGTTGCCGAACGCGTCGATCAGGCTGCCATAGCAGTCGCTCGCGGGGTCGAACATGCCGCCGGAATAGATGAGGCCGACGAAGCAGCAGGCGATGAGGACGAGGATCGGGAGGACGAGGTCGATCACCTTGCCCTTGCCGATGGGGGCGGATTCATCGCCGGCATGCCTTTCACCGGAGAACAGGTCGCCATGCTCGCGGGCCGCGATCTCGTGCTTCTTCATGGGGCCGAAGTCGAAATCCAGCAGGATGATCGTGATCATCATGGCGATGGTGAGCAGCGCGTAGAAGTTGTACGGGATGCACTTCACGAACAGTTCCAGGCCATTCGCGTTCTCGATGTAGCCGGAGACTGCGGCCGCCCAGGAGCTGATCGGTGCGATGATGCAGACCGGGGCTGCCGTCGCGTCGATGAAATAAGCGAGCTTGGAGCGGGAGATCTTGAACTTGTCGGTCACGGGGCGCATGACGGAGCCGACTGTCAGGCAGTTGAAGTAGTCGTCGATGAAGATGATGCAGCCGAGGAGCATGGTCATGAAGCCCGCGCCCTTGCGGCTCTTGATCTTTTCAGAGCACCAACGGCCGAATGCGGCGGAACCGCCCGCCTTGTTCATCAGGGCGACCATCGCGCCAAGGATGACGAGGAACACGAGCACGCCCACGTTGCCGCTGCTGGTCAGCGATTCGCCGACCATGGCGGTCTCAAAGATGTGGGTCAGCGCGCCGACCGGGTTAAAGTTTGCATACAGTAACCCGCCCACGAGGGTGCCGATGAACAGCGAGCTGTACACCTCTTTGGTGATGAGCGCGAGGCCGATCGCGATGACTGGCGGCAGAACGGCCCAAAGGCTGTTCACAAATGGGTTGGAACTTTCCCCATCGGTCTCCGCAAACACGGTTGCGGCAACGATGACGACGGCCAGAACCAACACCGCCAACAGTGCCCTTCGCTTAAGGGAAACGTGTTTCATTGGGTTGCCTCCTACGAAAAAATAATGATTGCATCCGGGTGAGAAAAGGGGAAACCCCGGCTGCGATATATTCCCTGCCTGTAGGACAGAGAAACTGATAAGCTCTTTATAAAGGTTTATGTCATGACATAATGGTATCAAATTGTGAGCGAATTGTAAATAGAGGTTGAACGTTTTTCCCAGACATTTTTTGTACGGAATACAATATTTTGTTTTATTATGATAGCGATATTCAATTCTTTTATGTCAGAATTCAGAATGGATTCTTCTGCTGATCAAGCGAAAACGCCGTCGGAACGGATCCGGGCGGCGTTTTTTGTGTTAGAATCCTGGCTTATGCCTTTGCGGAGGCGTCCTTCTTTTTGGTCAGGTACTTGACGAGGAACATGACGCCGATCATGGCTGCGATGCCGAACAGCGTCACGATCACGCTCTGTACGAAGCCTGCGATGATATAGAATATGAAGCAGACGCCTGCACAGGTGAGCGCATAGGGCAACTGGGTGGATACGTGGTTCACGTGGTTGGACTGCGCACCCGCGGAAGCCATGATGGTGGTGTCGGAAATGGGGGAGCAATGGTCGCCCACGACCGCGCCGGCCAGGCACGCGCCTACGCCGATGACGAGCAGCGGGTTGCCGAGCGGCAGCACGCGCACCACGATGGGAAGCAGGATGCCGAACGTGCCCCAGGAGGTGCCGGTAGCGAACGAGAGGCCCGCCGCGATGAGCATGATGATCGCCGGCAGGAAGTTCGCAAGGCCGTCAGCTGCGCTGTCGACCACACCTGCGACGTATTCCGCCGCACCCAGCTGGCCGGTCATGGCGGAGAGCGTCCAGGCAAAGATGAGGATCAGCACCGCGGGAACCATGTTGCGGAAGCCCTGGGGAATGCAATCCATGAAGTCCTTAAAGCCCATTACCCTGCGGGCAATGTAGTATACCAGCATGATGAGGATGCCGACGAGGGAGCCGTATACAAGGCCGAGGGAAGCGTCGCAGTTGGCGAATGCATCCACGAAGGTCTCGCCTTCAAACAGACCGCCGGTGTAGAGCAGGCCGAGGATGCAGCAGGGGATCAGGATCGCAAAGATGGGGATGATCAGGTCGATCACCTTGCCCTTGCTGTTGGGCTGCTCGTTGGCTGCATTTTCGTAGGGCCTGTCGGGCGTGGTGTAGAGGTCGCCCTTGCGCGCATTGTCTTCATGCACCTTCATCGGGCCGAAGTCGCAATCCATCAGGCACATGCAGACCATCATGGTGAGGGTGAACAGAGCGTAAAAGTTATAGGGGATGGAGTCGATGAACAGGGAGTAGGGGCTGCTGCCATAACCCTGTACGACGCCGGTCACAGCGGCGGCCCAGGAGCTGATCGGGGCAATGATGCAGACGGGAGCGGCCGTGGAGTCGATGATGTAGGCGAGCTTTGCGCGGGAGATCTGGTGGCTGTCAGTCACCGGGCGCATTACGTTGCCCACGGTGAGGCAGTTGAAGTAGTCATCTACGAAGATCAGGCAGCCGAGGCCGACCGTGGCAAGCTGTGCCGCTTTGCGGGTCTTGATCTACCGGAGCGCCCATTTGCCGTAGGCGACCGTGCCGCCGGCCTTGAAGGACAGCGCGCTGACGACGCCGAGCAGGATCGTGAAGATCATGATGCCCACGTTCCAGCCGTCGCTGAGCACGGCTACGAAACCGTCATCCACCATGGTGTGCATGGCGCTGACAGGATTCCCGTTTGCAATGAAAAACGCGCCTACGAGAATGCCGGCAAAAAGGGAGGAATGTACTTCTTTGGTGATGAGTGCAAGGGCGATGGCGATGATCGGCGGAACCAGGGACCAGAAGGTACCGACAAACGGATTGCCGGCTTCCCCTTCCTGTGCGGCAAAGGCCGACGCTGCAACGAGGGTGAAAGCCACGATAAGCACGAATATCAGTGCTTTCCGTTTGGAGGAGAGATGAGCCATGAAGTTTGCCTCCTTAAAATATATTGCATCCGGATACTGATACGCCCGGACACGAATTCCGCATATGCTGCGGAAACTGCATTCAACTGGTAAACGTTATTGAGATACGGTATATATAATGAATTTATAAAAATCTTTGAGTGTACCTAAATATTATTAGATAAATACGCATTTGTCAATAGGATAAATTGCCTTAATTTGTCGCTTGATAAAGTATAAGTGTAAATTAAATTTATAAAGATTCCGTAAAGAAAGCTGGAAGCAGCAAATGAAAGTATTTATGCAAACACTACATAATACATAGGTTAACGAATTATTTACATCTTATAACAAAAGCTTTATAAAACAAATCGACTCTTTGATGACTTGTTAGCGGAACTGTTTGCTATACTGTACATATCATTTCCGGGAAAGAATTCCTTAAAGAATTCCTTCAGAAAACCGGAAATTTCGCCGCTGTTGTTGGAAACTGATACGATTTGCCGGGCGCAATCATTTCTGCCCCGGCACGCAAATAATCACCACCATTCTTTTTTCGGGAGGCTAATTTATGAGGAGAAACCATGGAACAACCAAGAAACGGTTGATCATTGCCGTCGTATTCCTTCTGGCAATGATCGCCTGCACAGTTGCGTTCGCTGAAGGCGAAGAAGGCGGGAGCAGCATGTATGGAACCTTCTGGTCCCTGCTGCCGCCGATCATCGCCATCGGCCTTGCTCTGATCACAAAAGAGGTTTACACTTCGCTGTTCGTCGGCATCGTGGTGGGCTGCGTGCTGCAGAACATCACGGCGGGCGGCTACAGTCTGGAGCATACGGTTACCGGCATTTTCGAGATGATGACCGCGAAGCTGGGGGATGGATGGAACGTAGGCATCCTGATCTTCCTCGTCATCCTGGGCATTATGGTCAGCCTGATGAACAAGGCGGGCGGCTCCGCTTCCTTCGGCAAGTGGGCGGCGCATAAGATCAAGACCCGCGCGGGGGCGCAGCTTGCAACGGTCGCGCTCGGCTGCCTGATCTTTATCGACGACTATTTCAACTGCCTCACGGTTGGTTCCGTGATGCTGCCCGTGACTGATAAGCACAAGATATCCCGCGCGAAGCTCTCTTATATTATCGATGCGACGGCCGCTCCCGTCTGCATCATCGCGCCGATCAGCTCCTGGGCGGCGGCGGTCACGTCCTCCGTGCCGGACGGCTCGAGCATCAACGGCTTCCTGATGTTCCTTGAGACCATTCCGTACAACTTCTACGCTCTCCTGACCATCACCATGATGATCACCCTTGCGCTGATGGACTTCGACTTCGGCCCCATGAAGCTCCATGAGGACAACGCGAAATTCCGCGGCGACCTGTTTACCACGGCTGCGCGTCCCTATGGCGAGGCGACGAATTACGATGAAGAGAATCGTTACAAGGGCAAGGTCATTGACCTGGTGCTTCCCGTGATCGTTCTCATCGTTGCCTGCGTCTGCGGCATGATCTATACCGGCGGCTTCTTCCACGGCGAGGCGAACTTCGTGGATGCGTTCGCAAATTCCGATGCTTCCGTCGGCCTTGTGCTCGGCTCCTTCATTGCGCTGCTGTTCTGCTTCCCCTTCTTCCTCTGCCGCAAGGTGCTCACGTTCAAGGAGTTCACCGACAGCATTGCGGAGGGCTTCAAGGCGATGGTTCCGGCCATCCTGATCCTCACCTTTGCATGGACGCTCTCCGGCGTGACCAACGCGCTTGGCAGCGATGATTTCGTGAAATCCATCGTGGGCAGCAGCCACAACAGCCCGCTGCTCCCGACCATCCTGTTCCTGATCGGCTGCGGTATCTCGTTTGCGACGGGCACCTCCTGGGGTACCTTCGGCATCCTGATCCCGATCGTCATCAACATCTTCCCGGATGAGATCAGCCAGATGATGTGCATCACCATCGCAGCCTGCCTTGGCGGCGCGGTTATGGGCGACCATTGCTCCCCCATTTCGGACACCACCATCATGGCCTCCACCGGCGGCAAGAGCGACCACATCAACCACGTTTCCACGCAGCTGCCCTATGCATGCCTCGTGGCGGTCGTGTGCCTCGTGTTTTATGTGATCGCATCCGTGGTGCAGAGCGTGATCGTGACACCCTTTGCCATTGCGGCTATGGTGGGCGCACTTTTCCTGATAAAAAAGATTCAGGAAAAGAAAGCACCCGGAAAATCAAAGAAGGCATAACGAAACATAACGACAAAGGAACAGGAGCGGTGCGCGGGCTGATGCCCGGCGCACCGCTTTGCTTTGCAGTCTGCCGCGCTTTGCGGAAGGCACAGCAGATAAAAGAAGTTAAGAATTTGTAACTTGCCCACAGAGCTCTGATTCGATATAATTTGCATAATTGAAACCGACCTGCGCGCAAAAGACCGAAATGCGCAAACGGCGCACGGCAGAACCGGCTGTGCGCAGTTTCCCGTTTTAAAAACGATGAGCCGCCTGTGCGGCGAAAGAAAGGATAGTAACATGAACGAGCAAATGCGCAGCAGGATTGACAGCATCTTTCATCTCTGGACGCAGGGGATCTGCCCCGGTGGGCAGGTGCTCATCCGCAAAGGCGGAGAGACCATATATGAGCGCTGCTTCGGCTATGCGGATATCGAGAACCGCGTTCCGATCACGAGCGATACCGTGTTCCATGTGGCGTCCGTATCAAAGCAGTTTACCGTGATGGGCGTCATGCTCCTGAGCCGGGATGGGCTGGTGGATCTGGACAGCGATATTCGCACATATATTCCGGAATACGTCGGTTTCCCGGATACCGTCACCGTGCGGGACCTGATGAACAACGATTCCGGCATATGGGACTTGTTTGAGCTTCAGGATCTTCAGGGCATCTCCAACGATGACATTACAACCCAACGCTATGCGCTCAAGCTGATCTCCCGGCAGAATGCTCTGGATTTCCCGCCGCGGTCTCAGTATTTGTACTGCAACTCAAACTTCATTCTGCTTGCGGCCATTGCGGAAAAGGTATCCGGGAAAAGCCTGCGGGAATTTCTGGATGAGCGCATCTTCCGCCCTCTGGGCATGACAAAGACCGTGGTACGGGACCGGTATTGGGAGTGCATTGACGGTCGCGCCAAATCCTTCCTTGACAACGGCACGCAGTTCTTTTACAATCCGCTTGTTTATGGTATTTATGGCGCAACGTCGCTGCACACCACGGCGCGCGACCTGGCAAAATGGATGGAGAACTACCGGACCCCCACCATCTGCCCGGAGGATGTCATTCGAGAGATGACGACCGTGACGAAGCTTACCGGCGGCGCGCCTACCACCTATGCCTGCGGCCTTTGGGTGGGACAGCTTGAAGGACACCGCTATCTGCAGCATGTGGGCGAGGATGCCGGCTTCCGCACGATCGTGTACCGCCTGCCGGATGATGATATCGACATCATCATACTCTCCAATACGCAGAATACGTTTACGGAGCCGTCCGCCCAGGCCATCGCGCGGATCATGCTTGGACTGCCTGCGGCGAAAAAGCCGGAAATGCCCGTGCGCGAGGTATTTGATTTGGCGGAAGCACCGGGGTTCTACTATACGGAGCTGCCCCAATCCGCAATCATCCGGATCGAAGAGCGGGACGGAACGCTTTGCAGGATGGAAAAATACGGCCCTGCGCCGCTGACCCGGGTGCGCGGCAACCTGTTCCGGATGGGGCATCTTGAAACGTATCTCCTGCTCGGCGCGGAGAACCCCATGCTCTTTACGCCGGAGGAAACGATCTGCCTGCACAAAGCGGCGGATGAGCCGCTGCCGGAAGAACAGCTTCAGCGCTATGCGGGGCGTTATTACTGCGAGAAGCTGGAGACGTTCTATACCGTGCGTGCATGCGGAGGCGCATTGTACATGGAGCAGATGCGCCGGGGACAGACCATGCTGCACGCAGCCGGGGAGGACCGCTTTGTGACGGAGTACCCCAGGAGCTGCTTTGTGCAGTTCGTGAAGGATGATGCGGGCGAGGTCAGCGGCCTGACCCTTTCCGGCACGCGGATTGCGCGGATGCCGTTCAAAAAGATGCGCTAAGAGGCCGGCATAACATAACAACACAGCCAAAATGCTGCATGTAAGCAGCGAAGGAGGAACATTACATGAAAATCGACGGGATTGACCTGTACCTTGTGGAAAACCGGTTTCATAAGCCCTGGCGCACGGCCTATGGCGCCGATGCGGGGAACGCTGTGCTTTTGACGCGTTTGCGTTCCGGCAGCTATGAGGGGTGGAGCGAAGCCAGCCCCCTGCCCGGCCCAACTTACTGCTATGAATACGGCGAAGGGCTTTTCAACGTTGCTTCCCGCTTCCTTGTCCCGCTCGTCCTTGGGAAGGAGTTTGACACCGCGGCGGATGTGATGGCGGCGATGTCCTCGATCAAAGGGAACCCCTTTGCAAAGGCCGGCATCGAGATGGCATGGTGGACACTCGCCGCTGAGATCAAAGGCGTGCCGCTGCACAGCCTGCTCTGCCCGGAAAGCCGGACGGTTACGGTGGATGAAGGCGCGGGCTTCGGCGTGTGCGATACATATGACGAGCTGATCGCGCAGGTGGGAGAGGCGCTCGAAAGCGGCGCAAAGCGCGTGAAGCTTAAAGCGATGCACGGTTGGGATGTGGACATGGTGCAGGCTGTGCGCTCAACCTTCCCGAACGGCGTGTTCCATATCGACTGCAATTCCTCCTACACGATCGACGAAGCGGATGTTTTCCGCCGCCTGGATCGCTTTGGCCTGGCCATGATCGAGCAGCCCTTCAGCCCGATGGACATCATCGATCATGCCAAGCTGCAGAAGATGATCGATACGCCCGTCTGCCTGGATGAGAGCGTAACGGATCCGTTCGTTGTGCGCCAGGCGCTCGAGATCGGCGCATGCGGCTTTGTGAACATCAAGCCCGCGCGTGTGGGCGGCCTTTCCAACTCCCTTGAGATCAACCGGCTCTGCAAGGAAGCCGGCGTGGGCTGCTGGGTCGGCGGCATGATGGAGAGCGACGTGGGCAAGAGCATCTGCGCTGAGCTGGCCCTTGCGGACAACATGGTTTACCCACATGACATCACGGCGGAGAAGGACAACTATCCTGAGCCGATCGCGGAGCATCCGCTTGAGCATGTTGCGCCCTGGCAGTATGCCGCTTCCACGACTGCGGGCACGCCGATCAAGCCCAACCTTGCGAAGATGACCGCAAAGGCCACACGGCAGTTCCATGCGGACGCCGAGTGAGCAGGTTGAAACCTCATAATAAAAAAGTGCCGGAGCTCCGGCACTGTCCATAAAAAGTTCATCCTCCGTATGCTGCGGTCTGGGCTGTTCCCCGATCAACAGACATGAAAAAAAGAGCCTGTCGTAGAATTTCATAGGATTACGCGGTCTTGCTTCGGATTTCAACCGGAGTGAGACCGTTTTTGAGTGAAATACGCTCAAAATTGTAGAAGTCAACGTAC